>JACDQI010000296.1 GCA_015657675.1 Devosia sp.
AGGTACTTCAGGATCCCGCCCTTGAGGTGGAACACCTCTTCGAAACCCTGGCTCAGAAGATAGCTCGACGCCTTCTCGCAGCGGATGCCGCCGGTGCAGAACATCGCCACCTTCTTTTCCCGCTTCGGGTCGAGATGCGTGGCGACATAGTCCTTGAACTCGGTGAAGTTCGCCGTGCCCGGATCAATGGCGCCGCGAAACGTGCCGATGGCGGCTTCGTAGCTGTTGCGCGTATCGATCAGCGTCACGTCGTTAGCGCCGATCACGCGGTCCCAGTCCTCGGGCTCAACATAGGTGCCGACCTGCACGGCCGGATTGGCCTCGGGTGCACGCAGGGTGACGATCTCGGGCTTGAGCCGCACCTTCATGCGGAGAAACGGCATTTCGGCCGCCCAGGAAATCTTGGCTTCGGCGCCCTGCAGCCGCGTCCCGAACGGTCCGCCATCGAGGTAGTCGCTCAGCGCATCAATGGCGGCGGGCGTGCCGGCGACGGTGCCGTTGAGGCCTTCCGGCGCAATGATGAAGGTGCCGCGGATCTTGCGAGCGCAGCAGAACTGCGCCAGTTCGCCCTTCAAGGTCGCGCAGTCCGGCAACTCGGCGAACTTGTAGAAGGCCAGCACCTTGATCGGCAGCGGGCTCGTAGACGGCGTGAGTTCGAAGGGCGCGGACATGGCGGCGGTTTAGCACCGCGACCGGGCAACCGGCAACATCGCCTCAGACAGCCGGCGCCTCGGCCTTCGGCTCGCGGAAGGCGCCCAGCACCATGGCGGTGAGGAAGGCATAGAGCGTCGTCGGCGCATCATAGCCGAGCGTCGAGTCTGTGAGCCCGAAAATGGCATAGCCGACGCTGAGGATCAGGCAGATATAGAGCCGGGTGGCGAAGTAGCGGTCCCGCGGTGCGGCGACGGCGCCCAGCACCGGCGCGACCAGCAGCGCGGCAAGACAGGCGAGGCCAACGACACCGGCCGCGACCGCGAAGTTGACCGCATCGTTGTGATACATGAAGGCGGTGCCGGCCTGGCTCGCAAACACCTCCGGATTGAGTTCGGCAGCAATGTTCCCCAGGTTCGCCCAGCCCCAGCCGATCCAGGGCGAAAGCTGGAAAGCTTCAATGCCGGTACTGTACATTACCAGCCGCTCCTGCGTGGCGCCATCCGATCCGGCCCGGCCGCTCTGCAGCACGTCGCTCACCACCTGCACAATACCGGCAAAGCGCTCGAAGACCGAGGGGCCCAGATAGAGCGCGCCCGCCACCGCACCTGCCGCCGTCAGCAGCGCCCCGACCGTGACAAAGGTCCGCGTCGCCTTGTTCTGCCAGAGGAAGATGATCGACAGCAGCACCATGGCCGGAATGGCGACAAAAGCGCCGCGCGAGCCGCAGAGGAAGGTCGTGGCGATCGCCGCGACTGGTGCAAGGCAATAGAGCCAGCGCCGCCAGCCGGTATCGACGAACACCCCTGCCAGGGCCGCAAAGCCCAGCGGCAGCGCAATGCGCGGCATCAGGTTGGGATTGCCGATAAAGCCCATGGCCCGATCGAGATTACGGCCAAAAATGTCGTAGAGCGCAAAGCCAAGCCCCACCGCCGTCCCCAGCAGGCAGAGCCGCAGGATCAGCAACGTCGTCGCTCGTCCCTGCCGCTCCAGCGCGATCAGGTAGACCGCTGCAGAGAGCGGCATGGCAAGAAAATTGGCGAAGAACAGCACGTCCGTCGGTTCACGCGCCGTAATGGCGTAACTCGTCGCGAGGACCGCGACCACGCCCGCAAAAACCAGTTGCGCCGGCGCATCGAGCAGCTTGCCCAGCGCGCCCGGCTGCACCAGCACCGGCATCAGGCAGAGCATCAAGGCTAAAGCAAAGACACTGGCAGCGCTGCGAGAATGGGTGAAACGACCAGCGCTACGAACAGCACGCCCCAGCCGATAGCGGACGCGGTACCGCCCAGAACGGTCAATCTCATCTCTTGAATCCGGCTCCGGCGCTGGAGGGATGGCGAAAAGCTGGGGTCATTAGCGGTCACGGCAGGGGTGATAGCGCCCCATGCCAACTCCTGCCAGTGAATTCCGCGCCCCTGCTTGGCCTCGGCCGACTTTGTGATAAGACCCGCTGCTGACCCTTGGGAGTGCGCCAAAATCACTGTCTCCGGCCCGATCCATATCGTCCTGACCTTTGACGACAATTTCTGGGCGCCCGCCTTTGCCGTGGCGCGTTCGATCTGCCTCTGTACCACGCGGCGCGATCTGGTGTTCCACCTGCTGCATGATGGGCTCAAGCCCGAGCGGATGCCTGATTTCGAGAACCTACGCCAAGAGTTCGGGGTCACCGTCAATCACTACGAACTCTCGCAGAACGCCCGCTTCAACGAAGTCTGCCGCAACCTGCCGGTCGATAACCGCCTGCATACGGTGATGTACGCGCGCCTCCTGATCGACGCCATCCTGCCGGCCGGCGTCGAGCGCGCCATCTATCTCGACTGCGACACCTTTGCGGTCTCGCCGATCGAAAAACTGTTCGAGCAGGAAATGCAGGGTCGGCCGGTGGCGGGCGTCAGCGATCCGATCCGCCAGCTCAACATGCTGGGGCGCGATATCCGCACCAAGACCGGCATTTTCGATCCCGCGCAGGACTATTTCAATTCGGGCGTCATGCTGATCGACGTGCCCAAATATGCCGCCGCCAACATCCCGGCGCGCATCGAGGAATTCAAGGCGCGCGGCATTCTCGAAAAACTCTATTTCGATCAGGACATGCTCAACCTGATCTTCAAGGACAACTGGACCAAGCTGCCCTGGCGCTTCAACGTCACCGATCCGCAGGTCGCGCACCAGGCAATGGACCCCTACATCCTGCACTACACCGGCCGCGCCCGGCCCTGGCTGCTCTACGCCAATGTCGCCTATCGCCGGTCCTACCGGCACGTGATGACCAATGAGCTGTTCTACCGCTACATGCGCCACCGCTGGAAGCGCTTCTGGCTCAAGCGCTGGAACAAGCTGATCGGCAAGCGCTAGCCTCAGGCGACGAGCGCGACACCTTCGCGAGCGCACAGCGCTGCCAGTGCGGAATCTGGTTCTGGCAGCGGCATGGCCTCGCGGCCGCGGCGGGTCAGCTGGCTCGACCACAGGTGCACGCAGAGCGTCCGTTCGGTGATTGAGGAGTTGAGCGAACTGCCCGCCTTCATCAGCCCTGGGATGCCCTCATAGGGCACCGGATAGAGCACTTCGCTCGGCTGCACCTGGCTGAGCAGGTCGTGCTTTTTGACATAGTGCGTCAGCGCGAAGGGCCCTGTGGCGCCGTACTGCATGTACTCGGCCGGCACCTTGATGCCAGCGAGCCGCTTGGCGGCAACCTCAAGGCGTCGTGCAAGCGGCAGATGCGGCTCAAGCAGCGGTCGCGGTCCGTCCTCGAAAATGCCGAGCAGATCGTCGAGCAGCGGCGCGTCATGCGGAATATAGAGCACCGCACCATTGACCGAGCCCGGACGCTCATAGGCCATCAGATAGCTGCGCGGCTGCGGCACGGGGCGGACCGAGTAGACATCGCAATCGGCCCATATGCCGCGCTGATGGCGCAGGAGGGTCATGCGGACGAGGTCGGAGAACACCCCGACCGTGCCCTTGCCCTTGTAATAGAACATCTTTTCGCGCGGGATCAGCGCGTCGAGATCCCGCCACTCGGCGCCCTCCGGCAGGCCCTCGATCGGCTCGTAGCCGTAGACATGCACCGGGTGGCCGTTGCGCAGGAACGAGCGGACCGAGAGCTGCTCGAGCCAGCCGAACGGGCCGTGCCAGAACGAGCAGATGACCGGGCGGTCGGTCACGTGCGCAGCACCCCGCCCGTCGCCTTGCTCACCGCGCCGACGATGGACGTCGAGATCTTCTCGATGTCGTCGTCGGTGAGTGTCTTGTCCTGCGGCTGCAGGGTGACTTCGATGGCGACCGACTTCTTGCCCTCGCCGACGCCGGCGCCTTCAAAAACGTCGAAGATGTCGACGGCGGTGATCAGCGCCTTGTCGGCCCCCTTGGCCGCCTTGAGGATTGTGGCGGCCGAGACGCTGCGATCGACCACGAAGGCGAAATCGCGGCTCAGCGGCATCAGGTCCGAAAGGGCGAGCGCCGGCTTGGCCCGCGTCGGCTTGCGGCGCGGCTCGGGCAGGGCATCGAGGTCGACTTCGAAGGCTGCGACGGGACCCGAAAGATCGAACTCGGTCAAAAGGTTCGGGTGAATCTCCCCGAACCAGCCGATGATCACTTTCGGCCCCAGCTGCACGCGTCCGCCGCGCCCCGGATGGCTCCAGGGGGCGGGTTCGGCGACGACCTGCAGCTTGTCGATGTCGAGGCCGAGGGCGTCGAGCAGCGCGGCAAGATCGGCCTTGGCGTCGAACACCCCGGCCTTGCGGGCAGGGCTCTCCCAATGGCGACCGGCGCCGGCGACCGAGGCGGTGCCGGTGCGGATGCCGGTGGCGAAAGTGTGTTGCCCGGCTGGGAGGTAGGAGTGGAACACCTGGCCGACTTCGAACAGCTTGAGGTCAGCAAAACCGCGATTGGCATTGCGTCGCGCCGCGCCGAGCAGACCTGGCAGCAGCGACGGCCGCATCGAAGTGAGCTCGGACGCGATGGGGTTGGCGAGCTTGAGCTCCTCCTGACCGCCACCGAATAGTTTGGCCTCGGCCTCGGAGATGAACGACCAGTTGACCGCCTCATCGAGGCCGCGCGACGCCAGAGCGCGTCGCGCCAGGCGCCGACGGTTCTGGATCGGCGTCAGCATGCGCTGCGCCACGTGGTTGAGACGCGGCAGCGGCTCGACCGGCACGTTGTCGACGCCGACCATGCGCATCACTTCTTCGGCGAGGTCGGCCTTCTGCGTCACGTCCGGACGCCAGGAGGGCACCTTGACGCTGCGGCGGTCGCCGGAACCGGAGAGCGAAAAGCCGAGCCGGCCGAGAATGACCTCGATCTCCTCGGGCGCGGTGCGCAGGCCCGTGAGGCGCTGCACTTCACCCAAGGGGAAGTCGACGACCGTATTGGGGAACACGTCCTCGCCGGAAATGACCCGCTCCATCGGCGTACCGCCACAGAGTTCGAGCACGAGGCGGGTGGCGAGTTCGAGGCCCGGCTCGGTGAGCGCCGGATCGACCGAGCGTTCGAGGCGGTAGCGCGCGTCCGAGACGATGCCGGTCTTGCGGCCGGTGCGGGCGATCAGATCCGGGTCCCAGCTGGCGCATTCCATGAAAACGTTGACCGTCGCCTCTGTGCAGCCCGAGCGGATGCCGCCCATGATACCGCCGATGCAGAGCGGACCCTGGTCATCGGCGATCACCGTCATATTCTGGTCGAGGGCGTAGATCTTATTGTCGAGCGCGTCGAAAGCCTCGCCGGGCTTGGCATTGCGCAGCACCGGCTTGCCCACCATCTTGTCCGGGTCATAGGCATGCAGCGGCCGGCCCCAGCCGAGCGACACCAGGTTGGTGATATCGACCACGGTATTGATCGGCCGCAGCCCGACAGCCCGCAGCCGCTGCTGCAGCCACTCGGGCGACGGGCCGTTCTTGACCCCCTTGATATAGCGGCCGGCGAACTTGCGGATCGCCTTGGGCTCGTCTGCCGAAAACTGATGCGGCAGCGCCGCAATCGGCGAGGCCCCGGCCGACTTGACCGGCGACATATCGGTGGCCTTGAGCGTCCCGAGGCCGAAAGCCGCCAGATCGCGCGCCACGCCATAGACGCCGGTGGCATCACCGCGGTTGGGGGTGATCGAGATATCGAACACCACGCCGTTGATCCCGGCATAGTCGACATAGGGTACGCCGATCGGCGCATCGTCGGGCAGCGCGATGATGCCGTCATGGTCGTTGCTCAGTTCAAGCTCGGCGGCCGAGCACAGCATGCCGTTCGACGGCGCGCCCCGGATAACGACCCCGGCCTTGAGCTCGAAATCCTTGCCCGGAATGTAGGTGCCCGGGAAGGCAAAGACCGACTTCATGCCGGTTGTCACATTGGGCGCGCCGCAGACCACATCGATCAGCGTGCCGGTGCCGGCATCGACCTTGCAGATATTGAGATGATCCGAGTTCGGATGCGGCTCGGCATGCGCCACCTGCGCCACGACGAACTTCTTGAGCGCCTTGCCCTGTTCCTCCACGCCTTCGACTTCGAGGCCGATCATCGTCAGCGCCTTCGAAATCTCGTCGGGCGTAGCCGTGGTCTCGAGGTGTTCCTTGAGCCAGTCGAGGGTGAACTTCATCAGAGGTCTCGCGGTTCGAAAAAGCAGAGTCCGCTCAGGGCAACATGCGTGCCCAAGGCGGAGAATGGAGTAGGGACGGTCTGCGGGTAGGGACCCAGGGCGATGCGGAGCATGAAGCTGAAATCGGTATTGTGGGCGATCAACTGGTCGACCCCACCCGGGCGATAGACGATGTCGAGCGGCAACCCGTCATGCAGGCTCTCGCCATCCTGGCGCTCCCACAGCAGGTTCTGGTCGGTGATGACATCGAGTTCCCAGTCGCTGCCGTCCAGCGTCTCCGTCTCGCCCTGGCTGGGGCCGGCCCAGTAGTGCACCGTGCGAACGCGGCAGTTAAACGTGCCGGCAGGCGCGCCATGGCCGATGAGGCGCCGAGCCATTGGCTTGGCGCGCACCATCTGCATCAGGGCGACGACGGCAATGCCTCTCACGCCAGCACCTTGCTCATCTCGATCAGCTGCTCAGCCCGCCGAACAGCGTCGGCAGGTCCAGCGGGCGGAAGCCGTAATGGTCGAGCCAGCGTTTGTCGGCGTCAAAGAAGGCGCGCAGATCGTTCATGCCGTATTTCAGCATGGCGATGCGGTCGATCCCCATGCCCCAGGCAAAGCCCTGGTAGACATCCGGGTCGAGGCCGCAATGGCGCAGTACATTCGGATGCACCATGCCGCAGCCCAGGATCTCGAGCCAGTCGCTGCCCTCGCCGATCTTGACCTCGGCGCCGGAGCGGTCGCACTGCACGTCCACTTCCATCGAGGGCTCGGTGAAGGGGAAAAAGCTCGGGCGGAAGCGCAGCGTGACGTTGTCGACTTCAAAGAACGCCTTGAGGAATTCTTCGAGCACCCAGCGCAGCTGGCCGATATGGGCCGACTTGTCGATGACGAGGCCTTCGACCTGATGGAACATCGGCGTATGCGTCTGGTCGCTGTCGTGCCGATAGGTGCGGCCGGGCATCACCACGCGGATCGGCGGATCGATCGGCTGGGCCACATAGCCGGCTTCGGGCGGCATGTTGGTCTTCTGCATGACGCGGATCTGCACCGGCGACGTATGGGTGCGCAGCACGCGCTTCACCCCGTCGGGCGAGGGCGCCATGAAAAAGGTGTCGTGCATTTCCCGCGCCGGGTGCCCTCGGGGAAGTTGAGCGCGGTGAAGTTGTAATAGTCGGTCTCGATATCGGGCCCTTCGGCGATCGAGAACCCCATGTCTGAAAAGATCGCGGTGATCTCGTCGATCACCTGGCTGACCGGATGGATGCGGCCTTCGGCGGTCGGGGCCGGGCGCAGAGGCAGGGTGACGTCGAGCGTCTCGCTGGCGAGACGGGCATTGAGCGCCGCAGCCTTCAGCGTGGTACCGCGCGCGTCAATCAGGCCGGCAATCTCGGTCTTGAGGCCGTTGATGGCGGGGCCCGCGCTCTTGCGATCCTCGGGCGCCATGCTGCCCAGCGAAGCGAGGAGGGCTGAAACCGAGCCCTTCTTGCCCAGTGCGGCGACGCGTACGGCCTCCAGCGCCTGCTCGCTGTCGGCGGCCGCGATGGCGGCGCCCAGTTCGGTGCGGAGGGTCGAAATCTGTTCGTCGAGGGACATGTGTGTTCCAGTCAGCCCGTACAGTTGCAGTAGGCCTCATCCTGAGCCTGTCGAAGGACGAGGTCGTGGCGAGGTCGGTTTTCCCGACCTCGTGGTTCGACACGCTCACCATGAGGTCTCAATGAGGTCTCGTGGGGGTGTCGCGGCGTTGCGCTAAAACAAAAGCCTCGCGCCATCCCGGATCCGGCGGCGCAAGGCTTAGCTTGAGGCCTCGAAAAAGGCGAGAGGTGTTAGGCGCTGACGCGCTCGTGCGTGGTCTTTTCGACCGGCGCGAGATAGTCCAGGGCCTTCTTGGCCTGCGCCACCAGCACCGCAAACGCTGCGGGTTCGGTGATCGCCAGGTCAGACAGCACCTTGCGGTCGACAGCCACCTCGGCCTTGATGAGGCCGTCGATAAATCGACCATAGGTCAGGCCGTGCTCGCGGACCGCAGCGTTGATGCGCTGGATCCACAGGGCGCGGAAATTGCGCTTCTTCACCCGGCGGTCGCGGTAAGCGTACTGGCCGGCCTTGTCCACCGCGGCTTTGGCCGTGCGGATGGTATTCTTGCGGCGGCCATAAAAGCCCTCCGCCTGCTTCAGGATCTTCTTGTGACGGGCGTGAGCAGTTACGCCTCTTTTAACGCGTGCCATCGGCTCAGCTCCTTAACGGTTGTACGGCATGTACCACTTGACCAGACTCTCATCGCCCTTCTTGAGCACCTTGGTGCCGCGGTGGGAGCGGATGTAGTCGGCGTCGTGGCTGGACAACCGGTGGCGCTTGCCTGCAACGCCGGCCTTCACGCGGCCGGTCGCAGTCATTTTGAAGCGCTTCTTAGCGCCTGACTTGGTCTTCATCTTTGGCATTTTGCTTGCCTTCTAGTTCAAGGGGGCCGAGGCCCACGCATCAAAAACCGCCACGGCATGCCTTTTTGGCCGGGCGGTTCGGAAGCGCGCGATATACAAGGGGAGGGGATGGAGTGCAACCCCCATCTGCCCGCTGTGCTCATATCCGCACTGCGCCGGGAGCGCTAGCTGGGCCGGGGGACGAGGCCCATATTGGTCGGGCAACAGGAGAGCTACCACAGATGGGTATTCTCAACGACCTCAAGGCGGCCTTGGCCCGTCGCCGTTTCGACCCCGAACGCGCCTATATCGACGAAGCCACGTCCTTCGCCGACCTCGAACTGCGCCAGCGCGAAATCGACCGCGGCCGGTTCAGGAAGTCGCGGTAACGCTCAACTCTTCACCCACGCACCGGTGTCATCCCTGCGAAAGCAGGGATCCATGCTGCAACGGGTGCCAGCGGAGAGGTGGATCCCAGCTTTCGCTGGGATGATAGTCGAGTTTGGGGATGTTCCGGTGAGCGAACCCGCTAACCCCGCCGCCGGTTGTTCGACACCGCCTCTTCCAGCGTATCGAGCAGGTGCTCGCGTTCGGTTCGGGTGAAATCGGCGCTGGCTTCGCGGTCGAGCGCCGCAATGGCGCCGAGCGCCCGGGGCAGCACATCGTGGGCGCGCTGGGTGAGATAGAGCCCCTGCACCCCGCCGGCATTCCGCCGCTCGATCCAGCCTTCCTTTTCCAGCGTCGCCAGCGTCCGCGCTACGCCGGGCTGTTCGAGATCGAGCCGTTCGACCAGCTGTTTCTGTGTCAGCCCCTCGTCCTGCGCGATCTCGGCAATAGCCGTGAACTGCGCCGGCAGCACGCCAATGGGCGCCAGCGCGTCGCGCATGCGGTTGGCGAGGAGGCGCGCCAGGTGCGCCGAGACATAGGCGAGGGTCTGTTTGTGATCGAGCATGTGCACGATCATAACATGTTCTGGCCTGCGTCGCGAGACAGGGGATTAACTGAGGATGTCCTGCCAGGACTTGGCGGCGCGCGTCACCTTGGCGACGGTGCGGATGCGAGCCTTTTCGCGGATATCGAGTTCGTCCGAAACGATATTGTGGGCGTTGGCAGGGTCAAGCACGCTGCGCGCCACAAAGTGGTTCTCGAGATAGCCGAACACTGTCCAGACATTGTCCGACAGCTCGCGCGGTTTGCCGCGCAGCGCCGCCGCCACCGTCAGTTCGAGATAGTAGCTGGGAAAGCTCAGGTTGTTCTTGTCGCGCCAGAGCTTCAGCACCCGCACTTCATCGCGCCGGTTGGACTTGAGCGCGTCGAGCACATGCTGGTTGGGGTCGGTGACGAAGGCTTTGCCGCGCAATGCGCTATAGAGCCAGTGCTCCTCGGTCTGCGGATTGTCGCGACGGGCCGGGACAATGTCGACCGTGAGCCCGCCCAGATTGATGGCGATCGAGACGTTCCGGCTCTTGGGCTTGAGTCCCATCTTGTCGAGCGAATGGTAGAGCGACTCGTAGATTTCGCGCGACGAGAACGGCGCCGACGGACTGATCGAGGCCAAAAAGTCGATGCGCATGCCCGAGGCGTTGGCCATCCCCTTTTCAAAGGCGCCCGACGGAGTGAGTTCGAGCAGGTGCTTGCCGGCCCAGGCGCGGGCGACACGTTCGACCGCGGGTCAGTGTGCGCAATGGCGAGCCGGCGGCGTTGTCGACCCGTTCCCGGTCGAGAATGCCGCGAAGATAACTGCTCGCTGTCTGCAGCGCGATCTGCACGTGGAGTCCCACCCCTCTGAGGATGGTTACTTTAGTCTTAACCGACCTTGGTCGCAGCCGGTTTCCGTCAATATGGTTTACGCGGCGGCGCGCTGCAGGCCGTCCGCGATAGCCTCCATGAGCGCCGTGACCCGCCGCGACACCAGTCGGCGTGACGGATGGACGAGGCTGATGGGCATGCTGAGCGTCTGCCAGTCCGGCAGCAGTCGGACCAGTCTGCCTGCCGAGATGTCATCGGCTACCAGCTCGGCCGGCAGGTAGACAATGCCGGCGCCGGCCAGCGCCGCCGCCCGTTGCGCCTCACCATTGTCGATCTGCAGCTGGGCCTTGATCTCGGCGATCACCATTTCGCCGTCCGGGCCGGTGAACGGCCAGCGTCCGCGCGCACCATGTTGAGGTTGAGCAGGCACTTGTGCCCGGCAAGGTCGTGCGGATGCGCGACCGGCGGTCGCCCAGCGAGATAGGCCGGCGCTGCGCAGCAGAGCAGCCGATAGGTGCCGACGCGGCGCGCCACCATAGAGGAGACCTGCAATTCGCCCACCCGCACGGCAAAGTCGAACCCCTCGGTAAAGAGATCGCGCGCCGGTCGCTGAGCGACATTTCCACCGTCAGCCGCGGATTGGCTTCGCAGAATGCTGCAACGATGGCGGCAAGGCGATGCGTGCCCAGCGTCGCCGGTCCCGTGAGGCGCACGAGGCCTTCCAGTGGTCCGGGCGTATTCCGCGTGAGTTCATCCAGCTCGGCGGCAGCGTCGAGCACCTGCTCGGCCTGCGCCAGAAAGCTTTCGCCCAGCACGGTCAACCGCTGCGACCGGGTGGTCCGCTCGATCAGCCGGGCCCCGTGCCGGTCTTCAAGCGCCTGGATGCGCCGCCCGACCATGGCGGGGGACAACCCGAGCTGACGCGCTGCCCCGGCAAAGCTGCCGGTCCGCACCGCAGATACGAAGGTTTCGAGATCCTCCAGCCGACTCATTCGATACCGCAGTGCAATTCTGAAACGAGAACTGCGGCAATTCTAACCCATGAGGCGATGATCTAGATAGAGCCCATCGCGTTCGATCAATCCCGGAGAGCAAAATGAGCATCGCAATTCTCGGCAACGGCAATATGGGCAAGGGCCTCGCCAAGCGTCTGGCCGGCAAGGCGTCGGTCATCGTCGGCAGCCGCAGCGGCGGCACGTCCTACGCGGACGCAGTCAAGGGCGCCGACATCGTTGTGCTGGCGCTGCCCTATGCCGCAGCCCTCGAGGCCGCCGGTTCGCTCGATCTCAAGGGCAAGGTCGTGGTCGACATGTCCAACCCGATCACCGCCGACTTTTCCGGCCTAACCATCGGCCACACCACCTCGGCCGCCGAGCAGATTTCCAAGGTCGCCACCGGCGCCCGCGTTGTGAAGGCCTTCAACACCATCTTCGCCGCGCTGCTCGACGCGCCGGCCGCCGCCACTGCCAGCGTGCCGGTGTTTGTCGCCGGCAATGACGAGGCCGCGGTGGCAGCTGTCGCCGATCTGGTCGGCAAGGCCGGCTTTGCGGTGGAACAGGTCGGTGGCCTCGACGGCGCCCGCCTGGTCGAGCCGGTCGGCATGCTCAATATCCGCCTCGGCTATGGTCTGGGCCGCGGCACCTCGATTGCCCGGCCTGGCTCAAGATCTGAGCGACCCGCCAGAAACGACAAAGGGCGCCGCAGGGCGCCCTTTTTGCATTCCGCGATGAGCGTGGCGCTTACTTGGGCGCCAGCACCATCACCATTTGCCGGCCTTCCGAGCGCGGCGAAGATTCGACCTTGGCCTTTTCAGCCAGTTCGGCCTGTACCTTGACCAAAAGCTGCATGCCGATGTCCTGGTGCGCCATTTCGCGACCACGGAAGCGCATCGTCACCTTGACGCGGTCACCCTCGTCGAGGAAGCGGTGCACCGCCTTCATCTTGGTCTGGTAGTCATGGTCATCGATATTGGGCCGGAGCTGGATTTCCTTGACCTCGATGACCTTCTGCTTCTTGCGCGCTCGGCAGCTTTTTCTGCGCTGGCAAACTTGAAGCGCCGAGATCCAGGATCTTGGCGACGGGCGGATTGGAATTGGGAGAGATGATCACCAGGTCGAGCCCAAGCTCCTGAGCCATCGCCAGTGCGTCACGCGTTCGCACGGCGCCCTTGTTCTCGCCTTCGGCGTCGATCAGCTGGACATCAGGGCTGGAGATATCTTCATTGGACTGCGGCCCATCTTTCTGGGGCGCAACGGGTCTCATGGGACGACGAATGGCAGGCGATCCTTCAATTGTTACCGAAGCGGCGGGAGCGGCGCCTAAAATCGTGGTCGCGGCCCCATAAGTCAACAGGCGCTGGGGCCAGAACAGCGAGAATGCTTACGAATTTTCGTCGCGGTGCCACAGTTGCACCCAGCGACAGGACATTGCATGAGCATCGGATACGCTCATGAGGCCTCCCCATGCCTGAAATGCTCAGTGTCGGTCCCGGTTCCGCCGCCCGCGATATTGCCATCCTGCGCCGCCCGGGCAGCGCGCCGGGTCTGTTCTGGATGGGCGGCTACCGCTCGGAGATGACCGGCTCGAAGGCAAGCGCCATCGACGCCTTTGGTGCGGCGCGCGGCCTCGCGGTCACCCGTTTCGACTATTCCGGCCATGGCCAGTCCGGCGGCGACTTCCTTGAAGGCACGATCACCCGTTGGCTCGACGAATCGCTTGCCGTGTTTGCCACCACCACCGGCCCGCAGGTGGTGATCGGCTCGTCCATGGGTGGCTGGCTGGCGCTGCTGCTCAACCGGGCGCTGCGCCTTGCCGGCATCGACCGGGTCAAGGCGCTGATCCTCATCGCTCCGGCCGTCGACATGACCCAGGAGCTGATGGAAAAGGCGTTCACCGCCAAGGAACGCAAGGCGCTGGCCGAGACCGGCGTTGTCGAACAGCCGTCCGAGTACTCCGCAGAGCCCTATCCGATCACCCGGGCGCTGATCGAGGACGGTCGCACCCACCTGATGCTGGGCGAACGCGGCATCGATACCGGCTGCCCGGTCACGATCCTGCAGGGTGGCCGCGATCCCGACGTCCCCAAGGAACACGCGCTGCGGCTGGCCCAGCACCTCCTGGTCGATCCGGTGACCTTCACGCTGATCCCCGACGGCGACCATCGCCTGTCCCGGCCCGAGGACCTGAAAGTGCTCGAGGCCGCCATTGAACGCGCCATCGGCGAGGCCGTGCCGGCGCAGGGCGAACTGCCGCTTGGCTAGCGCCGTCATGCCCGGCTAGGCTGCGGCACCTGCGGGGAGGCGGGGCCGATGAGTTTTGATCCGTTCAAGATCCGCGCCGTGGTGCCTGAGTTCGAGGCGCTCAACGACGGCTACCGGACCGCCAGCGCCGCCACCCGCGCTCGCCACCCCGTCATTGCCGATATCGCCTATGGCGCCGCGCCCCGGCAAAAGCTCGACCTCTTCGCGCCGGAGGGCGGCGGCAGCGGCCGGCCGGTGCACCTCTTCCTCCACGGCGGCTATTGGCGCGCCAATGACCGCGAGAACTACCATTTCATCGCCGACACCGTGCTGGCCGCTGGGGCCATCGCGGTGATCGCCGAGTATACGCTGATGCCCGGCGCCCGCATGGCACAGCTGGTCGACGAAGTCCGCGCCGCCGCAGCCTGGGTGGGGATGCATATTGCCCAGTATGGCGGCGACGCCGGTCGGCTCACCGCCAGCGGCCACTCTGCCGGCGCGCATCTGGCGAGCTATCTCTCGGCGCTGGCGCCGCGCGAGCATGGCTTGCCGGCAGTGCGCCCCAAGGCAAGTCTGCTGGTCAGCGGCATCTATGACCTGCGGCCCATCACCACGAGCTTCCTGCAGCCCGAGATCGGGCTGACCGAAGAAGAGGTCAACGAGTGGTCGCCTTTCGAAGCGCTCCCCGCGCCCGACACGCAACTGACCCTTGTCGTCGGCAAGGATGAGACCGAGCCCTTCCACATCCAGGCCCAGGATTTCGCCTACGCGGCGCAAAAGCGCGGCGCCCCGGTCGAGCGCCTGACCATTCCCGGCCACGACCACATGACCATCGTCCGCGATATGGGCGTGCCGGGGACGCGAATGGCGGACCTGCTGATGGAGACGATCGCGCGAGGGTGAGCCGCCCTAGCAGCTCGCGCGTAGCGGCAGCTTGAACAAGCCAGAACCACATTGGCTGAGGATGCGGGCGGTAGCGGCGGGTACACAGAGTCCTTTGCCGTCGGCGCAGGCCTCCAGGACGCCGCCGGCTTCGACCGTCGCGCCCGCCTGACGAAATGCGGGCCGCCGAGCAGAGACGGCGCAAAGGGGAGGAGCGCCCTGCAGGCGGCAGCACTGAGCGGGTCGGCTTCCGCGGCCGTGCGCAGGTCGGCGACCTCGGGGCCCGTGGCAAACGCCGTATAGTCTGGCAACCAGTCGGCGGTGTTTTCGACGATCAGCCGGTTGGCTTCCTCGGGCGTCGCGCTGCTGGCCTCGGCGCCGGCGATGATCTCGCGCACGCGGTCGAGCTTGCAGGCTGTCTGTGTCGCCATGTCGAGGGGAGGGGCATCGGCCAATGCGGCGGCGGCGGTGCCCAGCAGCAGGCTGCAAGCGATCAGGAAACGAAGCGCGGCCATGGCCTTATCCTCATTGTTCACATCGATAACGCTGCCGCAGGCAAAGCCTAGCGCAGACTTGCCCTCTTGGGTAGGTTGCGGTTCATCAGGAGCAAGCCAGCTTGAGCGTGAACGGAACGAGGCTGAGGCCGCTGCCCGCGGGTCCTCGATTGCAGTGATCGGCGCGGGGATCATCGGCACCAGTGCAGCCTTCGCGCTCGCCGAGCGCGGCTACAAGGTCACCCTCTATGATCGGGCCGAGCCCGGCCGCACCGGTCCCTCGTGGGGCAATGCCGGCCACGTCGTCGGCTCGGGCATCTTTCCGCTCGCCGAACCCGGTATCGCCTGGTCGGGCCTCAAGATGCTGCTCGACCCCGACGCGCCGCTCAAGGTGCCGCCGGCTTACTATGCTGCCATAGCACCCTGGCTCTGGCGCTTCTGGCAATCGAGCCGTGGCGACGCCTATGCCCGCAGCCTTGCTGCACTGACCGCGCTCAGCCTCGGCAGCGTCGACGAGACCGAGGACCTCTGGGCCCGCGCCGGCATCGGTGCGCTGATGCGGCGCGACCCGGCGCTCTATCTCTACGAGAGCGACCAGAGCTACCAGATGTCCCTCGGCCACTGGGACCAGCGCGGCGAAGTCGGCCTGCGCTCGACCCATCTGGACGCGCGCGACATCGCCGAGCTCGAACCCAATCTGGCGCCGATCTTCGCCCGCGGCGTCGTCAGCCACGAGTGGGGCATCGTCACCGACCCCTTCGAGGTGGTGACCGGGCTCTTCCTCGCCGGGCAGGCGCGTGGCGTGCTGCACGAGCGCGCCAAGGTCGACGCGATCGCTCCGCAGGGCGATCTGGTGACAGTGACCGCCAACGGCGGTGCCCGGACATTCGACGCAGCGCTGGTGGCGGCCGGCGTCTGGTCCAAGACCTTGGCCCAGAGTCTGGGCGAACCCCTGCCCGTCGAAGCCGAACGCGGCTACAACCTCACCTATCCCGGCCGCGCCGGTCTGGTCGGGCGCCCGCTGGTTCTGGCCGATCGGGGCGTTGTGGTCACGGGGCTCGAACCTGGCCTGCGGCTGGGCGGCTGGACCGAACTGGGCGGCATCGACCTGCCCCCCAATCCCAGCCGCTGGAAGCGTATGCGGGCGATTACCGATGCGGTGCTGCCGGATCTCGAAGGTGCGCCGGCCAGCGAATGGATGGGCCATCGCCCCTCGATGCCGGACTCAGTCCCGGTGATCTCGCGCTCTGGTCGCTCCCCCGCCGTGTACTATGCCGTAGGCCACGGCCATTATGGGCTGAGCCAGTCAGCCCGCACCGCGCGGATGATCGTCGAACTGGTGAGCGAAGTAGCAGATGCACAGCATGCGCCGTTCGGGATTGGGCGGTTCGCGTAGGGAGCGTCGCGGCAGCCGCTTCTTTCCCGCATACCATCACCACGCGCCGTCATCCTCGCGCTTGACGCGAGGACCCCTTTCTCCACCGCACCAAACCCCCGTCAAGCGCGAGGATGACGGTGGTTGGGGTGGGTTCAGCGGTCTGAGCCGCTAAATCTCGATGTCGCAGACCACGAGGCCGGCGGTGCCCCCCTCAAGCGCGGCGACGATGTCCGTGCCGATCCGCTTGTGCTCGGCGTCGTCGAGATAGGCGTCGCGTGCCGCGGCATCGACGAAGTCCATCACAGCCGCATAAGTGAACCCGTGCTCGAGGTTCTCGGGGCTTACGCTGCGCCCGTAGGTGCAGTTCAGCATGCCAGGGAGATGGGCCTGGAGGCCGTCCAGCCTGGCAAACATCTCCATGCGCTGCTCGTGGGTGATGCTCGGCTTGAACTTGAAGGCGACGATATGGCGAATGGTCACGGTCGACCCCCTTTTGTCAGTATGTGGCTCGTCCGCCGGACAGGTCGAAGACCGAGGCGGTGGTGAAGGAGTTCTCCTTGCTCACCAGCCAGGCGACCATGTTGGCGGCTTCGTCGACTTCGAGGAAGCGACCGCGGGGAATGCGTGACAGCATGTAGTCGATGAACTCGGGCTTGAGTTCATCGAGGATGCGCGTCTTGGCCGTGGCCGGCGTGATGGCGTTGATGGCGATATCGTATTTCGCGCATTCCTTGCCGACCGCCTTGGTCATGCCGATGACGCCGGCCTTGGCCGCTGCATAGGCGGCCGCGTTCGGGTTGCCTTCCTTGCCGGCGATCGAGGCGATGTTGACGATGCGGCCGTAATTGCGGGCCTTCATACCCGGCAGCACGGCGCGGTTGACGTAGAAGGCGCCGTTGAGATCGATCTCGATCACCCGGCGCCATTCGTCGAGCTCGTACTCGTCGAGCGGCGCGTTCTTGCCGGCAATGCCGGCCGAGTGCACGAGGATGTCGATGCGCCCCAGCGCCTTTTCCGTCTCGGCGACAGCTGCGGCGACCTGGTCGTAATTGGCGACATTGACGGTGACCGACGAGGCGGCGGCGCCTAGCTCGGCCTTGGCGGCGTTGAGCAGGTCGGCGTTCATGTCCCAGAGGCTGACCTTGGCGCCCGAGGCGATGAGCCGCCGCGCAATCGCAAAGCCGATACCCTGCGCGCCGCCGGTGATCACCGCCACCTGATTGTTGAGATCGATCTGGTTCATCTGCTCCACCCCGTCAGAAACACGAAAGATGCCTTGCGTGTATCGTTTTACGGCACGCGCCACCAGCCGGATTTCGCTTGGGGCCTGTCAGCAATTGGCCGTAGGAGAAGAGCTAGGGAACAGATCTGGGAGGATCGCATGAGCACGCAGCTGCCGAGTTTTTCGCTGGCCGGAAAGACCGCGTTGGTCACGGGTGCAGGGCGTGGCCTGGGCCGGTCGATCGCGCTGGCGCTGGCCGATGCCGGTGCCGACGTGGCGCTCGGGCTGCGCGACGTCGCGGCCGATGGTGGCCTTGCCGCCGAGATCGAGGCGATGGGCCGCCGGGCGCTGAAACTGCAGATGGACGTGCTGGACCTGCCGCAGGCCTATGGTGCCATCGACAGCGCCATCGCCCAGTGGGGCGGCATCGACATTTTGGTCAACAATGTCGGTGGCGGCACGCAGGGGCCGGTGGAGAATTTCACCGAAGAGGAGTTCGACTGGACCATAAATCTGTCGGTCAAGTCGACCTTCTTTGTCGCCCAGCATGTCGGCCGCCACATGATCGCGCGCGGCAAGGGCGCTATCATCAACATGGGTTCGCAGGCAGGCGCTGTGGCGCTGCCCGGGGAGGCGATCTACTGCCTCTCGAAAGCCGCGGTGAGCCACATGACCAAGTGCATGGCGGTGGAATGGGGCACCCATGGCGTGCGGGTCAACTGCGTGGCGCCGACCTTCTTCACCACCGACGGCACCGCCAAGGCGCTGGGCGACCCGGCCTTCAAGGCCGACGTCATAGAACGAATTGCCGCATTGCATCGCATCGGGCAACCGCGCGAAGTGTCGGGTGCCGTGGTCTTCCTCGCGTCCGAGGCGGCCGCGATGATCACCGGCCACACCCTGCTGATCGATGGTGGCTGGACGGTGCGATAAGTCCGCACATGCTACTTTAGTATTAGATTTTTCTACGACTTTAGTTGTAGGCGGACGGATTGACCCCGTCGCAGCCAGTCGCCACTCTGGACCCACCATAAGGCAGCGTCCCAGCTGCCACTACGTGAAGGAGGATCATCCATTGGCCAGCGTAACCATCAACAAGGCGGGCAAGCACTACGGCGCGTTCGAAGCCCTCAAGGGTGTTTCGGTCGATATCGCCGACGGTGAGTTCGTCATCCTTGTCGGCCCCTCGGGCTGCGGCAAGTCCACCCTGCTGCGCATGATCGCCGGCCTTGAGGACATCTCCTCGGGCGAGATCTCCATCGGCGGCCGCGTCGTCAACGACCTGCCGCCCAAGGAACGCGATATCGCCATGGTGTTCCAGAACTACGCGCTTTATCCGCACATGACGGTGGCGCAGAACATGGCGTTCTCGCTCAAGCTCAAGGGCGTGCCCAAGGCCGAGATCAACGAGAAGGTCAATCGCGCTGCCAATATCCTGGGCCTCGAAAGCCTGCTGCAGCGCCAGCCGCGCCAGCTCTCGGGCGGTCAGCGCCAGCGCGTCGCCATGGGCCGCGCCATCGTGCGCGATCCGCAGGTCTTCCTCTTCGACGAACCGCTGTCGAACCTCGA
>JACDQI010000028.1 GCA_015657675.1 Devosia sp.
GGTGATGGTGCAGCCCGGTGCGTTGGTGCCGGCGAGGGCCGGGAGCTGTTCCCACTCGGACCAGGTGCCGCTCCACTTCTTCATCCAGATGCGCTGGCCGGGGCCGTTCACGAAGATGCGAAGCGTGTTGCCCTTGGCGCCGGTGGCGACAGCCGAGACCTTGTGCGTCACCGCGCCGCCCAGGTCGTCGGTGCTGATGCTGTCATTGGCTTCCATGGTGACATCGGTGAGCTGCACGGCGCTGCCGCCGCTGGTGTCGTAGCAATGGTCGCCGACCTTGAGAATGTCGGTGCAGGCGACGTCGCCGCCCACGGTGATCCCCAGCGGCTCCCAGTCGGTCCATTCGCCGTCGATCCGGCTGTTGGAGAACAGCTGGTTGTCCGGCCCGCTGACATAGACCGCGAGATAGGGGTTGCCGTCGCCATCAAAGGCCTTGGCAATGCCCGGCGCGCCGGTGGCAAAGCCACCGAGACTCTGCCAGTCGCTCCATTCATGTTTCTTGGCCGAGTAGCGGATCTGATAGACGGCGTTGTTCTTGCCGACCGCGACGCAGTCGATAAAGCTCGGTGTGATCGCCGTGCAGGCGGGCGAGCCCTTCAGCGCCTCATCCCCGATCGGCGCCCAGCCGGTCCAGGTGGCGCCGCTGGCGTCGCCGACATTGGCGTACATCAGGTCGCCCGGGCCGCGCACGAACACCGCGACGGCATCCTTGCCGCCAAACTTGTAGGTCACCGCGCTCGGATCGCCCTTGGCGGCGCCGCCCAGATCAAAGGTTTCGACAGCCTGTGCAGCGCCAGTGGCGAGCATGGCGGCAAGGCAGATGGTGGAAAGCAGGTGGAATTTCATGATGGGCCCCTCGTGATGTGGTGATCGTTCACCGATGGGCAGCACCCTGCCAATTCTGGGCTGAATACTTCCAAAGTGCCTTGTTCAGACTGGCGTCAGCCTTTCTGGACATGTTTTCAAGCCCGCCGATCTCGCCTATATGTCGGACGAAAGAGATGGCCATGAACATTTTCGACAAGGGCTTCGCGCCAGCCGAAGCACAGCTCCGCTACCTCGACGGCGACTATGTCGTGCTCCGTCCGGGCACGTTCGTGCGCTGCGCCATCACCGGCACGCCCATCCCGCTCGACGACCTGACCTATTGGAACGTCGACCGGCAGGAAGCCTATGTCGACGCCGTGGCGGCCCACGCTGCCTTCGTCCGTCACGGACTCGGCCGTTCCTGATTGGCTCGCCCCCGGCGCCTCCTTTTCATCAGCAATGGCTACGGCGAGGACTCGGTCGGCGCCGAAATTATCAAGCGCCTGCCGGCTGACCTCGTCGCAGAAGCCTATCCGACGCTCGGGCCCGGCAAGGCCTATGACGGCATCTGCCCCGTCGTTGGCCCGCGCGCCCAGCTCGCCAGCGAAGGCTCCCGCGTCGCCCGCGGCACGCTCACCAAGGACATCGCCACCGGCGGCCTCGGCACGCTGCTCCCCGGCATTGCCTTCATGCGACAAGCCCGCAACGCCTATGACCACGTGGTGGTGATCGGCGACTTCATCGGCGTCGCGGGCTGCTGGCTCGCCGGCATTTCCGGCATCACCTATCTCGATGTCTACAAGACGGGCTATGGGCGCCCCTATGCGGGGATCGAAGCCGCCATCATCCGCCGCACCTGCCGGCGCGTCTTCAATCGCAGCCAGCAACTCGCTGATACGCTGGTCGCCCGTGGCGTCGATGCCGTCGCGGCTGGCAATGTGATGATGGATACCATCACCGCCGGCGACTACGCCGCCGGCGTCCGCCGCAGCCGTTTGCGCGCGGTGACGCTCCTCCCTGGCAGCCGCGACCAGACCGCCGCCAACTTCGCCATACAGGCCGCCGCCCTGCGGCTGATCCCCGACGACGAACGGCCGGACATCTTCCTGGCGCTGGCCGGTGCCGTGACCCTCGAACAGCTCGCGTCAGCGTCAGGCCTTCGGGTCGATGGCGACCGCCTCACCGGCGATTTGCTTGTCCATACCGCGCGCGGCGCCATGCGCAACATGGTCGAGGCCTCCGATCTCGTGTTGTCGCAAGCCGGTACAGCCACCATCCAGGCGCTGGGCCTCGGCGTTCCCGCCATCACCTTCACGCGCCGCACCGACCGGATGAAGCGTTTCCTAGAGGAGAACCGCCTCTTCGGCGGCGCCCGTCTGCTGAGTTCGGATGAGCCGGCCGAACTGGCGGGCGTCGTCCGCACACTCCTGCGCGATCCCAAAGAGCTGCAGCGACTGGGTGAGATTGGCCGCGCCCGCATCGGCGGGCCGGGCGTCATCGACGCCATCATTGCGGCAATCAGCGCGCCGTAAGCTCCAGCGCCCGCGCATAGGCCGCATCGAGCCGCTGCTTGAGCAGCTCGGTCGCTCGCATCGCTGACTCTGTCGTCGCGCGCGCGCCATGCGCAACATGGTCGA
>JACDQI010000297.1 GCA_015657675.1 Devosia sp.
CGTCGAAGAAACGGGCAACGCGGTCGGTCGGCTGGGCGCCGACGCTAAGCCAATGCTGCACACGCTCGGTCACCAGCTTCACGCGGGCCGACTTGTCGACCAGCTTCGGATCATAGGTGCCGATCCGCTCGATGAAGCGGCCATCGCGCGGCGAACGGGCATCGGCCACGACCACGTGGTAGTAGGGGCGCTTCTTGGTGCCGGCGCGGGCAAGGCGGAGTTTGAGCGACATAGGTTCAGTCCTTCGTTGAGTTCGTTTCGGTTGAAGTCGTGTGGGTTACTTTTTCTTCGGCACGAAGCCGCCACCGAGTCCGGGCAGGCCGGGAAAGCGCGGTGCGCCCCCAGGCCCGGCAGTCCCGGACCGCCGGATTTCAAAAGCTTGCCGACATCGGTCGGCAGCTTGTCGGAGAGATCCTTGGGCGGAGCGGCCTGCTGCGGGATCATCGAGGGGTCGATCCCCATCTGCCGCGCCAGCCGTTCCAGTTCCTTGGGATCCATGTTCTCGGGCGAAGGCATGTTCCCCAGATCCGGCATCATGCCGCCCAGCTTGCCGCCGAACATGCCGGCCAGCGAGCCCATGCCGCCCTTGGAGACCTTCTTCATCATGTCCGCCATCTGGCGGTGCTGCTTCATCAGCTTGTTGACATCCTCGACCCGGGTGCCGGAGCCGTTGGCAATCCGGATGCGGCGCTTGGCGTTGAGCAGGTCAGGATTGGCGCGCTCAGCCTTGGTCATCGAGTTGATGATGGCGACCTGCCGGTCGAACACCTTGTCGTCGACATTGACTCCGGCCATGGCCTTCTTCATCTGGCCCATGCCCGGCATCATGCCCATGAGCGCGCCCATGCCGCCCATCTTCTTCATCTGCAGCAGCTGATTGCGCAGGTCGTCGAGGTCGAAGGAGCCCTTCTTGAGCTTCTTGGCCATCTTCTGGGCGTCTTCGGCCGAGACGTTCTGCGCGGCCTTTTCGACCAGCGAGACGATGTCGCCCATGCCCAGAATGCGGTCGGCGATACGGCTGGGGTGGAAATCCTCCAGCGCATCCATCTTTTCGCCGGTACCGATCAGCTTGATCGGCTTGCCGGTGGCGGCGCGCATCGAGAGCGCCGCACCGCCTCGGCCATCGCCGTCGACGCGGGTGAGCGCAATGCCGGTGGCATCGAGTCGGCCGTCAAAGGCCCGCGCCACGTTGATGGCGTCCTGGCCAGTGAGCGAGTCGACCACCAGGATGATTTCATGCGGATCGGTAGCGGCCTTGATCGCGGCCGTCTCGTCCATCAGCTCGTCGTCGATATGCGTGCGACCCGCTGTATCGAGGATCAGCACGTCATAGCCGCCCAGCTTGCCTTCGCGCTGCGCGCGGCGGGCAATATCGAGCGGCGCTTCGTCGGCAATGATCGGCAGCGTCGCCACGCCGATCTGCTCGCCCAGCACCCGCAACTGCTCCTTGGCAGCCGGGCGGCGGTTGTCGAGCGAGGCCATCAGGACCTTCTTGCCCTGCCGCTCGGTCATCCGCTTGGCGAGCTTGGCCGAGAGCGTGGTCTTGCCCGCGCCCTGCAGGCCGACCATCATCAGCGTCATCGGCGGCGTCGTGGCAAAGTCGATCGGCACCTGGGTCTCGCCCAGCACCTTGATCCAGCTCGTCATGGACGATCTTGACCACCTGCTGGCCCGGCGTGAACCGACCGGGTAACCTCGGCACCGACGGCGC
>JACDQI010000298.1 GCA_015657675.1 Devosia sp.
CCTTCCTGGAAAGGTTCGAGCGCACCGAGCTGCTCCAGCATTTCGCCGGCCCGGATCACCTCGGGAGAGTTAAAGCCGCCATTCTCGCCGGCCTTGGCAGCATAAAAGGCGTCATGTCCTGCGTTCCGGATAATCAGGTAGGCCCAGTAGAACTGCGCGGGCCACTTGTCTTTGCCGCCCAGCGCCAGCGGCGTAATGCCCGCGTCTTTGAGCTTCTGCACCCCGGCGAGGAAGCCGTCCCAGGTACTAAGGCTCGCCGGGTCGACGCCGCCATCGGCCAGCAGCTTCTTATTGTACCAGATCATCACGCCTTGCACGTTGCGGGCGAGGCCGTAAATCTTGCCGTCGGAACCCGTGAAGTGAGCGATACCAGCCTGGCCGACGGCGTCGCGCGCCGCTTGCGGCAGAAGGTCGTCGATCGGCCGCAAGACGCCGGCTTTGACCTGATCCGCGAACACGCCGCCACCCCAGGAGTGGAAGAAATCCGGCGCTTCGGCTGATTGGAGCAGTGTCGTCAGCTTGGACTTGAATGCTTCATTCTCGAGTACCGGGAACTCGACCTTCGTGCCCGGATGCGCGGCCTCGTATTCCTTGCCGGCCGCGGCCATCAGTGCCTGGTCGTTCTCGCCGGTATTGATGTTGAGGTAGGTGATGGTCTGTGCCTGGGCGGGCGCGATCGCCAGCAGTCCAAGCAGTGCGGCAGTTGCGAATTGTTTCATGGTTCCCCTCTTCCAAAACGCGATCACAAGCGACCCCTCTGGTCCGCTTCTCCCGATCGCAGTTCATAGATTTCTACGCATCCAGATTTGACCATCGCGTCAGAGACAATCCGATGGTCGCATTGGGCAGTCTGTGAGTACGAGAAAGTCCACTTCGTCTGGTCTGTCAGTATGCCGGCTTGGGGGCGCCGGAAGGACGAGCGGCAAGGTGTCGCTCGTCCAGTTTCGTCTTGGTCTGCCGATCGCGGAACCGCGGATCGGCAGACCACTTCGCCGATAGTGGCGCCTACAGAGAGTCGTCGACCGCTTCCTTGACCTGCTGAGCAGCATCTTCAGCACTGATGCTGTTCGCCGCTAGCTCTGCCGAGATGTCGTTCACCACGCCGCCGACTGCAGGCCCGAGAGCCTGGTCGAAGAAGTTGGCATGCCAGTTCGCACCGCCAATGTTCTTGGCGATCTGCACCTTGAACGGATTGACCATGCCATCCGCAGCGCCCTTGGTGATAGGGATGTAGAAGTTACCTTCTGCAAACCGGGCCTGGACTTCCTTGGAGTTCAGATACTCGGCAAACCTCACCGCCTCGTCGGAGGCATTCTTGGTGAAGAGGATACCGCCGAGGCCGCCAAGCGTGTCGGTCGGATCGCCAGCACCACCTTCGATGGTGGGGAAGGGAAGGATGCCGAGCTTCTCGTCGGGAATGCCCGCCTTGGACGCAGAGTTGTCCTTGGCGACGCTGTAGTCCCAGTCACCCATCAGGTGCATGGCGGACTTGCCATCACCAAAGTTGCCGGAGGCATCGCCGTAGGTTGCCGCCAGGAAGCCTTCCTGGAACGGCTCAAGCTGCGCCAGCTGCAGGAAGTACTCGCCTGCCTTGACGAACGGTTCGCCGGCAAAGCCGTCGCCTTCGCCGCGTGCCGCAGCATTAAAGCCCTCCTGACCGGCGAGCCGGACGACGAGCTTGCTCCACCAGAAGTGGGCCGGCCACTTGTCCTTGCCACCGAGCGCCAGCGGGTTGATGCCAGCATCCTTGAGCTTCTGCACGCCAGCCAGGAAACCATCCCAGGTGGCCATGCTGGCTGGATCGAGACCGGCCTGCGCGAACAGGTCCTTGTTGTACCAGAGCACAACTTCGGAGACGTCGCGGGCAAGGCCATAGATCTTGCCATCGGGCGCCGTGTAGGCGGCGACACCGGCACTGCCGACAGCTTCCTTGGCTTCCGCCGAGAGGACGTCGGTCACGTCACGCAGCACGCCAGCCTTGGCCTGCTCGTAGAACACACCACCACCCCACGAGTTGATGATATCGGGGGCTTCGTTGGTCTGCAGCAGCGTCGTCAGTTTGGACTTGAACGCTTCGTTTTCGAGTGTCGGCAGTTCGACGGTGACGCCGGGGTTGGCGGCCATGAATTCCTGGGCCGCCTGCTCCGCCAGTGCCTTGTCATTGCCCGTCATGATATTGAGATAGGTGACGGTAACCTGGGCCTGTGCCGGCGCGAGCGCCATCAGTCCCAGCATTGCGGCAAGCGCAATACGCTTCATGATTTCCTCCTGTCCTCACGCGGCCACCGAAATCCGGTTTGCGGGTTTCCTCCCGGGCCGCAGTGGTTTTTGCAGCAGGCTGCATTCACCACTTGCTAGTTTTTACGCATCCCGTAATAAAGAAGCAAGAGGCACGTACCTCAGATTGCACTGCCTGGAGGAGGAGGAGCAGATGATAGCCATACGGACAGGAAGTCTCCGTCGAAACCGTCCCTCACCAGCGGGGCTGACGCAGCTTCAAGAGTGAGTTATTTCCTGCAGAACGCGAATTAAATCGCGTCTGTTCCCTGGAGACCCGGCTTGGCCGTCAAGATCGCCGATCCGCTGCTGATGCGCGAAATCAACAAGTACCATGTCCTGGAGACAATCCGGGAGCATGGCCAGATTTCGCGCGTCGAGATTTCCGAGCGGACGCTCCTGAGCGGCACCACGGTATCGGCGATAACCGGCGCGCTGATCGAAGAGGGATTGATTGCCGCCACCCACAGCCCCGGCGGCGCCGAGGCCCAGCGCGCGCGCGCGCGTCGCTCAGCCTCGTAGCGACGCCGCCTACGTGCTCGGCATCAAGATATCCGAGGCGATGACCACGGTCATGCTCGTCGATTTCCGTGGCGAGGTGGTCGAGGAAGTGCAACTGCCGGCGCGCCTGGCACGTCAGCCGGTCGAAGTCATCGTCGACCTCATAGAGGACATCGTGTCCGATTGCATCACCAAGTCGGGCGTGGCGCGGACCAGGATCCGCGGCATCGGCATTGGCGTGCCCGGCATCGTCGATCCGCGCAGTGGCAAGAGCTACGCCAGCTCGGTTTTTGGCGAGCGCGAGATTCCCATCGGCACTCTCCTCGCCGAGCGCACGGGGCTGCCGGTGAAACTGGAAAAGCCGGCCAACCTTGTAGCGCTAGCGGAACATTGGTTCGGTGCTGCCCGACATGAAAAGAGCTTTGCCGTAGTGGTGCTCGACCAGACCGCCAGCATTGCGCTCTGGCTCGACGAAGACCTCCATCGGGGCGCCAGCGCGCTCGGTCCCGCCTTTGGTCACATCAAGGTGGGGCACGAGGGGCGGCGCTGCGAGTGCGGACAGGACGATTGCCTGAATGCTTACGTTGGCCTGTCCGCCGTCCGCAAGCGTCTCGAGGAGGCTATGGGCGCCAACTGGCTGGAGGCGCAGGGGAGCGACCTGCGCGAAGGCTTGGCACAAGCCGCCGAGCAAGGCGACAACCGGGCGCGGGCCCAGCTCGAGCAGCAAGCAGAGAGCCTCGGCAAAGCGCTGGCCCACGTGATCAATCTGGTCAATCCGGGAAAGATCATTCTTGCGCTCGACGCGCCGCGCTACGGCGAGGCGATCCTGCCCACGCTCACGTCTAGCGCCGCCGCCAACAGCTTCAGGGCGCATTTTGCCGCCACACGGATCATTGCCCATACGCTGGACGACCAGCTCTGGGCTCGCGGTGCCGCAGCGTTGATGCTGCGTGACATCTACAGCGCGCCCTGGACCACATCATACTAGGAGGATTGCACATGACGAAGTCGGCTTTGATTGTCTGGGGTGGATGGGATGGCCATACGCCTGAACAGAGTGCGCGCTTCGTCGGCGGCCTTCTGGAAGCGCATGATTTCAAGGTGACCATCGAGCCCACCACCGAGGCATTTGCCGACGACGGACTGAGCAGCTACGACCTGATCATGCCCGCCGTCACCATGTCGCGCATTGAGCGCGAGGAACTGACCAATCTCCTGGCCGCCGTGCGCGCCGGTACTGGTATCGCCGGCTTCCACGGTCTGATGTGCGACAGCTTCCGCAACGAGCCGGACTACCAGTTCATGACGGGCGGCCAGTGGGTGGCGCACCCGGGCAACATCATCGACTACACCGTCAACGTCACCCGGACCGACGATCCAGTGATGGCCGGCATTGGCGACTTTCCGTACCGCTCGGAGCAGTACTACATGCACTTCGATCCCAGCGTGCAGGTGCTCGCCACCACCACGTTCAAGGGCGACATTTTCGAGGAAATCGACGGCGTGGTGATGCCGGTGGTGTGGAAGCGCCACTACGGCAAGGGGCGGGTGTTCTATTCGTCGCTCGGCCACGTGGTCGACGAGTTCCAGGTCCCGCAGATGCGGACGATCTTCGAACGGGGCGCCCTCTGGGCGGCCCGCTGAAACCGGACGGGAGGGAAAACCATGGCCGATCTGAAACTGCGGGGCATCAATAAGAGCTTCGGCGCTGTCAAAGTCATCCACGACGTCGATCTCGACGTCGGTAATGGCGAGTTCGTGGTGTTTGTCGGGCCCTCGGGCTGCGGCAAGTCCAC
>JACDQI010000299.1 GCA_015657675.1 Devosia sp.
CCAGCGAAAGTGGGGTCCATGGCGCCACCTGCACAAGCGGAGAGGTGGATCCCTGCTTCGCAGGGATGACACCGGGATTTGGGGTGGCTCTGAGGACTATTCCGCGACCGCGGGCGGATACCTGTGCTCATTGCCCCGGAAATCCCGCACCGAATAGCACCCGTCGCCGGTCGCGGTGATGCTGGCGGCCTCGATCACCGCCTTGCCATGCCCGCCCGGGATATCGAGGATGTAGGTCGGCTGCGCCAGACCCGAAATTCGCCCCCGTAGCCCCGCCACCAGCGCCTGTCCCTCGGCAATCGACACGCGGAAATGGCTGGTACCTGGTGCCAGGTCCGGATGGTGCAGGTAATAGGGTCGGATGCGCAGCTCGACAAAGGCCTGCATCAGCTCAGCCAGCACATCCGGATCGTCGTTGACGCCCTTGAGCAGCACGGTCTGACTGATCAGCGCCACCCCGGCATCGACCATCCTTGCGCAGGCAGCGCGCGCCTCGGCCGTCAGTTCGCGCGGATGGTTGGCATGCACGGCGAGATAGGTGGTCTTGCCGCTGGCCTTCAGCGCCGCGATCAGCGCGGCATCGATCCGTTCCGGCTCGACCACCGGCACGCGGGTATGAAAACGCACCACCTTGACGTGCGGGATGTCGGCCAGCCTTGCCATCATCTCGCCCAGCCGCCGCGGCGAGAGGATCAGTGGATCCCCGCCAGTCAGCAGCACTTCCCAGATCTCGCTATGCGCGGCGATGTAGCCAATGGCAGCGTCGAGCGCCTCGGCCGACAGCATCCCCAGACCCTGCGGCCCCACCATTTCGCGGCGGAAGCAGAACCGACAATAGACCGGGCAGACATGCACGGCCTTGAGCAGCACGCGGTCGGGGTAGCGGTGGACGATCCCTTCGACCGGGGAGTGCGACAGGTCGCCGATCGGGTCGGCCCGCTCCTCCGGCGTGGTGACCAGCTCGCGCCCATCCGGGATGAACTGCCTGGCGATCGGGTCGTCGGGATCGGTTGGATCGATGAGCCGCAACATGGCGTCCGGAATGGCGACGGCATAGCGCGCTGCCACCGCGTCCAGCTCGCCGCGTCGAGCCTCGGGCGCCAGACCCGCCGCAACGATCTCGTCAGCCGTCCGCAGTGCGGTCATGAGCCGGCCTCCGCCACCGGCACCCAGATCACGTCTTCGATCCGCGGCGCGCCCAGCGCCAGCATGACCATGCGGTCAAAGCCCAGCGCCACGCCGCTGGTCTCGGGCATCAGGGGCAGGGCGGCGAGTAGGTCCTCATCGATCGGGTACTGCTCCCCGTAAATGCGCTGCTTTTCCGCCATTTCGGCGACGAACCGCCGGCGCTGCTCGTCCGGATCGGTCAATTCGCCAAAGCCGTTCGCCAGTTCGACGCCGCAGGCATAGACCTCAAACCGCTCGGCAACGCGCCGATCATCGGCCGTCCGCCGCGCCAGCGCCGCCTCGGCGGCCGGATAGCGATCAAGCACCGTGATCCGTCCCAGCCCCAGCTGCGGCTCGACCTTTTCCACCAGCACGCGGGAAAAGAGATAGGACCAGGTCCGGTCGTCCGGTACAGCGAGCCCTACTGCGAGCATCGCCGCCGCCAGCTTCTCGCCGTCCGGCACGCCGTCGCCATCCATGGTCAAGCCAAGGTCGATCCCGGCATAGCGCGCAAAGGCGTCAAACACGCTGAGCCGCTCGAGTTCCGCCTGCGGATCACAGGTCCGGTCGCGAAAACGCAGTTGTGTTGCGCCCACCGTAGCCGCTGCGAGCCGCAGCAGGGCGACACAATCGTCAATCACTGCGTTGTAGTCTTCGCGCGCCCGATACCATTCGAGCATGGTGAACTCGGGGTGATGCAGCGCACTCCGCTCGCGATTGCGCCAGACATGCCCGAGACTGGCGATCCGCTCTTCCCCCGCCGCGAGCAGTTTCTTCATCGAAAATTCCGGCGAGGTATGGAGGTACATCGTCCCGCCGACCCCGTCATTGCCGATCATCGTGGTGGCAAAGGCATGCAGATGGGTCTCGTTGCCCGGCGAGCGCTGCAGCCCCGGCGGGTCGACCATCAGGAAGTCGTGCCCAGCGAAATAGCCACGCACCGCCGTCTCTATCCGTCCGCGTGCCAAGAGCACCGGCCGCCGGTCGGCGTGTCGGTGTGGCGTCCACCAGGGCGAAACAGGCGCGTTTGGCAAAGGCAGCGGTCTTTCGTGCGCGGGACTGGCGGTTGGGCGAGATTTCATGTATCGGGCGGCACCGAACATTCAAGGATCAGTGCCGGCCCGGCGTCTCGCCGCTCTCTAGGCCGCCTCAAACGCGTGAACAAGGAAGAAATATGGTCAAGGTCATCGCCTCGTCCCTGCGCAAGGGCCACGTCGTCGAGCAGGACGGCAATCTGCATGTCGTGCTGACGGCCGAAAACGTGCACCCGGGCAAGGGCAATTCCGTGACCAACGTCAACATGCGCCGCATGTCGGACGGCGTGAAGGTCATCGGCCGCTGGCGCACCGTCGAAATGGTCGAAAAGGCCGACGTCGACGAGCGCGAGTACCAGTTCCTCTACCAGGACGGCGAAGGCTACCACTTCATGGAGCCGGCCAATTACGAGCAGCTGACCGTCAGCGAGGACGTCATCGGCGAGCAGGGGGCCTTCCTGCAGGACGGCATGCTGGTCTACCTCAAGACCTTTGAAGGCGTCGCCATCGCCATCGAACTGCCGGCCCGCGTCACCCTCGAGATCGTCGAGACCGAACCGGTGGTGAAGGGCCAGACGGCCTCGTCCTCGTTCAAGACTGCCGTGCTCTCGAACGGCACCAAGACCATGGTCCCGCCCCATATCGGCGTCGGCACCCGCGTCGTCGTGATGACCGAAGACGGCTCCTACGTCGAACGCGCTAAGGACTGAGAGCCGGCCGAAGGCAAAATCGCGCCAGTGGCGCGATTTTAGGCTCTCAGGCCCGGAGCGCTATGCGCGCAGGGGCACGAACACTCGATCGAGCCGTCCGACCTGTCGGGCGGCTTTTTCACGTGCTAGTTTGGCGCGATGAACCAGCTCGCCGCCCCCCGCATCGCCCGCTCCGTCTGTCCGCATGACTGTCCCTCGACCTGTGCGCTCGACGTTGAGATCATCGACCAGTCGACCATCTGCCGGGTGCGTGGCGCCAAGGACGATCCCTATACGGCCGGCGTCATCTGCGAGAAGGTAGCGCGCTATGCCGAGCGGATTCATCACCCGAAAAGGTTGACGCAACCGCTTCGCCGCATTGGTAAAAAGGGCGATGGCCAGTACGTACCGATCAGCTGGGACGAAGCCTTCGACGAGATCATTTCGCGCTGGAAGGCGATCACCGCCGAATTCGGTGCCGAGGCGATCTGGCCCTATTTCTACGCTGGCACCATGGGCCATGTGCATCGCGACGGCATCGAGCGGCTCCGCCATGCCGGCGGCTTCTCGCTGCAGTACGATACCATCTGCACCGGCACCGCCTGGCCAGGCTTCCTCGCCGGTGCCGGCAAGCTGACGGGCCCCAATCCCGAGGAGATGGCCGAGAGCGACTGCATCGTCATTTGGGGCACCAATGCGGTGACCACGCAGGTCAACGTCATGACCCACGCCATGCGCGCCCGTAAACAGCGCGGCGCCAAAGTGGTGGCCATCGACATCTACCGCAACGACACCATGGAACAGGCCGACATGGCCCTGGTGGTGCGTCCCGGCACCGATGGCGCACTGGCCGTGGCGGTCATGCACATCCTCTTGCGCGACAATCTCGCCGACCGCGCCTATATGACCCGCTGGACCGACTTCTCGCCCGAGTTCGAGGCGCATCTGGCGACCCGCACGCCGGCCTGGGCCGCCGCGATCACCGGCCTGTCCGTCGACGAGATCGAGGCGTTCGCCCGTCTCGTCGGCACGACGCCAAAGACATATTTCCGGCTCGGCTACGGCTTCACCCGCCAGCGCAACGGCGCCACCACAATGCACGCGGCGCTCTCGATTGCGTCGATGACCGGCGCCTGGCAGCACAAGGGTGGGGGCGCCTTCCACTCCAATTCCGGCGCCTGGAAGCTGGATAAATCGCTGATCCTCGGCGCCGAGCTGGCGCAGGGGACCCCACGCGAACTCGACATGAGCGAGATCGGCAAGGTGCTGACCGGCGACGCCGAAGCCCTGCGCAATGGTCCGCCGGTCAAGGCGCTGTTTATCCAGAACACCAACCCGGTCAACATAGCGCCCGACCAGGGGCTCACGCGGGCCGGCTTTGCTCGCGAGGACCTCTTCACCGTCGTGCACGAGCAGTTCATGACCGATACGGCGCAAATGGCCGACATCGTTCTGCCCGCCACCATGTTCCTCGAGCACAACGACTACTATCGCCGCGGCGGCCACACCCGCGTGCTCTATGGCCCCAAACTGGTCGATGCGCCGGGCGAATGTCGCTCCAACTTCGAGGTCGTCAACGAACTGCTCCGCCGGCTCGGCGCCGAGCACGTTTCGCTGGGCATGACCGACCGCGACATGGTCGCCGAAACCTTCCGCCGCTCCGGCTTTGGCGAACTGGCCGAGGTCGAAAAGACCGGCTTTGTCGAAATGCCGCAGACCGAGGCGCAATCGCACTTCGCCGAAGGCTTCGGCTGGCCCGATGGGCGCTATCGCTTTGCCCCGAACTGGGCCGGCGTTGCCGCAGCCAAGGGCTATAACTGGGTCTGCGATCCGGCCGAAATGCCGCTCTTTGCTGACCACTGGGATGTCACCGAGCGGGTCGATGCGACCACGCCCTTCCGCCTCGCCACCAGCCCGGCCCGCGCCTTCCTCAATTCGAGCTTTGCCGAAACCCCCGGCAGCCAGAAGCGCCATCCGACCCCGACGGTCATGGTTCACCCCGCCGACGCCTCCAGGCTCGGCATTGCTGAAGGCGATCGCCTTGTCCTGGGGAATGCCCGCGGCGCGGTCGAACTGACGGCGACCCTGTTCGACGGCATGCAGACCGGCGTGCTCATTGCCGAGGGGCTGCATCCCAACGCCGCCCATGCCGGGGGCAGGGGCATCAACACTTTGATCGGTTCCGACCCTGTCAAACCCTTCGGCGGCGCTGCCTTCCACGACACGTCGGTATGGCTCCGGCGCGCCTAACCCAGGGAGGAGGCGTGCCCCCCAAAGGCGCCAATCCGGCCCTTAGCTGAACAGGCGCCCACTACACGGTTTGCCATAGCCGGGTCCTCGAGCAGCGGCGTGAGGTCACTCACCTGATCAATCGAGCCGATGACTGGCAGCATTTTCAGCCAGGGATCGCGGATGGGATCCAGGGTTGCCGCGACCAGCTCGTCGCTGTTGATGGTGGTGAACGGACGATCGAAGTATGGGCCAATGACCGGTTCGACCGAGCACCAATCCCCTTCGCCAGCTGCTCGTGTGCCAAGACCAGATAGGCCGCGGCGAGCGCATCGCCGCGCGCCTGCCAGCTCTCGGCCCGCAGCGCCTGCTGCAGCTGAGGCGCCAGCGCTCTCGCAAGCGGCAGCTGGACGAATGCCCTGCCAAACCACTTGGCATAAGGCGCATAGCGGCGGCCGAGCAGGAAGGCCATGCGCATGATATCGCGCACCAACCGGCCGGCCACCACGCGTGACCCCAGGTCGTCGCCCACCTGGCCGGCGCGGCCGACAAACGCCTGTTCCTCAGCAATGCGGCGCCACTGGCAGGCGATCTTGTAGAGCCAGACATCGTGGGGCAGATAGGCGAGGACCGCCCTGGCGCGCGTCAGCTTGCCGCTGTCATCGTGAAAGACGGCGCCGCCTGTTACGGCGAGCAGCCGCTGCTCCGGCAGCGCCAGCCACTGCAGCGGGCTCAGCGCTTCGACTGACCGCGTCCCGACAAGCCGCTCGACCGTCGCCTCGACAGTGTGGATCTCGAGGCCGTGTTCGGTTGCCCCGGCCGCCTCGCTGCCGCTGGCCGGCGGGTGCGGCCGGCTGCGCCAGCCGATCGGCTCGCCCAGAAACTGCGTCGGCGCGACGCTGGTAAACTCCGCGACCAGGCGGCGGGCGTGCTGGTCGAAGTCACTGCGCTCGACGAGCAGGTGGACCCGCGGTCCCCAGTTGTGGTCCCGCGACGTCTCATCATCAAAGCCAAGCAGCTCCGAGCCATATCCGATCAGCGCTGCGGCGTGCGGCAGACCGGGTGCAGTCCGGCCCAGCCAGGGCGCAACGATCTCCGTGTAGAAGCGTCGCGACAGCTCGACGCCCTGCATTGGCGGTCTCCCTCACGGCGCATCAGTGGCGCGCGTACCCCTCAGCCGTCCACGGATGATCCCGCAACCGCCCGACGGCTGCGCCGATATTGCCGCCTGCCAGCATCAGGGCCTTGGTCTTTTTCTGCAGCGACGTGCGCTCGGCAAATGCGCTCGGCTGCAGATCGTCGCGGCCATAGATCCAGCGGACGGCGTGCGGACTGTCCGGGTTGACGCTCAGCAGCTCAAAACTCTTCTGGAACCAGAGAATATTCGAATGCGCCGGCAGCAGCGTTTCCAGTACCGGCGAGAGCATCCAGGAGTCGCACTGCATCTCTGCGCCGGCAAAGTCGGGCGCAAGCCTTGCGATGCTGGTTCTGGCCAGCTGGTACGACTGCTGCAGCGCAGCCGGGTTCAGCTTGGCGTCGGCGGGAATATGGATGCTGATGAAGCGCGCGCCCTCGCTCTCGACGAGCTCGTATTCCAGCGCCCCAAACCGAAACTCCTGGAACGCGACCTGCCTTGGCATCCACCAGCCCCAGCGAAAGGCAAAGCTGCCATAATGCTCGAAATGGTCGTTCACGAAGCGGGTGCAGAACCCCATTGTGTCGGCAAAGATGGTATCGCTGAGCCCATGCGCCCGGTAGCGCGCATGCGTCTCTGCGGCGCGCAGCAGCATGAATGTCAGCATGCGCATGCCGTCGGGATCATCGCCCAGGGCGGCGGTTATCGCAGGTATGGCCTGCGGCCAGTCGCTACGCGCCTCGAGCAGGCGCTTGTGCCGCTCCGCCTGATGCAGCTCCGGCAGATCGCGCCGCGCCAGAACGGAGTCCTTTACCGCTGCGGGGAGGGCGATGATGTCGCAGACTTCGCTAAGGTTCATTCGCTCCCGCCACCGCAACACCACTCTGGATTGGCTGTCTGCCCGACAAGGCAATCGGTGTGCAAGGGAGACGATTGCACAAGCTTGGGCAAGTGCGCCCTCAGCCCCCATACACCGTCCAGAAGAACCAGGCCGTCAGCCCGGAGCAGTAAACGATCACTAGCCGCCGGATGTACTGGGTGGGCACTTTGTGCGCCAGCCGCGCCGCCACATAGGCGCCGACGGTGACGCCCACCAGCGCGATCGAGCCAAAATACCAGTCGATCGAGCCCGAGAGCGCGAAGCGGATCACCGCTACGATGGCCACCACCATCGAGATCCAGAGCTTCATGCCGTTCATGGCGTGGATGTCGCTCATCCCCGCCACCGCCACGAAGGCGAGCAGCAGGATGCCCAGGCCCGCATTGAAGAACCCGCCATAGACCGAGAGCGCCGCGAGGAGGGCGAAGACCAGGATCGTGCCGGTGAGCTTTGCCCCGCGCATGCCGCCGGCGCGCTGCACGACGAACCGGTTGATCGCCCCGCCATAGGCGAAGAGCACCGTCGCGAACAGCATCAGCCACGGCACGATGGTGCTGAAACCCTCGTTCGAGACGTGCAGCAGGAGCTCCGCCCCAAGGCCGCCGAAGATCAGTGCCACGATCGAATAGGGCAGCAGCCGGTTCTTGTAGGCCTTCAGGTCCTTCCAGAGCCCGAGCGCACCGCTGGCATAGCCGGGCAGGGCGGCGTAGGTGTTGGAGGCGTTGGCGATCACCGGCGGCACGCCGACGGCGAGCAGCGCCGGAAACACCACGAACGAGCCGCCTCCGGCCAAAGTATTGAGCGCCCCGGCAATCAGCCCGGCGCAGAGCAGCAGCAGTTCGGACACGTCGACAATCCCTCTCGCGCGTCCTCCGTAGCGCTCCTTGCCCCCGCCCGCCAATGCAAATGCGTGATGCGCCGATCAGCCTTGCAGATGGCCGCGCTTGACTTTGCCTTGGGCGAAGATCATCTACCCGACAGGTTGCTGGCACCCGCCGCTCGCCGGGGAAACCCGATGGTGAAGTCCAGCCCGCGCTTTGCGGACCCCTGACGTGATCGCTCGAAAACCGAGGCGGTGCATGGCAAGGCGAGCGCCCATGAGAAATCCGGCCTCCGTTTTAACGAGGATCATCATGACGTTTTCACTTGATACCCCCAGCGCCACCACTCTGAAGGCCGAGGCCAGGCTGCTGCGTGAAACCCGCGCCGCTGGCGGCACGCCGCTGAGCCACGGCGCCGCGCTCGAAGAAGTAGCCCGCCGCCACGGCTTTCGCGACTGGAACACCGCCTCCGCGGCGCTGTCCGAGCGGGTGGCCACGCCGGTGCAGGTGGGCCAGCGCGTCAAGGGCACCTATCTGGGTAAAGCTTTCGTCGGCCTGGTCATCGGCCTGCAACTGCAGCCGCCGCACTTCAAGGTGACGGTCAAGTTCGACCAGCCGGTCAACGTGTCAAAGTTCGACTCGATGGTGATCACCCGCCAGCGGGTGACGGCGACCGTCGACCTGCGCGGCGTGTCGCTGGCCCAGACCAGCGACGGCGCCCCGCACATGCGCATCGACCGCGTTTGACCCGCCCAGTCGGGCAGGGCGGGTTGCCTTCCATCGGCAGGTGCCGATATAAGCAACCCGCCTCCTTCCAGCAGCACAGGAACCGCCCATGACCACCCAGACCAAGCCCATCGAGCTCTATTTCACGCCCACGCCCAACGGCAAGAAAATCTCCATCATGCTCGAGGAGCTGGGTGTTCCCTACAACACCACCTTCATCAACATCGGCAAGGGCGACCAGTTCAAGCCCGAGTTCCTGGAGATTTCGCCGAACAACAAGATCCCGGCGATCGTTGATCCCGAGGGGCCGGGCGGCCAGCCGATCTCGATCTTCGAGTCGGGCGCCATCATGAAGTATCTGGCGCTCAAGTTCGGCAAGTTCTATCCCGCCGACCCGCGCGAACAGGTCAAGGTCGACGAGTGGCTGTTCTGGCAGGTCGGCGGTTTCGGCCCGATGCTGGGCCAGAACAATCACTTCTCGGTCTACGCGCCCGAAAAGATTCCCTACGCCATCAAGCGCTACAAGGACGAGACGCACCGCCTGTTCCGCGTCCTCGACACCCAGCTGGGCAAGATGTTCGCCGCGGGCAAGCAATATGTGGCGGGCGACTATTCCATCGCCGACATGGCCATCATCGATTGGGCCACCAGCTACCTGCGCTACGAGATCGATCCCGAGATCAGCAAGAACTTCCTCGTCTGGCAGGAGCGCATGCTGGCCCGTCCGGCCGTGCAGCGCGGCCGCGACCTCAAGGCCCCGACGCCCGCTTCTGATCTCGCGACCGACAAGGACGCCCAGAAAGTACTGTTCAACCAGCGCTGAGCTGTCTTCCTGGCGGGGGAGGGCCCACGCCATCCCCCCCACACCGTCATCCTCGGGCTCGACCCGAGGACCCATCTCTCCCCGCGCGCCGGGCCAAAAACCCTCACTGCGCCGCCACAACTTCCTCTTCCTCCACCACCGGCGCGCGCGTCCAGATCTGCTCCTGGCAGATCACGTAGAGCGCGCAGCCCTTGAGCAGCACGCTGTCGGCGCCCATCACGTCGATCGAGCCGGCATAGGTCTTGCCGTCGCGCGGGTTGTAGATCTCGCCCTCGAAGCGCCAGGGGCTATCCGTCGCCCGCAGCGTCAGGATCTGCAGCCCCAGCATCGGCCGGCTCTTGAGCGCCGGGTCCTCGTTAAAGGTGTCGGTGAGGCTGGCGATGTCGATCTGCTCGGGCGCCACGCCATATTGGGCCACCTGCTCGGGGGTGATGACGATCTTGCTCAGCGTGCCGCAAAACCCCTGCTCGCAGGGCGCAATGGTCATTTCCGAGAGTTCTGGCGTGGTCCACACCCCCTCGACCAGCGCCTGCGCCGAGGCGGCGCCGCTGAACCCGAAAAGGGCCGCAAAAGTCAAAACAAGGGATCTCAAAAAGCTGCGCATGGACCTCTCCCGCATAAGCTGTCCATTCCGATCGCGATGGAAAATGCCGCCGCATCGCCCGACACCCGGGCAACGCCCCAAGGTGGCGCTATTCGCCGCGCAAATCCACTGCGATAGGGGTGAGCGCGGCAAATCTTTGCCGGCGCGACAGTTCTGCATCACCGGCTGGGCGGCGCTGCCCACCGGAAAACCATGGCCTTGTCGCTTTGCTGCGACAAAAGCCTTGCACCGGCCGCCTCATCCCCTTATCCAGCCCGTGACGGAGAGGTGGCCGAGTGGTCGGAAGGCACGCCCCTGCTAAGGGCGCAGGCTCCTAAAGGGCCTCGTGGGTTCGAATCCCATCCTCTCCGCCACTTTCCCAATAGACCGCAAGACTCCACACGCCCGATCGTCGACCGTTCGTCCTGCCCGCCGCCATTGGCAGGTCAGTCTCTGGCCGGAAGTGCGGCCGGGTCGACCGGAAAGTCAAAGCCGCTGCCGCTGTCGCCGGGCGGGTAGGAATAGTGCCACCACTCCTTGTCGTAGGGTGAAAACCCCGCAGCGATCATTGCCGCGCGGAGCGTCTCGCGGTTGCGCGCCTGTGTCTCCGTCACGCCCTTGGCGCCGAACCAGCTCTTGCGGTCGAGGCAGTCAAAGCTCGACCCCATGTCGAGCAGCCCATCGGCGGCATCCTGCGGGCTCGTGCAGTTCCCTGCCGGCAGGGTCGTGGGGAGCGGCGGCGTCGCGCCCAGTTTGATCAGGCCGAGATCGACGGTATGGCCGCGGCTGTGGCCTGAGCGCGTCGCGATATAACCCTGTGCAAAGAGCCGGCGGGCCGGCACCGTCGGAGCGAAGAACTGCTTGGCTGGGTCATCATCGATTCCCGGCTTGCGCGACCAGTCCACAAAGGCGGCGACGGCGCGTTCGGGGCGGTAGCAGTCAAACACCACCAGACCCAGGCCCTGCGTCTCCAGTTGCTCCTGCACCGCAGCCAGCGCTTCCGCAGTCGGGCGGGTAAGTATGCAGGTGCCGGTCTTGTAGCCGGGCACCCGTGCACCAGTGAAATTGACCGGCGTGGCGTAGCGCATCGACTGCACGATGCCGGGCGCCAGATCGCTCAGCAGCACGAAATCGGCGGCCCGCGCCGCGCCGGGAAGCATCGTCCAGATGCCAGCGAGGAGCAGGGCGATGTGGATGAGGAGGCGCACCCGATCCCTAGCTCATCACGTAGTCAAAGCCGGCCTGGAACGCGTCGTCGCGCGACACGCCCTGCTGCAGGGCAGCCAAAAAGCCCTTTTCCGAGGCGGCGACGCGTTCGGCGGGCGTACCGTGGTGACCGGGGCTGTTATAGTTGGTGTCGCCCGACCCCCAGACGCTTTCCCCGGCGTGAAACAGCGACGCCCGCGGCTCGTCCGCCTTGCGGCGCCCCAGATAGTAGCCGGCCATGTAGTCGGCGTGCAGTTCGAGCCGCCGCACCGTGCTCTCTCCCTGCAGCAGCAGGTCGCGGACATTGGACTGGAACTGTAGGATATGGGCGAACTCGTGGGCTGCCACCCACATCACGCCGCCCCCGCTCGGATCCTCGGCCAGTAGCGTCTTGAACAGTCCGGTGCCGAAGAACACCGAACCGATGGGTACGCCAAGCAGCGGCGCCGGGGTTGCGACGGCGTTCTCGCCGTCAAAATCATCATAGAACGCAAAGCCCGGCGTGACTTCCAGGATCGCTGCGAGGCGTTGCAGGGCGAGATCGAAAGCGCGATCCATGTCCGCATTGCCGGTGCTGCGCGTTGCCGTATCGGCATAGTCCTGCGGCGTCCGGGCGCGGTCGGCGACCGCGGTCGCATCGATGCTGGAGAGCACGCAGCCTTCCGGCGCGATCCGGCGGGTCATCGTCTGGCTCTGGGCCAGGGCACCACAGCCGCAGGCGCAGCCGGAAAGCGCGGCAATGCCGGCCAGCACGGCCCGGCGCGGCAGGAGAGCACTCACTCGAACAGCACCCGAAGTTCGGAGATCGCGTTGTCGGTATATTTGGTCCCCGGGTAGCTGCCCGCGATTTCGATGACCAGCCAGGTCAGGGTCAACGGGCGATCGAAGCGGCGCGCCTGCAGGCCAGGGTCATCCTCGAGAACGGTTTCGAAGGCCGACCCATCGGAGGCGCTGAGGTAGATCTCGGCGACGCGGGCGTTGCGCTGAAACAGTTCGTTGGACTTGTGATAGCCGTTGAGCATGGCCACGCCAGCGACCGGGGTCGGCGCATCGAATTCGATCAGGATGCGCTCCCCTATGCCATCGCCCTTGACCGCCTCCACCCAGGCGGTGTCGAGCCTGTCGTCAAACATGTTGGCGGGGCCGTAGGTGATCGCCTTGTTCGGGGCGAGGACGCTCGAGGTGCAGACCTGGCCGAATGCAGTGCGCACACACTGCTCACCCGCCATCGCCGGCCTGGGCAGGGCCGCCGGCGTGGGAGCTGGTCGGTTCGGCGGCAGATCAATCGCCGGCGGCGGCACCGTAGCGTCACCGGGCGCGCATTCGAGGAAGAAACAGGTCGGCTTGTCGCTCTGGGCAAGGACCGGAGAGACATTGGCAGCGCTGGCAAACACCAGCAGGCAGGCAAGCAGGCGTCTCATGGCGTCCGGGCTCTGATAAAGCAGCTCCGGGATTTCTAGCGGTGGTTGGTCCGGCTTGACAAGCTGGCTCGGCACCCAGCGCGCCGCCGCGTGGCCTTCCCAATTCCGGCAGATTAGAAACGCTGAAGAAGCTCCATCTCGTGCCGTGCTGGGCGCGTTATAGGTCATCCGGTAGAATTACGAGTGCGGCATTCGCACTTTTGCGCAAATAATAATTATATAGGTATAGTTGCGACTTGCCATTGCGCCTCAATCAGACCTATCATGATTGTATAAATTGGGGAATCTACAGTGAGAAATATAGCTTTGGTGACAGCTGCAGCTGTCGCGCTGACTGGTTGCGCCACTAGTCCGAAAGACATAACGCCGAATTATGTTTCGCCGGTTCTCTATCAGAACCTCACCTGCGATCAGCTCGCGCAGGAGGCGCAGCGCGTCTCAAATGCTGCGGGTGCTGCATCTGGTGCTCAGCAGTCGCAAGCAACAAAGGACGGCGTTGCCACTGGTGTCGCCATCGTTCTCTTCTGGCCGGCTCTGTTCTTCATCGGCGGCGACAAGCAGACGGCCAACCAGGTTGCGCAGCTCAAGGGTGAAATGCAGGCGATCGAGCAGGCCAACATCCAGAAGAATTGTGGGATTCAGTTCGCGAAGGGCTAAATGACGGTATCTGCCTTCGTGCAATCGTCTTATCTAAATTGGCGAAGCAATAGGCGGCGCCTGGACGCATGGGCAGCAGAGCTGCCGACAAGGCGAGCAGGCCAGTGGCAGAGCGCCAAACAGCGGATACAGTACTGACAATATGAGCGAAGACAAAGCCTCTGCGGACACCAAAACCGCACAACAAATGCTCGATCGAAAGGAATACGCGGAGATCATTTTTCGTGATCTTCGCGAGCGCGAGAAGGCCACATTCGAGGTCGCCGCGGGTTACGGTCGATGGCTCATGGCGTCTCTGCTTCTCGCGCACGGCGGCGGGCTGGTAGGAACCTTCAGTCTTTTCAAGGAAGCAGCCACAGATGCCTTGTTGAAGCAAAGAATCCTTGAGGCCGCTTGGTGGTTGGTGGCGGGGTTCCTGATAGCCCTTCTGGCTGGCTTCACGATTTGGCAGAACTGGACGGCACATTCAGAGAACTACGGGCATAGGGCAAATCCCGAAATGCTTTGGAACGCGACTGCATGGGAACGCTCGCCAATCAACTCCAAGCGCATCAATGTGACCCACTGGCTATCGCAGGCATTCGGGGTTGCGTCGGCATTGTGTATCATTGGAGCAGCCTTGACCCTGCTTGCCTAGGCTAAGGAGGCCTGCAACTGAGGCTCTTGTCGCGCGTTTCGTGGCGATCCACACGGCTGTCGAGCCGCAGCCCTCCACCGCTCCTCACTTCGCCGCTGGTGTCTCGATCTTCGGCGCCTTGAGCTTGTCGATGCCGAGCGCCTGCAGGGCCAGGTGCTCGTAGAACGGCTCGGACTGGCCCGACCGCATCTTGTGCAAAAAGTACTTTTCGAACGCCACCTTGGCCAGGTGCACCCACTTGCCCGACGACGACCAGTTGACGTTGCGCGGCGGGATCTGCGGTTGCGCCACGAAGGCCACGCCGCTGTCGCCGAAATCGGCGAGGCAGAAGGCGTTCCACGTAGCCTCGGCGTCCGGCGCCTTGCCCTCGACCAGCCGGGCAATGTTGCGCGCCGTGGCCGTCACCATGGATTCGATCATGAAGCCGGTCTTGGGCACCCCAACGGGCACCGGCGTCTTGCCGAGCGGCGGGATCGCCACGCAGACGCCGACCGAAAAAATCTCCGGAAAGGCAGTGTTGCGCTGGTGCTTGTCGGCAAGGATGAAGCCGCGCGGATTGGTGAGGCCCTCGATGCCGCGCACCGCTTCCACGCCGCGGAACGCCGGCAGCATCATCGAATAGGCAAAGGGCAGGGTGTGGCTGCGCGCCACCGTGCCGTCCTCGGCAATCTCGGAGACGCTCATCTGGCCCGCTTCGACCTTGTCGACACGCGCGTTGCAGATCCACTTGATGTGGTGCTCGCGCATTTCGCTTTCGAGCAACCCCTTGGTGTCGCCGACCCCGTCGAGCCCGAGATGGCCGATATAGGGCTCGGAGGTCACAAAGGTCATCGGCACCCGGTCGCGCACCCGCGCATCGCGCAGCGCCTTTTCGAGGATGAAGGCAAACTCGTAGGCCGGCCCGAAGCAGGAGGCGCCTTGCACGGCCCCGATCACCACGCCGGACTTTTGACCAGCCGCGTCGAACGCCGCGTTGGCGACGCGCATGCGACATGGCAGATCGATGCGTGAACTGCTCCGGACCTGAA
>JACDQI010000029.1 GCA_015657675.1 Devosia sp.
CGTCAGCGCCTCATTGACCTGGAACTCGCCCGCGGCGCCGAGGCGCAGCGCATTGATGCGGAACTCTTCGCGCGTCGAGCGGGACAGTTCGGCCGAGCCCTCGAGACTGTACTTGCCGCGCAGGAAAATGTGCTCGAGCTTGAAGGTCGGCACCGCCAGCGCCTCGTAGCTGGTCCCCGAACTGATGCTGCGCACATAGGCGCCGCGCAGCGCGATGCTCCAGTCCACCGTGAACGGCGGCGCATCCCACTCATGCGCGCGCGCAACTCGCAGTTCTCGCAGTTCGTCGCCGGATCGGCGAGGAGGTCGATATTGTTGGTGCCCGAGCCATCGCCCGCCAGCCGCAGGCCACCGGCCAGCGCCGTGCCACCGAGCAACGCAGCGCCAAGGGCGACCGCGGCACGGATCAACGGGGTGCGGATCGATTTGGTCACGACTGGGCTCCGGCGCGACGAGCGCTAACAAACCCTTGCAGTTTATGGTTAAGGAAGCCTTGCCGTGCGGCTCAGGCCGCCTCGACCTTGAGCAGCGCCCCATCGGCTCCGATGATCCGCACCTTGGCGCCGGCGGCAAGGTCAGGGCCCTGCACCCGCCACATCGTATCACCCAGCGACACGCGCCCGGCCCCGTCGCGTATAGGTTCGTTGAGCACTATTTCCTGACCGATGAAACGGTCGGCGCGGCGGTTGAGAAACGGCCGGTCGGTGACTTCGCCCTGCGGCCTGAAGCGCAGCCACGCCACGATGCTGACCAGCGACAGCACGCCGAAGATCAGCACCTCGACCGGCCACCCCAGGCCCGGGAAGAGAAAATGAACGAGGCCGGTCACGATCGCGGCAGCGCCCATCCACACCAGGATACCGCCCGGCACCACCAGTTCGAGCCCCAGCAGCACGAAACCCGCTACCAGCCATGACCAGCCGCCGTACTGGCCGATGAGGTTGAGGATATCCACACCTGCCTCCTACTGGTTGCCGGTCGAAGGCGGACGCGCGCTGCTGCGCTGCTGCGCTGCCGTGCCACCGCCGAAGGTTTCCTTGGCGATCTCGGCAATGCCGCCGATGGCGCCGATGATGCTGGCCGCTTCCACGGGCATCATCAGGATCTTCTGGTTGGGCGATTTTGCGATGCTCTCGAGCGCCTTGATGTAGTTGTTGGCGACAAAGTAGTTGATCGCCTGGACGCTACCCGAAGCGATAGCGTCGCTCACCACCTGGGTGGCCTTGGCTTCGGCGTCGGCAGCACGCTCGCGTGCCTCGGCGTCGCGGAACGCCGCTTCGCGCCGGCCCTCGGCTTCCAGCACCTGGCTCTGCTTGGCGCCTTCGGCCTGCAGGATTGCCGCCTGCCGCTTGCCTTCGGCCTCGAGGATCAGCGCGCGCTTTTCGCGCTCGGCCTTCATCTGTCGGCCCATCGATTCCACCAGGTCCTTCGGCGGGTCGATGTCCTTGATCTCGATACGGGTGATCTTCAGACCCCAGGGATGCACGGCGGCATCCACCACCTTGAGCACCCGATTGTTGATTTCGTCGCGATTCGACAGCAGTTCGTCGAGGTCCATCGAGCCCATCACCGAGCGGATATTGGTCATGGTGAGGTTGAGGATGGCGTTCTGGAGATCGGTAACTTCATAGGCAGCGGCCGCGGCATCGAGGATCTGATAGAAAGTCACGCCATTGGCGGTCACCGACGCGTTGTCGCGCGTGATCACCTCCTGGTGGGGCACGTCGAGCACCTGCTCCATCATGTTGATGCGCTTGCCGATGCCGTCGATGAACGGCACGATGATGTTGAGGCCGGGCTTGAGCGTGCGGATGTACCGGCCGAAGCGCTCAATGGTGTAGTTGAAGCCCTGCGGCACGGTCTTGGCGCCGGCAAAGAGCACGAGAAGTGCCAGAACGCCCAGTGCGATGAGCGCGATGCTGGCGCCGTCGAGATCGAAATCCATGAACCTCTCCCTGTCGCGCCGGCAGGTTTTTTGAGCGGCGCCCTATCCGAAGATGTACGTGCGACACCCGTCGCGTGCAACCTTGGACGCCGCACGTCGGGGAAACCTTGGGGAGTGGGCGACTCTTTCTGGGCTAGAGCCAGCCTGAAAGTTCCTTGCGGATCACCGTTTCGAGCATCGCCATGCCGCCTACCGAGTCGTTGAGGCAGGGCAGGTAGGCGAACTCCTCGCCACCGGCATGCTCGAACTCTTCCTTGCCGGTGATGGCGATTTCTTCCAGCGTTTCGATACAATCGACCGAGAAGGCCGGCGCCAGGATGGCAACCTTCTTCTTGCCCTGCCCCGGCAGCGCCATCAGCGTCTGGTCGGTATAGGGCTGCAGCCACTTGGTGGGCCCGAAACGACTCTGGAACGTCACCATCAGCCGGTCCTTGGACCAGCCCAGGTGCTCGCGCACCAGCCGCGTCGTCTTCAGGCACTGGCAGTGATACGGGTCGCCGCGCTCGAGATAGAGCTGCGGCATGCCGTGGTAGGAGGTAATCACCACGTCCGGCGTAAAGCTCAACGACTTGACGCCGTCATCGATGCTCTGCGCCAGCGCTGCGATGTATGCCGGCTCCTCGAAATAGGCCGGCATGGTGCGGATCGCCGGCTGCCAGCGCATCTTCTTGAGGGCGTCGAACGCCTTGTCGTTGGCAGTTCCTGTCGTCGTCGCCGAATACTGCGGATAGAGCGGAGCGAGCAGAATACGCGTGCACCCAGCCTGCTTAAGGGCTTCCAGCCGCGACTTTGTCGACGGGTTACCGTAGCGCATGGCGTAGTCGACGATCACCGACGAGCCGAGCCGCCGCTGCAGGTCGGCCGTCTGCCGCTTGGTGATGACGCGGAGCGGGCTGTCACCGGCTTCCTTGTCCCAGATGCGCGCGTAATTGGCGCCGCTCTTTTGCGGCCGCACCGACAGGATGATGCCCTGCAGGATCGGCTGCCAGATCGCCGGCGGAGATTCGATCACCCGCCGATCACTGAGAAATTCCGAAAGATAGCGCCGCACCGACCAGTAGTCCGTGGCGTCGGGAGTGCCCAGGTTGAGCAGCAGTACGCCGATCTTCGGCTTGACTACGGGCGGATGGTCGGGAGGCAGCGTCGGGGTCATGTAAGCCTACTTTGCGCACACACGTGCAAACTGGCCCGCACCATACGCGCCGGAAAGCCCGACGCAAGTGCGCCCATGTGGCGCATGGAAGTCGCGCCAAGAAGTCGCGACGAGGTGACTGCCTAAAGGCTGGCAAGCAGCAGGATAACGCCAAACGAGAAGACGAGGACAGCGCCCAGCAGTTCCGCCCACCAAATGACGCCGGTGGCGATCCCGCTCTTTGTGCCGAGCAGTCGGCGTGCAAGGCCCTTGGCGCCAAGGGCGAGGCTGGCAAGAATCGCCACGGTGATGAAGGTCCCCAGCCCCATCAGGAACACCGCGACAATGCCGGCCGCCAGCAGTCCCTGACTCAGCGCAAAGACCAGCACCACCAGCGCCCCGGAACAGGGCCGCAGCCCCACGCCGAGCACCACACCCAGCTGCTCGCGCCAATCGCCCTTGAGTTGCGCGGGCGTCACCACATGATGGTGGTCGTGATGGTCGTCCTCGTCACCGTGATTATGCCCGTAATGCGGATCGCCAGGCATCCGGCCAAAGGCATCCGGCCCCTTCTGGAAGCGCGAGGCGACACTGAACTGGCCGCGATTGAGCGCATGCGCCGCCTCCCCGGCATGCAGCGACGCACGCGCCTTGCTGGCCAGATCTAATGCCTGCGCCTCGTGGTGATGGTGGTGATGACCCCATCCGAAGAGCTTGCGTCCCATCAGCCAGAGCCCGAGCAGCGCAACCAGTCCATATGACCCGATGCCGATCCAGTTGGCGGCATCGCTCATCGCAACCGAGGTCATTTTGAGGAGCAGCGCAGCCACGAGGATAAAGCCGATAGCGACGATCGACTGCAGCATGGCCGAAACGAAACTGAGGAGAATCCCCTGCTTCACCTGCCGCTCGCTGGCCAGCACATAGGAGGAGATCACCACCTTGCCGTGACCCGGCCCGGCAGCGTGGAAGACGCCATAGAGGAAGCTGAGGAGCCCGAGCACCCAGAAGGCGTTCCAGTCGGTCCGCAGCGCGCCCAACGCCTCGTTCATCGCACGATAGAAGGTGCGCTGCTGCTCGTTGATCCAGCCCAGAACTCCGGTGCGCGGCATGGCGAGGCCCGGCTCTGGTGGCGGTCCGCCGAAGGGCTTGGATGGCTTTGCCTCGGCCACCTGCGCTGCTGCCTCGACGGCCGTGTCCGCAACAGGCGCCGGCGCCGGCTGACCATCGGCCGTCGGACATGTAATCAGAATGGCGCCCTGTACGCCCCGCATGGCGGTGGCGAGTTCGGGCGGCAGCTCGGTGACGTCGGGCGGCAGCGCCCCGATCATTTCCTGAAGTTCGGGCGAAAGTTCCCTGCCCGGTTCGAGGCTCACCACACAGCCGTCCGGAGCATTCTCAAGTGTCACCGCCTCTGGCCCGGCAAAGGTGATCGCGACGTAATACTCGGGATCGTTGATCGCCAATTCGAGCGTGCGCTGGATGCGATAGGGCTGCTCGAGCTTGACCCCGAAGCGCAGGATGGTGTGGCCGTCGACATAGTCGCGCGTCGGGTCCATGCCGCGCTCGAACTTGAGATTTGTGTCGCTCCCCTGCTCGCCCGCAAAGGTGTAGAACTGGTACTCGGCGAGGCCAGCCATGTCCTGGTTGGCGAGGTCCTGCTGCTCCTCGCGGCTCACCACCCCGTCCGCGTTGGTGTCGAGTCCCTCGATCGACCAGGACGAGAACGCCTCGTCAAAGCTCCACTCGTTGCGCACTTCGGTCACCGCGCCAGAGGCGTCGAACACGACCGTCGCCTTGCCATCGATGAAGATGTGGGGATGCGCAGCAGCGGGTGAAGCGAGGAGCGCGCAGGTCAGCGCAAGCGGAAGGCGGCGACGCAAGAGTTTCATGCCCCGAACTATCGGACCGGGTTCTGGGCGAACCAGTCCACCAGATGGTCGATCAGCGCCCGTACCTTGCCGGCCAGGTGCCGGCGATGCGGATAGACCGCCTGCAGGCTTGGCCCCTCCGACATCTGCGCCTTCAGCACCTGCACCAGCGTACCGGCCGTGATCGATGGTTCGGCGAGGTACGAGGGCAATACGGCAAAGCCAAGGCCGGCAATCGCCGCCTGCATTGCCGCGACCGGCGAATTGACCCGCACCGGGCCCGAGACGTGCACCGAAACCGGCTTGCCGTTCTCGTAGAGCCGCCAGTTGGCCTGCCCGGCCATATTGGTGTCGATGATGCAGGGCAACCCGCGCAGGTCGTCGGTCGTTTTTGGCGCGCCGCCCTGCGCCACCAGTTCCGGCGAAGCGCAGATGTAAAAGCGCATGTCGGCGATCTTCCGGGCGATCAGCGAGGAATCGGTCATCATCGAAATGCGCAACGCCACGTCGATGCCTTCGTCAACAAGGTCGACATAGCGGTCCTCGAGCCGCAGATCGATGCTGATCATCGGGTTCTTCGCCATGAAGGCAAAGATGGCCGGCGCCAGCGTCGTCTCCCCGAAATTGCGCGGTGCTGACACCCGCACCAGTCCGCGCGGCTCAGCCGTCTGGTCGGAGATCGTCGCGTCGAGATCATCAAGCTGCTGCAGCAGCTGACTGGCCTCGCGGTAGTAGGCCTCGCCCGCTTCAGTCAGCGACAGTTTCCGCGTTGTCCGGTTCATCAGCCGGACGCCCAGATAATCCTCAAGATCAGTAACGTACTTGGAAAGCAGCGCCTTGGACCGGCCATGCTGCCGCGCGGCGGAGGAGAAGCCGCCCGCGTCAAACACCTGCACGAAGGCACGAATACGCGCCAGATCCTGACTCATCGGGGGCTCCTCGAGCTGGTGGCGAACGCATAACTCATCTGCAAAAGCCGAACAATGCCGCCTCTTGGTCGCGCCACGATTAACGATAGGATGGGCGCGGTATCGAAATACTAAGGAGACGCGGCTATTTTCGACCACATGTCCAAGACCAAAGCCCGCTCCATCCTCTATCGACTGATCGAGTCAGGCCAGCTGATCCACAAGGCGCTGCTGGTGCCACTGCTGGAGCGCGGGCTGGAGCCGGGCGATGATGCCGTGCTGTTTATGCTGCACGATACGCTCGGCGCTTCCGAGGAAGCGCTGGCCGAAGAAATCGGCATTCCCTTCGAAGCGCTGATGCCGCGGCTCGAGCGACTGATGGAGCGCGACCTGATCTCGCGTCAGGCCATCGGCGCCGACCTCAGCCCCGGACTGGCCCTGACCGAACGCGGCGAACGCATTCGCGAAGTCCTCGCCGCGCCTGGACTGAGCTGGAAGAAGCCCTTGCCGGCGACCTCAGCCACAAGGAACGCAAGAAGCTCCGCAAGCAGCTGGGACGTTTCGTGGAGCTGCTGCGGCTCTAGGGCGCACGCCCTCGTCCTTCGACAAGTTCAGGATGAGGGCTCTCTTTGCAAAGGGCCACACCCTCTCAAGCCTCATGGTGAGCCTGTCGAACCAGGAGGCGAGGCTACTACCCCGCCATCCGCCCCAACCGCTTGTCGATCAGCATCGTAGCGGTAACAGTGACAAACGCGAACACCACCATCCCCAGCGACAGCACGTGCGCGCCGACCCAGTCGAGCCGCTCGACCGAGTTGAAGATGGCGATCGACAGCACCCGGGTCTGGCCCGGAATGTTGCCGCCGATCATCAGCACCACGCC
>JACDQI010000300.1 GCA_015657675.1 Devosia sp.
AGCGCCGGCTTGAACTTGCCCCAGCCATGGCCACCGAATTCGGCGAGCACGGCGTCTACTGATTTATCGGCAAGCGCCGCGTAGATGGCGACGAGATTGGCGGCTTCCGGGCGGTTCTCGAGGCCGGCGGCCTCGGTGGGCAGGCCCTCCGGGTCGGTGGTGGCCTTCTTGATCTTTTTCGAAATCGCGTCGGCATCGTCCATCATGTAGATGGTCGACATGTCCGAGGCGTCGGACTTGGACATCTTCTTCTTGCCGTCGCGCAGGCTCATGACGCGCATGGCCGGGCCGGTGGAAAGGGTCTCGGTGATGGGGAAATAATCTTCCTCAAAGCCGAGATCGCGGATCTGCTTGCGGAAATCGTGGTTGAACTTCTTGGCGATGTCCCGGGTCAGTTCGAGGTGCTGGCGCTGGTCGTCACCGACCGGTACGCCGGTGGACTTGTAGAGCAGGATGTCAGCGGCCATCAGCGAGGGATAGGCGAAGAGGCCGAGCGAGACCTGTTCGGAATTCTCGCCGGCCTTGTCCTTGAACTGGGTCATGCGGGCCATCCAGCCCATGCGCGCCACGCAGTTGAAGATCCAGCTCAGTTCGGCGTGTTCGACGACCTGGGACTGGTTGAAGATGATGGAGCGCTTGGGATCGAGGCCAGCCGCGATATAGGCGGCGGCGATCTCATAGGTCCAGCGACGCAGGTCTTCGGGCTCCTGCCAGACGGTGATGGCGTGCATGTCGACGACGCAATAGATCGTCTGGTGGGTGTCCTGCAGGGGCACGAAGCGCCGGATGGCGCCCAGATAGTTGCCCAGGTGCAGATCGCCCGACGGCTTGATCCCGGAAAAAACGCGCGGCGTGAACGGCATGGCCCAGTTCCATCTTGCTGAGAGCCTGCCTCTACCGCCCCGGCAACCTTCCCCGCAAGGGGGAAGGCGGCGGCGACGCTGATCAACGGGTCGGGCAGGCTTCCTGCAGGGCAGTAGCGGCGGCCTGCAATTGGTCCATGGTGGCCGAGGTGGCGAGGCTCGGGGTGTTGTCGAGCGGCTCGGTGGTGCCGTCATCGAGGGGGCGAACGGCCATGCCCTCGGCACCGGCGAGCTCGATGGCATAGGGCAGGATGGGCTCGGGGAGACCCATGCTGCCGCCGGGGCTGTAGGCGATGGCCTCGACCAGGCCGAGGTCGAGCCGGACGCGGAAGATCTCACCGGCATGGGTGAAGGTGAGATCAAAGAGGCATGGCGTGGTCTCGGCGACGGTGAGCGTCGTATCCAGCGCCCCATTGGTCATGCCTTCGAAGGTGCCGGCACCGGTCTGGTGAACCATGGTTGGCTCCTCACCCATCGAGACCTGGGCGCCTTCGGCAAAGCCGACAAAGGCGAGGGCGACGAGATCGACCGAGGGCGCATCCTGCGCTGCGGCAGCGGAGGCGAAACCGACGAGGGCAAGGGCGGGCAGCAGGCGGAGCAAGGACATGGCACGGATCCGGTTGAAGGCGTTCAACCTAGCGCGCCTGCCAAAGCCCTACCACTCCAGAACGATCTTTCCCTTTTCGCCGCCAGCCGCGAGGCGGAAGGCCTCGGCATAGTCGGCTGCCGGCATGCGGCGGGTGATGACCTTGCGCACATCGAGCCCGGATTCGAGCATGGCGAGCATCTTGTGCCAGGTCTCGAACATCTCGCGGCCGTAGATGCCGCGCAGCGTGATCATGCGGAAGACGATCTTGCCCAGATCGAAGTTGAAGCTGCGGGCCGGCACGCCAAGGAGCGCAATCCGGCCACCCATGACCATGTGGTCGATCATCTGGTCGAGCGCGGCCGGGGCGCCGGACATTTCGAGGCCGACGTCAAAACCCTCCTTCATGCCGAGCTTTGCCATCACCTCACGCAGGTCCTGCGTGGCGACATTGACCGGCACGACATCGGCGACTTCGGCGGCGAGCGCCAGGCGTTCAGGGTTGATGTCGGTGATCACCACGTGGCGGGCGCCGACATGGCGGGCGACGGCGGCGCCCATGATGCCGATGGGACGGCGCCGGTGACCAGCACGTCTTCGCCGACGATGTCGAAAGCGAGGGCGGTATGCACGGCGTTGCCGAGCGGGTCGAGAATGGCGCCCATTTCGTCGTCGATGGCGTCGGGCAGCGGGATGATGTTGAAGGCCGGGATGCGGACATATTCGGCGAAGGCGCCGGGCAGGTTGACGCCAATCCCCTTGGTGTCGGGATCGAGATGGAACTTGCCGGCGCGACTGGCGCGGCTGCGCATGCCGACGACGTGGCCTTCGCCCGAGACGCGCTGGCCGATGGCGAGGTTGCGTACTTCGGCGCCGATTGCGGCGATGGTGCCGGCATATTCATGGCCGGTGATCATCGGCACGGGCACGGTTTTGGCGGCCCATTCGTCCCAGTTGTAGATGTGGATATCGGTGCCGCAGATGCCGGTCTTGTTGACCTTGACCAGCACATCCTCGGGTCCGATGTCAGGGACCGGGCGGTCTTCCATCCAGATGCCGGGTTCGGCGCGGGCCTTGACGAGGGCTTTCATTTTTAGGCTCCGGAAACACGACCTCGTGGTTCGACAGGCTCACCATGAGGTCTACTAAGGTCTGAGGACCTCATCCTGAGCGTGTCGAAGGACGAGGTTCGGGCGGGCAGCGATCAGATGATCGCCAGTTCCCTGCCGGCTTCGGTGAAGGCGCCGATGGCGAAATCGATATCGGTGTCGGTGAGGGCGGCGGACATCTGGGTGCGGATGCGGGCCTTGCCCTTGGGGACGACGGGAAAGAAGAAGCCGGCGACATAGACGCCACGCCTATCGAGGGCGGCGGCGAGGTGCTGAGCGCGCTGGGCTTCGCCGAGCATTACCGGAATGATCGGGGTGGCGCCGGGGAGGAGATCGAAGCCGGCAGTAGTCAGACCGGCGCGGAAGCGCTGGGTATGGCGCATCAGGGTGGCGCGGCGGTCGTCGGCGGCTTCGGCGATTTCAAGGGCCTTCAGCGCTCCGGCAGCGACGGCGGGGGCAAGGGCGTTGGAAAAAAGGTAGGGGCGGGCGCGCTGCCGCAGCAGGTCGATGACCGGCTGTGGACCGGCGATGAAGCCGCCCATGGCACCGCCGAGGGTCTTGCCGAAAGTGCCGGTGACGATATCGACGTGAGCACCGGTGAGCGCGGCGGTGCCGCGACCCTGCGGGCCGAGATGGCCTGTGGCGTGGCAGTCATCGACGGCTAGTATGGCGCCATACTTGTCCGCCAAGGCCCGGATTTCCGGGAGCTTGGCGACGTAGCCATCCATAGAGAAGACGCCGTCGGTGATGATCAGCTTGAAGCGGGCGCCTTCGGTGTCGGCGAGCTTGAGCTGGGTCTCGAGCTCGTCCATGTCGCTTGTGGCGTAACGGTAGCGCCGGGCCTTGGAGAGACGGACGCCATCAATGATGGAGGCGTGGTTGAGGGCGTCTGAGATGATGGCGTCGTCGGGGCCGAGCAGGGTTTCGAAGAGGCCGCCATTGGCGTCGAAACAGGCAGCAAAGAGGATGGAGTCGTCCTGCCCGACATAGGCGGCGGTGGCCTCTTCAAGCTGCCGATGCAGGTCCTGGGTGCCGCAGATGAAGCGGACTGAGGCCATGCCGAAGCCATATTGATGAATGGCTTTTGAGGCTGCCTGAACGATCTCGGCGTGATTGGCGAGGCCGAGATAGTTGTTGGCGCAGAGATTGACCATCTGCCGGCCGCCGACGGGGATGCGGCCACCCTGGGGGCCAGTGATCAGCCGCTCGCGCTTGGTGAGGCCGGCGGCGTCGATGGCGCTGAGTTCGGCGCGTAGGTGATCGAGAAACTGGGGCTGCATCGGGCATTTCCTCCGAGATGGAGGAAATTCCGCTATAACGGACATGATGTCAAGGCTTGGCGGAATTGGACTTGGCAGGTGGGGCCGGGCGCGGTTATCTGGGGCGAGTTTGGCGAGGACGGCATGAGCGACGCACCCGATATCGGACCGGTGATCCAGCGCGAGCGCAAGGCGCGGCATCTGACACTGGAGCGGCTGGCGGCGCTGTCGGGCGTCTCGCGCTCGATGTTGAGCCAGATCGAGCGGGGGGAATCGAACCCGACCTTTGCAGTACTGTGGGGGCTGACGCAGGCGCTCAAGATTGACCTGGGCGACCTGATCGCCGGCGGCGTGGCGCACCGGCAGGCCAATCCGGTGGACGTGGTGACGGTGCCGCTGACCCCCGAGATCAAAAGCCCGGACGGCAGCTGGCGGCTGCGCATCCTCAGCCCGCCGGCGATGGCGGGCCGGGTGGAATGGTACGAGATGGAGCTTTCGGCGGGCGGGGTGCTGGCGAGCGCGCCGCATGCGGCGGGGACGTTCGAGCACCTAACGGCGCAGACCGGCAGCCTGCGAGTGAAGACAACGCTCGGGGCGCAGGTACTGGCGCCGGGTGAAACGGCGCGCTATCGCGCCGACGTGGAGCACGAGATCGCTGCTGTGGACGGCAAACCGGCCAGAGCGCTGCTGGTGGTGGTTTACGAGTAGGCGGCAGGGGACACCAACCCGACGTTAGGTTTGGTCTCCGTTCCGTCCCTCGCACCGTCATCCTCGCGCTTGACGCGAGGACCCAACTCCCCACCGCGCAGGTGCGATGGGTTTGCCCAAGCGGAAGCATGGGTCCTCGCGTCAAGCGCGAGGATGACGGTGGGTGGAGATGGTCTGGGGGCTGGACCGTCCGGTCAGTCAGGCCTTCCTGCGGCGCAGGCGGGCGAAGAGGGCGCCGAGGCGCTGGACGCCGCTGAGGTGGACCAGGGCGAAATAGAAGCCGGCGCCGAGGACGCAGAGCAGCAGCAGGGCTGGGGCCTGCAGCAGGAAATTGTAGCCGGGCGAGAAGACCGGACCGAGCAGCCAGGCGGCGAGCCAGAGGCCGCCGCCCATGGCGAGGCTCAGGAGCGCAATCAGCCCCTGCTGCTGCCACTCGCGCGCATCGAGGGTGAAGTGGCCGCGGCGGGCGAGGAAGATGGCCAGCAGCAGCACGTTGGCCCAGGCCGAGATCGAGGTGGCGAGCGCGATGCCGACATGCTTGAGGCTGGAAAAGAGCAGCAGCGACAGCACCACGTTGATGACCAGCGACACGGCGGCAAAGATCGTCGGGGTACGCGTATCCTGCCGGGAGAAGAAGCCGGGCTGCAGCACGCGGATTAGGACGAAGGCCGGCAGGCCGACAGCGAAGGCGACGAGGGCTTCCGAGACGGTGACCGAGTCGGCCGGGCCGAAGGCACCGCGCTCAAAGAGGACGCGGACGATGGGCAAAGCGAGGCCGATCAGCGCCGCGGCGGCCGGCATGGAAAGCAGCATGGAGAGGAACAGCGACTGGCTCTGGCTCTGGCGCGCTTCAAGGTCGCGGCCGGCGCTCAGATGGCGGCTGAGTTCGGGCAGCAGCACGGTGCCGATGGCGATACCGATGATGCCGAGCGGCAGCTGATAGAGCCGGTCGGCATTGTAGATGATCGACATCACCTCGTCGGCGCCGGAGGCGATGACGGTGCCGACGAAGATGTTGATCTGGGTAATGCCGCCGGCAACGATGGCGGGCACGGCGAGGACCCAGAAGCGGCGCACTTCAGCATCGAGCCGCGGCAAGCGGATTTTCGGCGTCATGCCGGTGCGGCGGATGGCAACATAGACCAGCGCCAGCTGGGCAATGCCGCCCAGCATGGTGGCAACGGCCACCCAGAAGGCGGTGTCGGGCGCTTCAAGCGTCAGCATGGCCAGCGGGATCAGCGCCGAGATGTTGACGAGGTTGAGCACCACCGGCGCAAATGCGGCGGCAAAGAAACGCCCCATGGAATTGAGGATCGCCGCATAGGCCGCCATCAGCGACATGCAGGCGAGATAGGGGAACATGATGCGGGTCAGAAAGACCGTGAGTTCGAACTTTTCCGGATCATTGAGGAAGCCGGGCACGAACGGCACCATGATCTGCTCGGCGAAGATTTCAACGAGCAGGGTGACAACCAGAATGACGGCGACGAGCCAGCTCATGACGCGGCTGGCCAGCTCGCGGGCGCCCTCCTTGCCTTGCGTCTCCAGTGCGCCGGAGAACATCGGCACGAAGGCCGTGTTGAAGGCGCCTTCGGCGAACAGCCGGCGGAAGAGGTTGGGGAAGCGGAAGGCGGCGTTGAAGGCGTCCGACACCGGTGAAATGCCGAGCACGGCGGCCATCAGCGCATCGCGCACGAAGCCGAAGACACGCGAAACGAGAGTGAGCCCGCCGACGGAGAGAAAGTTGCGGTAGAGGCTCATGGTTCTTCTGGTCCCTGTGCGGGAAGAGTACCCCCACCCCTGTCCCTTCTTCGCCTCGCACCGCTCCCCCGGAGCGATGCGTCCGTTCCGGACCGGCTCAAAGCCCGCAGGGGGGAGGGAGACCCAACTGAAGACTCGCTGTTTGTGTGGTCAGCGCTGGCGCTGCGGCTCCATCGTCTCCTCCCCCCTTGCGGGGGAGGGACAGGGTGGGGGGTGTTGCTGGTCTCGGAGACTGCCCCGAGCACCCCGGCAATCAACGCGTAAACTCCGGCCTCGTTGTGCAGGACGTCGTCGTTGGTGACGCGGAGAACGTGGATACCGCGGTCTTGCATGTATTGATCCCTGGCCGCGTCGCGGGTCTGGTTCGTATGGGTCTCGCCATCCACTTCGATCACCAGGCTGGCGTGCAGGCAGGCGAAGTCAGCGAAGTAGGGCCCGATGGGTTGCTGGCGTCGGAAGTGCCAGCCTCGTTCGCGGAAGGTCCAGAGAAGTCGCCAGAGTGCACGCTCAGGACCGGTCTGGTTAAGGCGAAGTGATCTGGCGCGGCCGGTGCTCAACGTTACCCCCCACCCTGTCCCTCCCCCGCAAGGGGGGAGGAGACCCTCCCCCATAATCGCGGTCACTTAGGCGCCGAGCAAGTGGGTAGAGAACGGGCCTCAGCCATTGGCGACCTTCTTGTCGGCAAGGGGGGTGAAGACGCCGAGGAGGGCGTTGCGGATCTTGAGCTGGCGGGCCTTGGAGTCGATCTTATGGCCGGTCAGATCGGTGACGTAGAAGACGTCGACGGCCTTTTCGCCATAGGTGCCGATATGGGCCGAGCCGATAGTGAGGTTGAGATCGGAGATCTCGCGGGTCAGCTGGTGCAGAAGGCCGGTGCGGTCGAGGCCCGAAACCTCGATGACGGTGAACTTCTCAGAAATTGAGTTGGAGACCTGCACTTCGGCCGGCAGCGAGAAGGGTTTGAGGCGCCGGTTGTGGCGGCTTTCCTTGCCCAAATCGATGAGGATCTGCCGCTTGCCCTGCAGCAGCTGCTTGACCGTATCGATGATGCGGGTGGCGCGGACCTTTTCATCCTCGTCGGAGGTGAAGGCGCGGCGCAGGCGGAAGGTATCGACGGCGCGGCCGTCGCGGGTGCCGAAAATCTGGGCGCCGATGATCGAGGCTTCGGCCATGGTGCAGGCGCCGGCAATGAGCGAGAGCAGCCGGGGGTGGTCCGGGGTGTAAAAGCTCACCTCGGTGATCGACTCGAAGGACTGCACCCGGATGGAGCCGGCGAACATGCTGCCGGCCATATCGGCGGTACGGATCATGCGGGCGTGTTCGACCTGCAGTTCGGGCTCGGCGCGCAGCCAGTAGTGGTCGTAGTGGCGGCCCAGATAGGTATCGACTTCGGGCTTGGGCCAGGCGGAAAGGGCCTGGGCGAGGACGTGCTTGGCGGCCTCGATGCGATCGCGCTGGGTGACCTGGCTGTGGCCGCCCGAGAGCAGCGGCTCGGTGGCATAGTAGAGGGCGCGCAGCAGCGAGCCCTTCCAGCCGGTCCAGACGCCGGGGCCGACGGCGCGGATGTCGCAGGCGGTGAGGATCATCAGCAGGGCCAGGCGCTGCGGGGACTGCACGACGTCGGCAAAGGCCTTGGCGGTTTCGGGGTCCTGGATGTCGCGGGCCTGGGC
>JACDQI010000301.1 GCA_015657675.1 Devosia sp.
CTGCAGCATCCAGATGTCGCACCACCGCGGCGGATGATGAGGCCGGCCAGCACCAGGAAGTTAATGATCGGCGTCCAGCGCGACGGTCGCCGCTGCAACACGAAGCCCACCATGGCGCCAAGGATCACCAGCAGCGTCACGCTGGCGACGGTGAGGATGATTGAGTTGATGAAGGCAGTGACCAGCATATAGTCCTGCGTCTGCACCACCTCGACGAGGTTATCCCAGAAGTGCCAGCTGGTCGGCCAGTCGAATGAGCGCGTCGCCGCCTGCCGCCGGTCCTTGACCGCCGTCAGGATGATGAAGGCAAAGGGCACCAGAAAGACCACGACTGAAGCCGCGATGGCGATGCCGCCGAAGATGTAGCGTTGAGCCCGTTTCACCGCTCGACCTCCCGACGGTTGAGGAACATCGAGAGCGGCACGATGAGCAGCGCCACGAGGATGAAGAGTACGACGTTGCCGGCGGTCGAGAGGCCATAAAAGCCGGCCTGGTACTGCTTGTAGATCACCGAGGCGATGACGTCGGAGGTAAAGCCCGGACCGCCCTTGGTCATGGCCCAGATGAGGTCGAACGAGCGCAGCCCGCCGATGAAGCTGAGGATGATGACAGTGGCGGTTGCCGGCTGCACCAGCGGCAGGGTAACGGTCCAGAAGCGCTGCCACGCCGTGGCGCCATCGATGCGCGCGGCCTCAAAGTATTCGAGCGGGATCGAGACGATGCCCGCGATGTAGATCACCGTGGCGAGGCCCACGCCTTTCCACACATCCACCAGCGCCACCGAATAGAGCGCAAAGCGCGGATCGGTCAGCCAGCCTGGCCCCTTGATGCCGATGGCAGCGAGGGACTCGTTGATGAGGCCCTGCGTGGGATGCATCATGGCCGTGAAGGTGATGCCAACGCCAACCGTCGAGACCAGCACCGGGAAGAACACTACGGCGCGCAGATAGCTGCGCCCGAAGATGTCGGAGGTCAGGAGCAGCGCCAGCATCATGCCCAGCACCACCTTGGCGGCCGACGTAACGACGCCATAGATCAGGGTGTTGACGAGCCCCTGGAACAGGAACGGCTCGCGGAAGAACTGCACGAAGTTGTCGAGGCCGATGAAGGTGGCCTGCTGGAGGCTCCATCGCGTCAGGCTGAAGAACAGCGACGCAAAGGTGGGCAAGAGGAAGAGGACTGCGAAGATGACGGCCGCTGGAACGAAGAACCAGCTCGGATACTGACCGCTCGTGCGCGACCCACGCCGCTTCCGCGCGGCGGGCATAGCGCCCTCGGCCACCGCTACTGCCATACCCGTCCTCCTCCTTGACGAATTGGCGCCCGGCTCACGGCCGGACGCCCAGTTTCACACGTAGATCTGGCGATTACCAGCCGGGCAGACCCAGCTGCTGCGCCTGCTTCTTGACATCTTCGTCATAGAGCGCCGCGCCATCGGCAGCCGAACGGATGCCCGAACCGACTTCGACGGTGATCTGCTCAAGCGCCGGCCCCTTGATCGGGGAGAGGAACTCGAGAGCCGGTGCCGAATTGCCGCCTTCCTGGAAGTAGGGGAGCATGTCGGAAACGACCGGCGGCACGTCGGTGGGGAGCGTGCAGTCCTTGATCAGATACGGACCGGTGGCGCCGATCGCCGCGGTCTGCACGTCGCAGCCCTCGGTGCTGGCGACAAAGGCGAGGAACGCCTTGGCCTCTTCCGGATGCTGCGTGGTCTTGGCGATGTAGAGCCCAGCCGGCATCCAGGTGGTGAGGCCGTTCGAGGCCGCATCATCGCCCGGAATGGCGAAGAAGCCGACATCGTTGATGTTCTCGGGCGCCAGCTCTTTAATGTTGCCGACCGCAAAGGTCAGCATCGGGTAATGAGCGCCTTCACCAGTGGCAATCTTGGTGACACCGTCGGCGAAGGTGGCAGCGGCGAAGTCCTCATTGAGGTAGCCGGCCTTGAACACTTCTTCCTGCCGCTCAAAACCCTTCATCGCGGCGGGCGTCGATGCGTATTTGGCCGTGCCGGCCGTGTAGTCGGCAGCAAAGGTCGGCACCGCGGCCTGCACGTTGTAGAAATCGCCGAGCACGAAGAGCTGGCTGGTCCAGGTGTCGCCAAACGTCTGGATCACTGCGGTCTTACCGGCCGCCTTGATCTTTTCGTTGTTCGCCATGAACTCGGCCCATGACTTAGGGACGGTGAGGCCTAGTTCGGCATAGATCTTCTTGTTGTAGAGAATGCCACCGCCCATCGCGGTCAGGATCGGCACGCCATAGACCTTGCCGTCAGTGCCGGTCACCACGCTCTTGAACGAGTCGATCACATTGGCCTGGAACGGCGCATCGGTGACGTCGACCAGATTCTGCACCGGGTTGATCGCCTGGAACAGCGAACCCGAATTGTAGAGGAACACGTCGGTCATTTCGCCGGTGGCGAGGCGCGTCTTGACGATGTTGTCGCCGTCTCCGCCGCCCGGACGGCTTTCAGTCTCGATGTCGATGTTCGGGTTCTTGGCTTCGAAGGCTGCAGCCAGTGCTTCGGCAGCCTTGACGGTGGCCTCTCCGTTGTCGAACAGGAAGGTCAGCTTGACCTTGTCCTGGGCGAGCGCCGAGCCCGCCACAGTCGACAGCAGGATCGCGAGCGCAACGCGCGTCGCCTTTCGCTTCAACATGTGTAGTCCTCCCCTAGATGGCTCCCGGTTGTCGGTGAGCCTGTTGCGTTTGCCTCAGGGCGGTTCGCCCTCAGGACCTGCTGATCCGGAAGGTCACTTTGTGTGACCCCGGCGCGAGCGGGCTGCGCGTTTTCTCATTGGCGGCGGCCGGCGGCAGGAGCCTGCCGTCGAGCATGGCCTCGCTGTAGCTCGGCGCGAGCACCAGGGTGCCGGTGGCGCCGGCTGGCACCACGATGTCATAGGTGACGAGGTCACCCGAGACGTTCCACGCCGCTTCGATCCGCCCGGTGGCAGCGTCGTGGCTGGCAGTGACCGGCGACAGCGCCGGCAGGATCACCGGCTCGTAGATCACGTGCTTGAAGCCCGGATTCTCGCGGTCGGGCCGGAACCCGGCGACGGCTTCGAACAGCCACTGGCAGACTGCGCCATAGGCGTAGTGATTGTAGGAGTTCATCTGCGGGTCGAACGCGACGCCATCCTCGTTGAGCGCGTTCCAGCGCTCCCAGATGGTGGTGGCGCCCATCTTGACCTGGAACAGCCAGCCCGGCAGCCCTTCCTGCAGGAAGACGCGACCGGCCAGTTCCGGCTCGCCGATCTTGACCAGGGCCGGCAGCAATGCCGGGGTGCCGATAAATCCGGTGCCGATGCGGCCACCGGCCCGCGCCACCGTCTCGAGGAAATAGCCCTTGGCAGCCGCGAGGTGCTCTGTCGGTATCAGGTCCCAGAGGAAGGCCAGCGCATAGGACGTCTGATCGTTGTAGCCGATGCGACCCGAGGCGGTGATGAACTCGCGCTGGTACGCCGCCTTGACGATCGCGGCGCGCTCCTGCAGGCGCTTGGCCTGCGCGGTGTCGCCCACCAGTTCGGCGGCCTTCGCCGTCAGCTGGGTGGAGATGTAGAGGTATATCGTCGCCGCTGCGTCGTCGCCGATGGTCGGGTAGGGCTTGGCGAAATCGCCCTGCGGCTGCAGCCAGTCGCCGAAGGTAAAGCCCCGCCCGCCCCAGCCGGCCGGCGGATGCGGGATCGGCCCATTGCTGATCGACCAGACGAAGTCGTTCCACTTGACCATCGCCGGCAACGCTTCGGCGACTATGTTGCGATCGCCATAGTGCTCGTAGAGCGCCATCGGGATCACGCAAATCGCGTCGCCCCAGCCGGTCGAGCCGTAGAACCCTGGGATGATGTCTTCGTGGTTACGCGTCGGGTCCGGCACGACATGCGGCACAGCGCCGTCAGGACGCTGGTCCGCGATGATGTCGCGCACATACTTGACCAGCATGCCGTGGCTTTCATGCAGGTAGCAGGCAGTGGCGGCGAACACCTGTGCGTCGCCGGTCCATCCTAGGCGCTCGTCGCGCTGCGGGCAGTCGGTCGGTACTTCGATGAAGTTGGAACGCTGGCTCCAGATGGTGTTCTGCACCAGCCGGTTCACCAGCGGATTGGCCGACGTGAACTGCGCGGTCGGGGTGATCGCCGAGCTGATCGGGATCATCTCGATCTTGGTGACCCGCGCCACCCCTTCGATTGCCACCCGCACATAGCGGAAGCCGAAAAAGCTGAAAGTCGGGCGATAAGATTCCGGCGCGCCACCCTTGAGGATGTATTCGACCCGCGCCTCGGCCGAGCGCATGCTGGCGCGATCGAACTGGCCACGATGGTCGAGCAGTTCGGCATGCTCGATCAAGAGCGAGGCACCGGCTTCGCCCTGCACCGTGAAGGCGACATAGCCGCCGGCATTCTGGCCGAAATCGTAAACCGTGCGGCCTTCGGCATCGACGAAGGAGGAGACGACAGGCCGCGCTTCCAGCTCTCGAACGCCATTGACCTCGTGCGGCAGCAGCGTCGACTTGTCGAAGGTGCTGAGCACGCTGGCGCCGCCAGTCGCAGCGCCACCCTCGGCGCGCGCATCGAAGCGTTCGCCGAAATAGATGCCGGACTTGAGGACGGGGGTGACGCCGCTCTGCCAGCTGGCGTCGGTCTTGAGCAGCACGTCGCCGGCCGCATTGCGCAGCTCCGCGATGGCACCGATCTTGTCGCCCCAGGTGTTCATGATCTCCTGGCGCGGCCACATCATGCGCGACCGATACCAGCCATCGCCCAGCCAGATGTCGATGCTGTTCTCGCCGTCCTTGAGCAGGGCGGTGACGTCGTAGGTCTGATAGCTGAGGCGGTCCCAGTAGCTGGTCCAGCCTGGGGTGAGCAGATCGTCGCCGACCCGCTGCCCGTTGATGAATGCGCGGTACAGTCCGAGCGCGCTGATCCGCAGCGTCTTGGCACCGCCGCCGGCGGAAACCGAGAAACTCTTGCGCAGGAACGGTGACTGCTCGCCGACGCCGCGATCGGTCGTCGGGTGGATCATGTCCGCCGTAAACGGAACTTCCTGCACGCCCTGTGCGAGGGCGTGCGGCGCCAGCCGCTCGTTCATCGATTTCCTCCAGGAGGCCTTGCCGGCCCCTCAATGTGTATCGTTCTATGTGCATCGTTCTACAAACCTGTTCCGGCGTCAATCCCCCATCTGTTGGGGCGTCGACGGCGCGCTTTTCGCCTGCTAAGCCTCAGTCCAGGAGAGCAAATGGCACCACGGCAAAAGAGCGACCGCGTCACCATCAAGACGGTGGCCGAAGACGCCGGCGTCTCGGTTTCGGCCGTTTCCAAGGTGTTGCGCGACGCCTATGGCGTCAGCGGGCCACTGCGCGAGCGCGTCCGCGCGTCGATGGAAAAGCTAGGATACCGGCCGCACGCTGCTGCCCGCGGTATGCGCGGCCAGACCTACACGCTGGGCGTCATCCTGCCCGATATCCACAACCCCTTCTTCACCGACATCATGTCGGGGGTGAACGCTGCGCTCGAACGCACGCAGTACCAGACCTTGCTCGGCATTGGCCAATCCAGCCTCGGGGCCCAGCAGGAGGTGATCGACGCCATGATCGACCGGCAGATGGACGGCATAATCTTCATCGGCCCGCGCATGCCGCCTCCGGAACTCGACGCGTTGGCGGCAAAGGTGCCCATGACCATCATCGCCAACCACAGCCCGACGGCCCAGGCCTACGACACGGTCAACAACGACGACTTTCTCGGCGCAACTCTGGTGGTGCAGCACCTGGTGCACGCTGGTTACCGCAACATCGCCATGCTCAGCCTCGACCTGCCTCCGATCGAGCAGTTGCAGGTGACCACGCAGCGCGAACTTGGTTACCGCCAGGCGATGGAAGATGCGGGTCTGCGCCAGTACATCAAGGTGGTGATGTCCGAGCAGACGCCGCGCGCCATCCAGGCGGCAGCGCGGCAGTTGCTGCGCAGTCGTGGTCGGCCAGAAGCCATCTTCTGCTGGACCGACTTCGTGGCGCTCGAAGTGCTGAGCGTAGCCCATGAACTTGGGATGAAGGTGCCCGGCGATCTGGGCGTCGTCGGCTATGACAACACCACCTACTGCGACCTGGCGCAGAACGCGCTGACCAGCATCGACCAGTCCGGGCAGGTGCTCGGCCTGCAGTCGGCGCGGCTGTTGATCGAGCGGATCAAGGGCCGCACAACGGCCGAGCATTTCGTGGTGACGCCGCGCCTCGTGGCGCGCAACAGTTCGCAGCCCGTCGCCCGCTAAGGGGCGCTACTGCGCTGCCGCCTGGATGGCAGCGACAACGCCAGCGGTCGTATAGGGCTTGGGCAGGAACCAGTTCTCGTCCATCAGCATATCGCGCGTCGGACGCTTCTTGCCCGAGGTGACGAGGACGCGCACCGGCGGCCAGCGCTCGCGCACCAGTGCCAGCAGCTTGAGGCCGTCCATCGAGCCGGGCATGTCGATGTCGGTGAACACAATCTCGATCTCTGGATGAGCGGTCAGCAATGTCACCGCATCGTCGGCATTGCTGGCCTCGAACACCACGAAACCCTGCGCGGTGAGTTCATCGGAAATCGAGAACAGCAAAAGCGCCTCGTCTTCGACGACGAGCACGGTCGTGGCATGGTCATTTGGGGGCATTGTCAAACTCTACTGCAGTCTGTTCGGCGCCGGCTCGCCAGGGGCCGGAGCGGTCAGGATAACCTCAACTCCTTTCGGAAGGTATTCGATGCCGACCTTGCCATGGAAATCGGCTGCCAGCACGCGCTCGATGAGGAACCTGCCAAAGCCGCGACGTTTGGGTGGCACCACCGGCGGACCACCATCCTCGCTCCAGCGCCACAGCATCGTGGCGTCTTCCTCGATCGTCCATGACACCGTAACGCGTCCCGTCTCGGTCGAAAGCGCCCCGTATTTCAGCGCGTTGGTGCCCAGTTCGTTGATAGCCAGCGCCAGCGACAACGCCATCTTTGGCCCCAGCGAAACGTCCGGTCCCGAGATGGCGATCCGCTCCGCCGGCAGCGGGCTGACCGCCGAACGGACCACGTCGCCGAGCGCTGCGGCTGTCCACCGGGTACGGGTCAAAATGTCGTGAGCGTTTGACAGTGCCCGCAACCGTTCGCTGAACGTCGCCGCAGCAGTCTCGAGATCGGCGTTGCGTAGCGTCTGCGCCGCGATGGCGGAGACCATGGCGAGGATGTTCTTGATCCGGTGCTCGAGTTCGTGCGTCAGCATGTTCTGCCGCGCTTCAGCTTCCTTGCGGTCGGTGACGTCCTGCACCACCCCGAACATCTTGACCGGTCGGCCATCGGCGTCGTGGACGAACTCGATATTTCGCGACAGCCAGCGGATCTCGCCGCTATCGGGCCGCCGGATGCGGTAATCGACCTTGAGCGACGCAGTGCCGTTCTGGCGCGTTTCTTCGGTCGAGCGCACATTGCGGTCCTCCGGCAGCACGATCGCTTCAAGCACGCTGATATGCTCGCTGGCGCGCGGCGATAGCCCCCAGAGCTGCCAGAAGAAATCTGAGCCGATGACTGTGCCGCTGGCGATATCGAGCTCGAGCGAGGCAATGCCGGCAGCGTTCTGCGACAGCCGGAAACGGCGCTCGCTCTCGGCGAGTCGCTGCAGCGTCTGCCGCTGATCCTCGATATCGGTATTGGTCCCCAGCCAGCGGCCAATCTTGCCCTCGGCATCGGCGAGCGCTACCGCCCGCACGAGGTGCCAGCGATAGGTGCCGTCGAAGCGGCGCACCCGGAACTCGGCTTCGTAAGGGGCTCCGGTATAGACACTCTCCGACCAGCGCGCCGCCGCCCCTGCAAGGTCGTCGGGATGCACGATGGCGCCCCATGCTTCGCCGTCGAGCTCGCCCGGCTGCGCGCCTGAATACTGGTAGACGCGGCTGTTGAACCAGTCGAGCTGGCCATCCGTCCGTGCCGTCCACACATGATTGGGCATCGCCTCGGCGAAGGTGCGGAACTGCGCCTCGCGATCGCGCACGTCGCGCTCGGCGAGAATGCGCTCGGTGACGTCGGAGCCCTCGACAAAGATCCCCACCACCTGTCCGGCCGGTCACGCACCGGCTGGTAGATGAGGTCGACAAAGCGTTCTTCCGGCGCCGCACCGGGCGTGCGTTGCAGCAAGGCCTGCAGGCCGCGACCGATGAACGGCTCGCCGGTACGCCAGACCCCGTCGAGTAGGTCGATGAACCCTTGCTCGGTGACTTCGGGTAAGGCTTCGGCCACCGACTTGCCCACCACTTCGCGATGGCCGATCAGCTTTAGGTAGGCATCGTTGACGAGGTCGAAGACATGGTCGGGGCCGCTGAGCATGGCGATAAAGCCGGGCGCCTGCTGAAACATCTGACGCAGCCGCTCACTCTCGCCGGCCTGCCAGCGCTCGGCTTTGACCTTTTCGGTGGTCTCCACGACGATGGCGATGACCGCCACCGGCTCGCCGGCTTCATTCAGGATCGGCGAATAGTCGAGGTTGAGCCAGACTGTTTCTGGCGCGCTGCTGCGATGCAGGACGAGTTCCTGATCCTTGTAGGCCAGGGTTTGCCCAGCCAGCACCACACGCATCACATTGGCGTTGAACTCAGCGACTTCCGGCCACCCCTCGCACACCGTGCGCCCCAGAATCTCGGGATGCCGCTTCCCGGCAATGACCGCGTAGCCGTCATTGTAGATCATGACCCCCTCGGGCCCCCAGAGCGTGATCATCGGTACCGCCGAGCGCAACATCATGCTGACGCTGGTGCGCAGCGTCGGGCACCATTCAGAAATGGGGCCAAGTGATGTGGTGGACCAGTCGAAGGCCGATATCAGCGCGCCCAGCTCGCCGCCACCCCTCAGAAATGCATAAGTTTGTGCGGCGTGAACTTTCATCGATACCCCTATCCGGCGCTTGAATGCATTGGCGCGCCAAAGGCTGCATCGATGGCGAAATATACTTTCGAGCATGGCGGCCTTGCAGCGCGCCTCGCTTGCATCGCGTCCCGAACTGCCCCAAATCTGGGGCCATCATGAAGCTGACCATCATCCAGACCGGGGCTGTGCCTCTTCCGCTGCGCGATCGCTTCGGGCCGTATCCGGCCATGTTCGAGCAGATGTTCGAGCGGGCGGGCGAAACCTTCAGCTACGAGACCGTGCCGGTCTATGACGGGGCGCCGTTCCCTGATGCTGCAACGCTCGATGGCATCATCATCACCGGCTCGGCCGCCGGGGTCTACGATACGCACTATGCCTGGATGAACCCGCTGCGCGAGTTCATCCGCCGCGCCTATGCAGAAAAGACCCCGATGCTCGGCATCTGCTTTGGCCACCAGATCATGGCCGATGCGTTGGGCGGCGACGTGCGCAAGTCCGAAAAGGGCTGGGGACTCGGCCGCCATACCTATGAGGTCAAGGCCCGTCCGGCCTTCCTGAGCACCGACGCCCCGGCGCTGCGCATTGCCTGCAGCCACCAGGACCAGGTGATCGTGCCTCCGGCCGAGGCTCAGGTCTTCCTCGCCTCCGAGTTCACGCCCAATGCAGGCCTGGTCTATGCCAATGGCGCCGCCATCAGCCTGCAGCCGCACCCCGAGTTCGACGACGATTATACCCTCGCACTGGCCGAGCTGCGCCGCGGCTCGGCGCCAGACGAGGTGATCGACACGGCCGTCGGCTCGCTGGCCGCCCCGTCCGACAGCCGCGACACTGCGGGTTATCTAGGCGCCTTCCTCAGGCGCTAGTGCTCGCGAAAGCTGCTACCGCCAGAGGTCGCCGAAGTCGATCTTATTGGCGGTGCCGGAGACGCTTGCCTAAGCCGAACCTGCTGGCGTTCAGCCTGCCATGCCCGAGGTCGAGACGATCCGCTCGATCTCGGCGCGCAGGGTGTCGATGCCGAACTTTGTTTCGCTCGAGGTGACGATCAGCTCCGGATGTGCCGCCGGGCGCTTGGCGATTGCCGCCTTGGTGGCGGCGATGATCTTGTCGAGATCGCGCGCCAAGAGCTTGTCGCCCTTGGTCAGCACCACCTGGTAGCTCACCGCAGATTTGTCGAGCTCGTTCATCACCGTCAGGTCATTGGCCTTGGGCCCATGACGCCGTCGACCAGCACATAAACGCGCCGCAGGTTCGGCCGGCCGGTGAGGTAGGAATGGATCAGCTTGGTCCAGGCCGCCACCTTGTCCTTGGGCGCCTGGGCAAAGCCGTAGCCGGGCATGTCGACAATGCGGAGCGGCGAGTCGTCTGCCTCGAAGATGTTGAGCTCTTGCGTCCGCCCCGGCGTATTGGAGGTGCGGGCAAGGTTCACCCGGCCGGTCAGCGCATTGATCAACGACGATTTGCCGACATTTGAACGGCCGGCAAAGGCCACTTCAACGCGGTCTGGCGGCGGCAGGTCGGCGATCCGCACACAGCCCTTCACGAAGTTGAACGGCCGCGCGAACATCAGCCGTCCGGCTTCAAGGTCGAGTTCGATTATAGGCAGGTCGTCGCTCATGGCTTTTCCTTAGCGATCCGGGACGGCTCGGGCTAGTGCCGATCGGCTCGGAAAACGAAAAGGCCCCCGACCTAGGTCGAGGGCCTTCCGAAATAAGGTGTCAGGCTCAGTTGGTCGGCTTGTCGGCGGCTGCCTTGGGCTTGCGTCTGAAGCTGTCGAGGATGTTGCCCAGGAGGTTCACCTCGGCGCCATGGCGCTTCATGATGAAATACTGCTGCGTCACCGAGAGCGCGTTGTTCCACGCCCAGTAGATGACGAGGCCGGCCGGGAACGTGCCGAGCATGAAGGTGAAGATGATCGGCATCCAGTTGAAGATCATCGCCTGCGTCGGATCCGTCGGCGGCGGATTGAGCTTCATCTGCACCCACATGGTGATACCCATGATCACCGGCCAGATGCCCAGATGCAGGAAGCTGCCCAGTATCGGCAACGTCGTCGGTTCCCAGGGGATCAGGCCGAACAGGTTGAAGATGTTGGTGGGATCGGGCGCCGCGAGGTCGACGATCCAGCCGAAGAACGGCGCATGCCGCATTTCCAGCGAGATAAAGATCACGGTGTAGAGCGCGAAGAACACCGGCACCTGGATCAGCACCGGCCAGCAACCCGACAGCGGGTTGATCTTTTCCTTCTTGTAGAGCTCCATCATCGCCTGCTGCTGCTGCACGCGATCGTCCTTGAAGCGCTCCTGGATGGACTTCATTTCCGGCTGCACGCGCCGCATCGCCGCCATCGACTTGTACGAGCGGCTGGCAAGCGGGAAGAACACTGCCTTGACCAGCACCGTCACCGCCAGGATAGCGAGGCCGAAATTGCCCAGCACGCCATAGAGGAGCGTGATCAGGTAGAACATCGGCTTGGTGAAGAAGAACAGCCAGCCCCAGTCGATCAGGAGATCCAACCGGTCAAAGCCGTAGGTCCGCTGGTAAAGGTCGAGAACAGCTTCCTTCTTGGCGCCGGCAAACGCGTAGCTGGTGTTCTGGGCCGTGGCGCCCGGCGCCACCGTCACCGGCGTCGTCTCCACAAAGCTCGACTGGTAGATGTCGGTGCGCCGGCGCGAATAGTAGAAGGTAGCGTTGATCGGCGCCTTGGGGTCCGCGATGATGGCGGTCGCCCAGTACTTATCGGTGTAGCCGACCCAACCCGTGGTCCCGTCGAGTTGCACCTTCTTGTCGTTCTTGAGGTCGGAATACTTCTTCGAGATCAGGTTGTTCGACCCCAGCACACCCAGCGGGCCCTCATGCTGGATGAAGAAGTTGGCGACCTTGGGCGTCCCCTGCCGCACCACCTTGGCATAGGGGAAGAGCGTCAGTGCCGTGCTGCCGGTGTTCTCGATGCTCTGGGTGACGGTAAACAGGTAATCGGGGTCCACCGCAAAGGTGCGGCGGAAAACGACGCCCTCGCCATTGTCCCAGCGGATGGTAACCGGCGTGGTTTCCGTCAGCGTCTGGTTGTCGCCTTCGATCGTCCACTGGCTCTGTGCATCGGGCAGCTTGGCGGTGACGCCGGCGGGTGCAGTCCAGCCGTGTTCGATGAAATAGCCCCCGGGCGCCCCATCGGGGATGAGCAGGGTAATGATCGGCGAATTGTCATCGACCGTCTCGTGGTAGCGCTTGAGCTGCAGGTCGTCGAGGCGGCCACCGGTCAGGTTGATCGAGCCAGACAATGCATTGGCAGTGTCGATCTTGACGCGCGGCGTTGCGGCCAGCGCTGTCGTCCGGTCGGCAAAGGCCTGTGTCACGCCGTTGTTGACAACAGGCGTCGCCGCCTGGCCATCAACGCTCGGCGTTGCCAACGCCGCGTCCGCGGCAGCCCTCTCCTGCAGCTCGATCTGGGCCCGCTTCTGTGCCTGCTCGAGCTGCGGACCGGCCACGAAAAACTGCCATCCGAAGAGCACGACGACGCTCAGCACGATGGCAAGGATCATATTCCGGTTGTTGTCGCTCTGCATTATTTCGGCTTCCGGGGGCCATCGGCCCGGGTTGAGTGGACTTTGACAATCGACGATGAAAGGTCGCGCACCAGTGCGGCAAAATTCGCGCCCAGCGCTTCGCGCCGGCCGACAATCACGTAATCATTTTGGGGAAGGAATTCGGCAGCGCAAGCCCGGGCAGCCGCACGCAGGCGTCGTTTGATACGATTCCGCTGCGGCGAATTGCCCGTCTTCTTGGTGACCGTGTAGCCGATCCCGGGCATTTCGCCAGTGCTGGCGATTGCCTGCAGGGAAAAAGCAGAGCGCCCGGCGCGAATGCCCCGGGCAGCCCTGACGAATTCGGCCCTTTTGCGAAGTTGCCGCAACATCTGCATGCGGCAGGCGGCCCTTAGGCCGACAGCTTCTTGCGGCCCAGAGCGCGGCGCATGTTCAGGATCTTGCGGCCGTTCTTGGTGGCCATACGGGCACGGAAGCCATGACGGCGGGTCCGCACCAGGTTGCTCGGCTGGAAAGTACGTTTCATAACATCAGACCACGCCGGGCGCGGTTCCTCTGGCTCAAAGCTTGCGCAAGACAAATGCCGCAGAGTTCCGGGGCTTTCCCAGGCCTCTTGGCAGGTTGGCCGGGCTTATAGGGAAAACGGCGGGGCAAGTCAACGCGACTCGGACCGCGCAAATGTCCCGCTTTCCCCGACAAAAACCACGCATCAGGCGCCTTCGGCCTATTGTACGGGGTTGGGCTTTGCTAGGAAGGGCGCCAGAGGGGCGCGTTGCGGGCACCAGACGGTTGATCGATGGCTGATATCCTAACTCCCGACCTGTGCGTCATCGGGGCGGGCGCCGGTGGCTTGGCCGCTGCCGAACTGGCTGCCGCCTATGGGGCTTCCGTGGTGCTGGTCGAGCGCGGCAAACTCGGGGGCCTGAGCCTCAACACCGGTGCCGTTCCGTCCAAAGCGCTGCTGGCTGCCGCGACCCGCGCCCACCAACTGCGCACCAGCGTTGCCTTCGGCATGGTGACGGACGAATTGCGGATCAATACCCGCCGCGTCTACGACCATGTCGACCAGGTGATCGGCGCTCTCGCCCCGCGCGATGGGGAAGCCCGGCTCAAGGCGCTGGGCATCGATGTCCTGGCTGCCGAGGCGCGTTTCGTTGATTCCCGCACCATCAGCGCCGGCGAAACCCTGATCCGGGCCCGCCGGTTCATCCTCGCCACCGGCGCCAGTGCGGCCGTGCCCGAGATCCCGGGCCTGCAGGCCGTGCCCTTTTTCACCACCGAAACCATCTTCGACAATACCCGCAAGCTCACCCACCTGGTGGTGATCGGTGGCAGTCCGCTGGGGGTCGAGATCGCCCAGTCCTATGCGCGACTGGGGACACTGGTGACCCTGGTCGACCCCGCCCAGCCGCTTGCCGGCGCCGATCCGGAACTGGCGGAAATCGCGCTGCGCCGAATGCGCGACGAGGGCGTGGATATCCGCCCCGAAACCGCCGTCACCGCCATAATCGCCCGGTCCATGGGCATTGGCGTTGCTGTCCGCACCGGTGACGCCGAACAGGTGCTCGACGCCTCCCACATCCTTGTCGCCACCGGCCGGCTGCCGCGGATTGCGGGGCTCGATCTCGACAAGGCCGGCATCAAGATGAGCAAGGCCGACGCCGCGCAACTGCAGCTGACCCCGGGCCTCCGCACCACCAACCGTCGCGTTTACGCCGTCGGTGACGTCGCCGGCGGCATGCCGTCGAGCCATCTGGCGCAGCTGCAGGGAGAAGGTGTCGCCCGCGCGGCGCTCTTCGGCTGGCCCTGGCGGCAGCAGGCCAACCTCGTGCCGCAGGTGACCTATACCGATCCCGAACTGGCCGAAATCGGCCTCAGCGAGGCTGCCGCACGTACCGTCGGGCGGTCCGATATCGTCGTTACCCGCTGGGCCTTTGCCGAAAATGACCGGGCGCGCGCCGATCGCAACACCTTTGGCACCGCCAAGCTGATCACCGACCGCGCCGGCCGTATCCTCGGCGCCGGCGTCGTCGGCAATGGGGCAGGGGAGCTGATTGCGCTGTTTTCCCTCGCCATGGCCCGCGGCCTTTCAGCGCGGCACCTGATGGATTTCGTCGCGCCATACCCGACTTATGCCGAGATTGCCCGCCGCCTTGGGCTCGAATTCCAGCGGGGACTGGGCGCCAATCCCCTGCTGCGGCGTCTTATCGCGGTCGTCCGATACTTGCCCTGACCTTGTTGCAGCACGTGTTTCTCGCTAATTAAACCGGGATGGCAACAAAGACACGCGCGATGCCGGGCCCGTTTTCCGGGTTGTCGGTCAAGATCATCGCCACGATCATTTTCGTGATCCTTGCGGTCCAAGTGATCATTTATCTGCCATCTGCCGCAAATTTCCGCATGTCCTGGCTCGAAGACCGCCTGCGCGTCGGTATTGTTGCGGCCCGTGTACTCGATGCCGTGCCCGACGTGCTGGCACTGCCCCGTGAACTGACGGACCGGCTGCTGAACTCGGCCGGCGCGACCGCCATCGTCTACCGGCGTGAGGGCCAGAGCCAGTTGCTCGAACTCGAGCAGGCGCCCATGCCACGCCTGGCCGTCACCATCGACATGCGCGCCACCGACCCGCTGACCACCATCGGCGGCGTGCTCGATACGCTGTTCATGGGCGGCGATCGCACCATTCGTATCGTCGGCGAGGGCGACGCCGACAATAGCCAGAACCTCGTCGAGGTGTTGATGCCCGAGCAGCCGCTGCGGCTCGAACTGCTGATCTACTCGCGCAACACCTTCGTCATCTCGCTGATCGTGGCACTGATGACCGCGCTGGTGCTTTATCTCTTTGTCTCCCGCATCCTGATCGACCCGATCCGGCGGCTCTCGGAAAACATGCTCGGCTATCGCAAGGCCCCCGAGAACGCCACGCTGATCATCACCGCCACCCCGCGTCGGCGTGACGAGATCGGCATTCTCGAGCAGGAACTGGCCGCCATGGAGACCGAGATCTTCACCCTGCTGCGCCAGCGCCGGCACCTGGCCGACCTCGGCCTGGCCGTCTCCAAGATCAACCACGACCTGCGCAACACCCTGACGTCGGCGCAACTGCTCTCCGATCAGGTCGCGACGCTCGATGACCCCAAGGTGCAGCGCCTGGCGCCACGGCTGGTCCATTCCATCGACCGGGCTGTCGGCTTTGCCCAATCTGTGCTCGACTATGGCCGTCAGTCCTCAACGCCGCCCAAGCCGGTGCCGATCGATGTGCGCACGCTGGTCGATGAAGCCGCCTTCGAGGCAGGCCTCTTGGGACACGGTACGGTCAAGTTGCGCAACGAAGTCGCCGATGGCGTCATCGTCCGCGCCGACCCCGATCAGTTGGCCCGGGTGTTCGTCAACCTGATGAAAAACGCCCGCGAGGCGCTGGAAACTCAGGGCGAGGCCAATGCCGCCCCAACCATCACCGCCAGCGCCGTGGCGGGCGAGCAGACGGTGGTGATCTCGATTGCCGATAACGGCCCCGGCCTGCCGCCCCGGGCCCGCGACAACCTGTTTGTCGCCTTCGAAGGCTCCGCCCGTGCCGGCGGCACCGGCCTTGGCCTTGCCATCGCCCGCGAGATTGCCGAGGCCCATGGCGGTAGCCTCGCCTTCATCGACCAGTCTCAAGGCACCCGCTTCGACATCACCCTGCCGACAGGCTGACGCGGTTTTCAGAACCTCGTTTCCTGCGCTTGCAATGCCCGATAAGCTTGTATATGGGTTCGCTCGTTCCGCCGGCTCGTCCGGCCGACAGGCGCCCGAGCTCAGCTGGATAGAGCATCAGACTAC
>JACDQI010000302.1 GCA_015657675.1 Devosia sp.
AGTCCGGCGCGCCCACCAGTCGGTGACGATGCCGCCAGCTTCCTGCACCATCAGGATGGACGAGGCAGTGTCGGTGAAGCCGGTCTCCTCATAGTAGCCGGTGAGCCGGCCCATTGCGACATAGGCGCAGGAGTTGGCCGCGCTGCCGACGATGCGGACGGCGCCGATCGGGGCGCGGATGGCGTCGAGCCGGGCATAGGAGCCAGGATAGAGCGAGAGATTTGGTGTGGGCAGGCCCGTGCCGACGCACATGGTGGCGACAGCGGTCTGCTGGCTGACGCGCAGCGGCTGGCCGTTGAGGAAGGCGCCCTGCCCCTTGATGACGGTGAACATCTCGTCGGCAGGCGGATTGTAGAGGATGCCGAGCAGCGTCTCGGTGCCGCGCCTGAGCGCGATCGAGATGGTGTAGTGCATGCCGTTGAGGAAGTTGGTGGTGCCGTCGATAGGGTCGACGAGCCAGCGGTAGGCGCTGTCGGCGTGATCGACGGGATCGAACTCCTCGCCGGTAAAGCTCCAGCCGGGATAGCGGGCAAAGAGGTGCTCGCGGATCAGCAGTTCGCTCTCGCGGTCGGCGGCGGAGACGAAGTCGGCCGGGCCCTTGATGCCGATTTCGATGTCACGAAAATTCTCGAAGTGGCGCTGCGTCAGCGCACCGGCGCGGCGGGCCAGATCGACGAGGTCGGCAAGGATGGCGGGGTGGTCAAGGTCGGTGGTCATGGTTGGGCTTCCAATGCAGCGGCGAGCCCTTCGGGATCGTCGGTGGTGATCTGATCGACCTTGAGGGCGAGCAGGCGATTGACGGCGGCAACGGAGGTAGCGTCGACGGTCTGTATGGTCCAGGCGTCGACGCGCTTACCGGCGGCGTGTAAGGCGGCGCAGATGTCAAAACCGTCGTCGGCGAACCAGAGGATGATCTCCCAATAGAGATAGATCAGATCGGCACGCGGCGAGGCGGCGAGTGTGCTGGCGACGAAATCGGCGTGCGTGCGGTTGGTGCGGGCCGCGGTGACCGTCACCTCATCGCTGGGGTCGAAGCCGACCCGCATCGCGGGCACCGCCGCGTGCAGGCGATCGACGGCGGCGGCGTCGCCGGAGGAGAGTATGATGTTGCGGGCGACTGGCGCCACGGAGGTGCGGAAGCGTTCTACCGTCCGGTCATCGAGGGCGGCGAGGTCTTCCTTGTAGTCGAGCTGCAGCAGAGCGTCCGGGTGGACAGTGCCGGATGCCATGACAGTGCAGAGGTCCTCGAGCAGCATCACGGGTTCGGTGAGTGGCGTGCCGTCATTGGCGCGGAGGCGGAGCTGGCGGATCAGCGCATCGGAGGTTTGAACGACCAGGCCACTGCCGGTGGTCTCGCGGTCGAGCGTCATGTCGTGCAACACGGCAAAGCCGCGGTCGGCGGTGACGACGAGATCGACCTCGGTGGACGCGCCGAGCGCCATCGCTTCGAGCAGGCGCGTGCCAGTAAAGACCGGGTCGGACGCACGGCGACGGCCACGGTGCCATTTGAACCAGGTGGTGTGGCCGTCGCGGATGATGGAGATGGGGCTGGTCATCTGGTGCGGTAGATCACGGCGTTGTCGCGATAGGCAGAGATGGCGGTCGGCTTGAGGTCGACCGACTGGCCGGCCGCGAAGGCCTTGGCGTCGCTGATCATTGACTTGATGCGCGTGCCGTCGGGCAGGTCGATGTCGACGAGGCCATGGGTGCCATAGTCGGTAACGCGGTGGATGATGCCCTGCCCGCCTGCGGTCAGACTCAGCGCTTCGGGGCGGATGGCGAGGGTGGCGGGGCCATCGGCGACTGGTAGCGGCACGGAGAAGCTGGCGCGGCTAAAGGTGCCGTTGGCGACGGTGCCGTCGATGAGATTCATCGTGCCGATGAAACCGGCCACGAAGGGGGTGGCGGGCTCGCGATAGACCATGTCTGGACGAGCCACCTGCTCGACGCGACCATCGCGCATCACGACGATGCGATCGGCGAGTGCGAGGGCTTCGTCCTGGCCGTGGGTGACGAAAAGCGTGGTGATCTTCAACCGCTGCTGAATGTCGCGGACCTCTTCGCGCAGGCGCTCGCGCAGATGCTGGTCGAGGCTGGCGAAGGGCTCGTCGAGGAGCAGGATCTTTGGTTCGAGCACCAGCGAGCGGGCGAGCGCGACGCGCTGCTGCTGACCACCGGAGAGCTGCGTTGTCATGCGGCTGCCGTAGCCCTTGAGGCCGACGAGGTCGAGTACGGCTTCAACCCTCTCCTTGATCTCGGCTTTCGGACGTCGGCGCAGCTTGAGGCCGAAGGCGAGGTTCTGGAAGACGTTCATATGCGTCCAGAGCGCGTGGCTCTGGAACACCATGCCGGTCGGGCGCTTTTCGGGCGGGAGGTGGATGACCTCCTCGTCGTCGATGCGGATGGAGCCCGAACTGGGCGTCTCGAAGCCGCCGATCATGCGCAGCAGGGTCGACTTGCCTGAGCCGGAGGGACCGAGCAGGCAGACCAGTTCGCCGTCAGCGACGTCGAGCGAGAAGGTGTCGACCGCGACGGTGGTGGAGAAGATTTTCGAGACGTCGGCAATGGTGAGTTTTGACATGGATTTCTTCAGCCCCCGAAGCCGCGGGCGAAACTGCCGGAATTGACAACACGGCGGGTGAACACAAGGGCGATCAATGATGGAATCCAGAGCAGCACCGAGAGGACGGCGCCATACTGGATGACGGGTTGGTTGTTGATGAAGCTGATCATCAGCACAGGCATGGTGCGGATCTGCGGAGCGCCGATCAGCCACGCCCCTTCGGTCTCATAGAAGGTGCCGACAAAGCTCAGCAGCACTGCCGAGAAGATGGTCGGCGCAGCCTGCGGCAGGGTGATGGACCAGAAGACGCGCAGCGGTCCTGCCCCGGCGTCACGTGCCGCTTCTTCCATGCGGCGGTCGACCGACTGAAACGCGGCGACGGGGATCCAGATCATGAAGAGCAAGGTGCCCACCAGCTGGATCAGCACGACGCCCCAGAACGTGGCGATGAGATTGAGCTGGAGGAAGATGGCGGCGATGGCGACAAGCAGGCCGAACTTGGGGAAGGCCTGGCCAGCCAGGAACGAGAAGAAGAGGACATCGCGGCCGGGGAAGGTCATGCGCGCAAACGCATAGGCGGCCGGCAGACAGATGGCGGCCGATATGGCCGTCACCACGGCAGAGAGCGTCAGCGAGAGCGAGAGGGCGCTCCAGACGTCGCTGCGGGCAAGGGTCATCTGCCAGAATTTCAGGCCGAACTGCTGCGGCAACACTGACGGAAACCGCCATACATTGGCGAATGACCAGGTGATCACCACCAGCATTGGCACAAGGATCACGATGGTCAGAGCGAGAGCAAAGACCAGGCCGATCCAGTCCGTCCGGCGTTTGGGTGCAAGCGCGATGGCCATGGCTATTTCCCCCGGTTTCGGGCAACCGCCCGGACATAGAATATGCCGAAGGCGATGCAGAACAGCATGGTGACGGTCGCCTGGGTCAGCGCCATCTCCGGATCGCGCAGATCGCCGAACGTGCGCTGCATGAACGGGCCCATCATTTCGGGCGAGGCCGGGCCGAGCACATAGGGCAAGGTGAAGGCCGAGAAGAGGCCGAGCATGGTGAAGGAGATCACCACCGCCACCGAGGTCCAGATGCGCGGCAGGACGATGTACCAGAAGAGGGTCAACGGGCGTGCGCCGACATCGCGGGCGGCCTCGACAGCCTGATTGGAAACCGCGCCAAGCCCTGACACGAGGATCAGAACCGTCAGCGGGATGTTGTCCCAGACAAGGCCAATCACCGGCCCCCATGGGGTGAGATAAGGCGAGCGGATCTTGGGCAGGCCGACGGCATTGAGGAGCAGGTCGACGGTGCCGTTTGGCCCCAGCACGCGGATAAAGGCGAAGGCGAGGATGATCGAGGGAACGAACATCGGGAACATCGCCATGGTCTGCACGTAGGCGGCGAGCCGGCCCTGCGCAAAGCGCAGGTAGAGCGCCAGCGGAATGCAGATGACGAGCAGCAGCCCGAGCGTGACGAGGCAGGTCCAGAGCGTTACGCCGAGATTGGAAAGGCTATAGGGATCGGAAAAGAACTCGACGAAGTTCGCCGGTGAAAACGGTCGAGTGCCATTTGGCTGGGTCGGCGTAAAGGCCTGCACCAGGCCCGAGATGATCGGCCAGACGGTCATCCAGGCAAACAGACCGACGGGAACGGCAACGAGCAGGAGGCCGATAAGCCCCCTGCTCTGTGCACGCCCGGAAGGTGGGCGAGTGGTCATATCAGGCGTTGCGGTCCACGGTCGGGGCCACGTTGCGATACCAGCCGTCGCTGATGGCCGAACCCCAGTCGCCGCCCGGGAAGGTCGGGATGGTGGTCGGCACGATGTCCTGGTACTTCGCCCGCAGCTCGTCGGAGACATGGTCCCACGACACGCCCGGGAAGCCGCCGAGATCGGTGAGGATCGCCGACTGGATTTCTTCGGTGAGGACGAAGTCAGCCAGCTTGATGGCGGCGTCTTTGTTGACGCCGTTGGCGAGCACGACACCGCGCGAGAAGCCGCCAGAGAAGGCCAGGTCGGTGAGCTGCACCAGACCAGTGGTCTCGGGCAGCACGCCGGTGGAGATGGCCTGCAGCGCCTGATCGGACCAGGCCGGGATCATGGTGACGGCCGACTGGCCGAGCAGCTGGATCGACTGGGTGTTGCCCGAAGTGTAGGCACCGTTGTCGAACAGCGACGGGGCGAGGTCCTTGAGGATCTCCCAGGCCGGCGCCAAGCTCTTTTCGGCGAACTCGGCCGAGAAGTTGTCGAGAGTGAAGGCCTTGGGATCGCGGCCATTGGCTTCGTGGATGGCGCGACGGACGAAGTTGCCACCCGAACCGCCCTTGTCGGGACGGTTGTAGATGAACTGGCCGGGGTTGGCCTTGATCCAGGTGACGAGGTCGGCCCAGGTCTTGGGAACGTCGGCAGCAGCGAGCTTGGTGGTGTCGTAGGCGAGCAGCACCTGGCTGCCGCGGTACGGCACGGCGAAGTCGGTCTCGATGGCGAGCGGGTTCACGAGGCCCCAGTTGGAGAGGCTTTCCTTGAGGTTTACATAGAGGCCGGCTTCCAGCGCGCCCTTGGGGCTCATCGGATCGGCAGTCTCAAGATAGTCAGCCTGCGGGTCAGTGTTGGTCTGCATGGCAGCCATGGCACGCTGAACAATCGCATCCTGACCAGCGCTGTCGCCGGCGTCGACGAGGTTGAGGGTGACGCCCGGATTGGCGGCCTCGAACTTCGGCTTCACGATGTTGGTCCAGAAGTCGAGGATGTTGGTATCGGACGAGGTGTACCAATCGATGCGGCCGGCCTCGGCGAAAGACAGGCGGGGCAGCAGCACCATGCCGGCGGCAGCACCGCCAACAGACAGCATAAACGCGCGACGTTTCATTGTTATCTCCCATGTTCGCCTGCGGAGTATCCGCGGCTGGTCAATCTGGCGTCGACCTCACACCAGACTATTCCGCGCATCGGCGCGCGCAAGTGTAAATGGAACATAAGTTCCATTGTGACACCTGTTTGACTAAACATTCTGACAGGTCTGGCCGGCTTTAACCGCAGTTGGATGACACTGGGATGACGGCGGCCGGGAAAGTTCCGCCGTCACACCAAGGTGTTACTGGGCCAGGAAGTGGCGGCCGACTTCGGCGAAGAGTTCGAGGTCGGCGAGGGAGTCGGTCAGCAGAGTTTTTGGCTTTTCCCCAGTTGTCACAGCGTGGTGGAAGGCGCCCAGTTCGACGCGGAATGCATCCTCGTACCAGGGACCGACAATCTCGGTACCGGTGCTGTGTTCACCCGAGGTGGTGATCTCGAGGCGCGTCGGCAGATTACGGATGTAGGGGGTGTCGTAGTTCATCTTGAAGTGCTGGTTGAAGGTCAGCACCTCGATGCCGGCGTCGAAGCGGGCGACGTCGTGGATGACCGCCTCATAGAGCGCAGTGAAGCTGCCATAGTCGAACATCACCATGACGTTTTCGCCGCGATGCTGACGCGCGGCGGCGACCTTGCGAGGCGCACCGAAGAGTTCGCGCATGGCCGAGAAGCTATGCGAGGAGAGACCGGTCAGCACCTGATAGGCGCGGAGCTGATCGGGCGTCGCCTCGCCCATGACGGACTTCAGCAATCGCTGCGTTTCGGCGCGGCCGGAGGCGATGATGTCGGCGGGTACGTCATCGGGGCGGAAGATGTTGCGGGTCTGGTCGACGAAGAACTGGCTCTCGCGGATCAAGTCACGGATGCGGACGTGACGGATCTCGTCGCGCGGCGGCAGTCGGTGCTTGAGTTCCAGGAAGGCCGGCGAGAAGCGGCGCATGTAGCCGACAAAGACGACCTTCTCATTGCCTTGATCGAGGTCGACCAGCGGTCGCAGTTCAGCAGCGGTGAGTGCGGCGGGTTTTTCGATGAAGACGTGCTTTTTGGCGCGAATGGCCTGCTCGAGCAGCGGCGCGTGCAGGTGGTCGGGCGTCAGGATGAAGACGGCGTCGAGGTTGGGATCGGCGATCAGTGCTTCGGCGGATGCGTGGCGCGTCGGGACGCTGTAACGGGTGGCGACGTGGTCGACGAGACTTGGCGAGACGTCGGTGATGGCGGCGATCTGGAAGCGTTGGTCATCGGCCAGCAGCGGCAGGTGCATGAGCTGGGCGACTTCGCCGAGGCCGATGAGGCCAAGCTTGAGTGCGGACATCAGATGACTTTCTGCATGTAGACGAAGTTGCGGGTGGCGAGCTGCAGCGGCGTCTCGGCGGCGTTTTCGGCAATGTCCTGCTCGACGACGACCGGGCCGGTGAACTTGCGCTCGGCGAGGAAGCGCATGATCTCGGCGATGTCGACGGCGCCGTCGGGCAGCGGTGCCATGACACCGGCGCCGTAAGAAGCCTCGATCGAGAGTTGCTTGCTGAGAACGCGCTGGCGAACGGCGGCGTCGACATTCTTCAAGTGCATGTAGGCAATGCGATCCGAGACCTTGCGCATGTAGGCCAGCGGGTCCTGACCCCAGAAGGCATGGTGGCCGGTGTCGAAGCAGAGGTCGATATCGGTCTCGGCGAGGAGCCGATCGATCTGAGGCTCGAATTCGACGGCGGTGCCGACATGGGGATGAAAACTGGCCTTGAGGCCGAACTCGGTTTCGATCACCGCCTGCGCTTCACGCACGGTCTCCACAAGTCCCTTCCAGCCGGCAACATCGAGGACACCCTCCTGCCCCGGCCGGTACCAGTTGGACTCGTCCATGATGACGATATGGTGGGCGCCGAGATCGCGCATGATCGGCGCGAGTTCTCGCAGAGTGGACATGAGTTCGGGCGCCGTGCTGCGGTCACCAAAAGTGTGGACATGGGTAGCGCCGATCAGTGTCAGCCCGCGCCGCTCCAGTTCGCGGCGCAGCAGCGCCTGGTCCTTGGGCAGGAAGCCGAAAGGCCCGAGCTCAGTGCCGCGATAGCCAGCGGCTGCGACCTCGTCGAGATAGGTCTGCCAGCTATAGGCATTGCCGGTGGGATAGTTGATGCCCCAGGAACAAGGGGCGTTGCCGATGAGCATGCGGAGTGCCTTTGCTGCAGATGGTCGGTCGCCAGCGGCGGCTTAACCAAGAGCTATAACGTTGCAATGGCAATCTGATGAACGGGCTTTCCTTTTTGGTCAAGCGCAGGCAGTGGTGAGATCGCACCCTTTTTTGCCGCTGCGGGCAGACGACCTGAACTGAAAATGCCCGAAAAGACCATCCATCTCGTCTTCAAGACGCATCTCGATATCGGCTTTACCGACCACGCCGAAAAGGTGCGGGCGCAATACCATGAGCGCTTCATCCCGCAGGCGATCGAGACCGGCGAGCATTGCCTTGCCGAAGACCCGGCGCGGCCGCGCTTCATCTGGACGACCGGGGCGTGGCTGATCTGGGACCACCTCCAGTCGCAGCCGAAAGAGAAGGTGAAGCGGCTGGAGCGGGCGATCGAACAGGGGCTGATCCGCTGGCACGCCCTGCCCTTCACCACACATTCGGAACTGATGAGCCCGAACCTGTTTCGTGCCGGGCTCAGTTACGCGGCGGAACTCGACAAGCGGTTTGGCGTCAAAACGACCGCCGCCAAGATGACCGACGTGCCGGGGCACACATTGGGGATTGTTCCGCTGCTGGCGGAGGCAGGCGTGACGTTCCTGCATCTGGGGGTCAACAGCGCCTCACCGCCGCCGGATGTGCCGGACCTCTTCCGCTGGCGCGCGCCGGACCGCTCGGAATTGGTGGTGATGTATCAAAAGAGCTATGGCGCGACGCATCTGCCGGAGGGGTTCGAGGCGGCGCTGAGCTTTGCGCACACCAATGACAATATGGGTCCGCAGAGCGTGCCGCAGGTGGCGGAGGTCTTTCGCGACATGGCGCGGGAGTTTCCCGACGCCGAAGTGCACGCGTCAACGCTTGACGCCTATGGCGAGCTGCTGTGGAAACGGCGAGACGAGTTCCCCGTGGTGGATATGGAACTCGGGGATTCCTGGATCCATGGCGCGGGCACGGATCCCGACAAGATCAAGCGGTTCCTGGCGCTGCAGCGGCTCTATGACTCGTTTGTCGAGGAGGGGCTGACGCCGGCTCGACAGTCGTTCGGGCGCGGTCTGACGCTTGTGGCCGAGCACACCTGGGGCGTCGATATCAAATCCTACCTGCGTGACGAGACGGCCTGGGAGCGGCCGGCGTTCGAGGCGGCGCGGAAGGCGGACTATCGGTTCGCCTATGCGGAGCAGAGCTGGGCGGAGCAGCGGGCTTATCTCGATCATGCGGTGGCAGAACTGGAGCCGAAGGATCGTGCACGGGCGGAGTCATCGGACGGGTCCGAGGGTGTTGGCGCGGAGGGATGGCGGGTCGAGCGCGGGGCGTTCGGCGATGTGGTGTCGATCACCGCGCCGGGGGGCAAGACAATCACCGGAAGGGATGGGAGCCTGCTGGGCTATCGCTACGAGAGTTATGACCAGCGCGACGTCGAGGCGCATCTCGACAGCTATCTGACGCATCGCGCCGAATGGGCCATTCTCGATCACGCCAAGCCGGGACTGGAGCATGCGGCGACTGCACGGTCTGCCGTGTTTGCGCCGGCGCTGGACGGAACAATGGATACGGCAGCGCATGCGGAACTCGGGGCGCCGGAGCGGGTGGAGTATGGGTTTCGTGCGCTCGATGCGGAGCGGCTGGAGATCACAGTGACCCTCCATGGCAAGCCGGCCAATCGGATGCCGGAAGCGAGCTTTGTCACCTTCACGCCGGAGGGGGTTAGCGAGTGGTCGTTCCTCAAGATGGGGCTTTGGCAGTCGGCTGGGCGGGTAGCTGCGTTCGGGGGCGGACAGTTGCAGGCGGTGTTCGGAGTGCGCGGCGAAGGGTTTGAAATCACGCCGCTCGATACGCCACTGGTGGCGCCGGCGGGGTCGCCGTTCTTCCCATTCGAAAAGCGGCCGCCGGACTTTTCCGCCGGCATTCGCTTCAACCTTCACAACAACAAGTGGGGGACGAATTTCCCCATGTGGTGGGGCGGGGATTTTGTGGCGCGGTTTGTGGTGAGGGTGGGGTGAGCCCTACTTTCCTTCTCCCCTTGAGGGAGAAGGGAAGACGGAGAGGTCTACTCAGGACTGCTAAGCCGGAAGCAGGTCCGGCTTGACCTCTTCGAGCTCGATCAGCGTGCCGTCAAAGTCCTTCGGGTGGAGGAAAAGGACGGGGAGCCCATGGGCGCCGATGCGGGGCTTGCCATCGCCCAGCACGCGGGCGCCACCCTCGACCAGGGTGCGCGCCGCACCAGCGATATCGGGCACCTCGAAGCAGATGTGGTGCATGCCGCCGGCAGGATTGGCCTCTAGGAACTTTGCGATCGGCGAGTTCTCGCCGAGCGGATGCAGCAGTTCGATCTTGGTGTTTTCGAGCTGCACGAAAACCACCGTGACGCCGTGCTCGGGCAGATCGTGCGGGTGATGCACATCGGCGCCGAGCAGGTCGCGATATTTCGCTGCCGCGGCGGCGAGATCGGGGACGGCGATGGCGACGTGGTTGAGACGGCCGATCATGAGTGTACTCCGCTGGTCAAGGAAGGCCCCCTCACCCGCCGCTGCGCGGCGACCTCTCCCCCAAG
>JACDQI010000303.1 GCA_015657675.1 Devosia sp.
GCATCGCACTCGACGATTTTCGGCACCGGCTATTCGTCGCTGAGCTATCTGCACGCGCTGCCGTTCTCCAAGCTCAAGATCGACCGCAGCTTCGTGATGGACATCGTGGACAATCCGCGCGCGCTCAAGCTCTTGTCCAACGTGGCTCAGCTGGGCAAAGACATCCATCTGGCGATCACCGCAGAGGGCGTGGAGACCGAGGAACAGTTCGATCTGATCGTCGCTCACACCAAGGTGGACCAGATCCAGGGCTACCTGTTCGGCGTGCCGCTGCCGAGCCGCGATGTCGGTGAGCTGATTGCCAGGATGGCCACTGCAAACATTCCACGATCCGCTGCGAAATTGGTTAACACCCGCTAAGGGTTTGCATTCCATCACCTAAAATGGGCCGCATCGGCTTTCGCAGTGGTTGGTTAAAATCCTAAGTATCGATTGCCATTCAAATGACCTTAACGAGGCGTTAATGTACGCCTTTCGTTATGAGGTTTTTGTTTATGAGTGCCGCATTTGATGGGCCAGTAACTACAGGGGTGTCGAAGTTTTCAAACACCCTGCTCGATCTCCTCGACCGCGTAGAGTACAGGCGGGTAACGACCGAAGAGCAATTCGACCCTGTCTACCGACTTCGCTACGATGCGTATCGGCGAGAAGAGTTCATCCCAATCAATAGCGCAGAGCTTGTGCGGGACGAGTTTGACGATCTGCCGAACGCATACTGTTTCGGTGTGTATATAGACGGTGTATTGGTGAGCTCAGTGCGATTTCACTATATCACCCGGCAATACCCGACCTCGCCGAGCTTCTCGGTGTTTCCAGATATTCTCGGACCCATGCTGGACGCCGGGGCGACCATTCTCGACCCGGGGCGGTTCACCGCAGATTTCGAGGCAAGCCTTGCCTATCCGGCGCTGCCTTACTTGACCCTCCGACTGCCAACTATCGCGGTGCAGCATTTCAACGTCCGTTATGTGCTCTCGACCGTCAGGCCCGAGCACGCGGCGTTCTACAAGCGGGTTTACAAGTCCGTCATCATCGGGTCAGAGCGCTTCTATCATGGCCTCAGCTTTCCCATGGTGCTGATGGCTTGCGACATCGACGTCATGTACGAGGACCTGTTGCGGCGCTACCCGTTCTTCCGCTCGACGCCGGACGAAAGGGAACTGCTGTTTGGGGCGGCGGGCCGATCGCCACTATCGCTGATCAAGCCGTCGGCGCGGCAGGCGCAGTCCGAGGCGGAAGTGGCGCCTCAGACTGCGATTGTGCCCGAGGGTCAGGCTTCGGGGATCCAGACTACCATCGAGCCCTGACCGCGGTTGGCCCAGAGGTAGTAGGGCAGTGCGGTGAGGGTGCCCTTGCCTTCGCGTGAGGGCGTTGTGCGGTAGAGCGTCGACCAATCGCTCTCGTCGATGGCCACGGCGTCGGCAGAGAGTGTGACGATGCCATCGAAGAGATCATCGCGTGGGGTGATCTGCACCTGCGCGTTGCGCGGCAGGCGCAGGCGCTGCACGCGGCCGCCCGGATTGTCGGCTTCCTCGACGCAGTAGACGAGCGGGCCGCGCTTGAGGGTGACGCGACCGACATCCATGATGACGCCAGGGTTGGCGTAGATGCGCTCGGCCGGCATGGGCAGGTCGAGGGTGACGACGTCGCCCTTCTGCCAGACGCGGTTGATGGTCAGGTAGCCGTTGACCGGGTTGCCAGTCACAGCCTGTCCGTTGACCGCCACCTTTGCGCCGCGGCACCAGCCGGGGATGCGGAGTTTCAGGTCAAAGCGCGCGTCCGTCTCCGGATCGATGGCGATGCGGATATCGCCCGACCAGGGGTAGTTCGACGTTTCGCGCAGGGCGACACGGGTGCCGGCGGTCTCGATGGTGGTCGAAATGCCGCCATAGAGGTTGACCGCAATGCCGTCGTCGGCGCGCGAGACGAAGTAGCCGCCGACCGAAGCGACGAGCCGGCTGACATTCATGGTGCAGCAAGGGCAGGTGTGCCAGGCCCAGCGTTCGGCCGAGCCATTGGACTCGAGAGGGTTGGCGTAGAAATAGTGCTCGCCGTCGCGGCTGAGGCCGGAGAGTGCGCCGTTGAAGAGGGCGAGTTCAAGCGTGTCGGCATACTTGCCGTTGAGATCGAGGTGAAGCATGCGCTGCGCCCAGAAGATCAGCGCTACCGACGCACAGGTCTCGGCATAGGCGGTCTGGTTGGGCAGATCGTAGTCAAAGGTGAAACCCTCGTTATGCGCCGACGGCCCGAGGCCGGCGGTGACATACATCTTGGTTTCCATGACGTCGTCCCAGAGCGTCTCGCAGGCCTGGCGCAGGCCGGCATCGCCCAGTTCGGCGGCGAGATCGGCCATGGCGGTGTACATGTACATGGCGCGCACGGCGTGGCCGACCACCTTGGTCTGCTCGCGGACCGGCAGGTGCGACTGCGAGTATTCGTAGTTGCCCTGGGTGTAGCGCTGGAACTCCCAGCCCTTCTTTTCACGTTCCTCGCGCTCGACGTCGAAGAAGTGCGGCGGCTGCTTGCCGCGCTCATTGATGAAGTAGGTGGCAAGGTCGAGGTGCTTTTTCTCGCCGGTGAGGCGATAGAGCTTGATCAGCGCGATCTCGATTTCCTGGTGGCCGCAATAGCCGTGCTTCTGGTCGGGGCCAGGGCCGAGGGTTCGGCGGATGTGCTCGACATAGCGCTCCATAACGTCGAGCCAGCGGCGGCGGCCAGTGGTCTCGTAGTAGGCGATGGCGCCTTCCAGCATGTGGCCGGCATTATAGAGCTCGTGGTTATCGCGGAGGTTGCTCCAGCGCTTTTCCGGCTCGTGCCCGAGATACCAGCAGTTGAGATAGCCATCGGGCAGCTGGGCCTTTTCGAAGTCGTCGATGACGGCTTCGATCTTGGCCTCGATGTCGGCGTCGCGGCGGTGTGACAGGGCGTAGCTCGCCGCCTCGATCCACTTGCCGATATCGGAATCCCAGAACACCTGCACGGTAAAGCCGTTGGCATGACGCGGGAAGCGCAGCGGCGGGGGCGGCTGCGGGAGTTTGAGGGAGTCGAGCAGGCCGTATTCGCCGAGCTTGGCATGCTGGCTGGGGATAGTGCGCTTGAGCACGGTGTCGAGCCGCTCGCGCCAGAAGTCGCCCTCGAGGCGCACGTCGACGAAACGGATGGGAAGGTACTGGCTCACTTTGCGGTTCCTTGTGGGCTGGAGGAGTTACGAATGACGAGGGTGCAGGGCAGGCGCCGGACGCCGGTTTCGCGGGCGCCGCCTATCATGGCGAGGAGGCGTTCACCGGCCTCGCGGCCGAGGGCGCTGAGGTTCATGTCGATGCTCGAGAGCGGCGGGCGGGCAGCGGTGGCCAGCACTTCCCAGTTGTCAAAGCCGACAATGGCGACGCGACCGGGGACATCGATGCCGCGCTCGCGCAGCGCATCGGCGGCGCCGCGGGCGATCTGGTCGTTGCCGCAAAAGAGCCCATCGGGGGTTTCGGCCTTGCCGTCGAAGAGGCGGGCGACGGCGTCGCGGCCCCACTCCTCCGACCAGCTGCCGGCGAGATAGTCGCCGGGGTGCGGGGCAATGCCGGCATCGCGCAGGGCGAGGTCATAGCCGCGGTGGCGGAGCTGCACGGCTTCGAAGCGTTCGGGACCGGTGATGTGGGCGATGCGGCGGCGGCCGAGGTCGAGTAGGTGGCGGGTGGCAAGGCTGGCGCCGCCCTCGTCATCGGGAAGAAGTGAGAGGGCATCGGGGTCGTCGGCCTGCGAGAAGACGTAGACGATGGGGATGTTGTTGGCCAAGGGGCCGATGGCCGGGCGCTTGTCGGAGCGACGGGCAGTGACGACGAGCCCATCGATGCGCTTGCCCAGCAGCTGGTCGAGATGCTGGCGTTCGCGGGCCGGATCGTCGGTCGCGTTGCACATGAAGACGGCGATGCCCTGGTCGGCGAACTGCTCTTCGAGTGCCTGAAAGATCGGCAGGGTGAAGCGGCCGAAACTATCGGTTGAGATGATCCCCACCGTCATCGAGCGGGTGCGATGCAGGCTCTGCGCCATATCGTTGGGGCGATAGCCGATCTCCTGGGCGACGCGGCGGACCTTGTCACGCGTTTCGGGACGCAGCCGGCCATTGGCGTTGAGCGCCTTGGAGGCGGTGCCGATCGAAACGTCGGCGAGGCGCGCCACGTCGCGGATGGTGGGTCCGCGGCGGCCGGTGCGGTCAGCCTTGGTGGGGACGTCGTTGCTCATTGCGGGCTCATGGGGGTGCTACTTGACGGCGCCGTTGAGGAAGCCCGCCACGTAGTATTTCTGCAAGAGCAGGTAGATGAGCACACACGGAAGTATTGAGATGACGACGCCGGCCTGCAGGGCGCCCCAGTCGACCGCGCCGAGGCGGCCGGCGCGAACGCTGACAAGCAGGATCGGGACGGTGAAGCTGTCTTCGTTGTTCATGAAGATCAGCGCCGTAAGGAACTCGTTCCAGCTGGCGATGAAGGCAAAGAGCGTCACGGTGACGATGCCGGGCAGGACCAGGGGCAGGAAGATCTTGAGCAGGGTCTGGAACGAGCTGCTGCCATCGACCTTGGCGGCTTCCTCGAGTTCGCGGGGAATGCTCTCGAAGCTGTTGCGCATCAGATAGATGGAAAAGGGCAGCTGCAGGACGGTATGGACGATGGCGAGGCCGAGGTGACTGTTGGCGAGGCCAACCTTGGCAAAGCTCAGGTAAAGCGGGGTGAGCAACGCCTGGTAGGGGATCATCAGCGGGGCGAGCAGCAGGATGAACCAGACCTCCTTGCCCCAGATCTTGAAGCGCGCCAGGCCATAGCCGGCGGGGATCGAGAGTGCGAGGCAGAGGACGATGGTGATCCCGGCCACGAGCAGGGAATTGCTGACATACGTGAGCAGGCCGGCCTGGTATTCGAAGACCTTGACATAGTTGTCAAAGCTCAGGGTCGACGGCAGGTAGCTCGGCGGTGACTGCTGGGCCTCTGACGGCGGCTTGATCGACGCCAGCACTGACAGGACGATCGGCATCAGCATGATGGTGATGATGGCGATGCAGATGGCGCCGACCAGATAGGCAATCGGCCGGCTCTCGCCGACGACGCGGCTCTTGTTGCGCGGGCCGGCAGCGGCGGTCGGGGCGGCGTCGGCGAAGGCCGTCATGACTTGTGGCTCCGGTTGGAGAGAACGACCTGGAGCGAGGAGAACACCAGCACGATCAGAGTGAGGATGATGGAAAGCGCGGCGCCGTAGCCCAGTTTGAAGCTGATGAAGCTGTTCTGGTAAATCCAGTAGACCGAGGTGAAGGTCTGGCCGCGCGGGTTGCCGCCGGTCATGATGTAGAACTGCTCGAAGGCCAGCATCGAGCCGATCACCGAGATCAGCGTGGTCAGGAGAATGGTGCGCATCGAGAGCGGCAGGATGATGTGCCAGACGCGCTGCCAGTAATTGGCGCCATCGATCAGCGCGGCTTCCGAGACCTCACCCTGGATGGACTGGATGCCGGCGACAAACAGCAGCATGCCAAAGCCGATCACCTTCCAGGTGACCGAGATGATCACGGCGGTCAGGGCCATGTCGGCCTTGGTGAACCAGACCGCTGGTTCCTTGAAGATGCCGAGGTCGACCATGATCTGGTTGAACTGGCCGACCTGCTGGTCGAAGAGCCAGAACCAGAGAAGGCTCGAGGTGCCCAGGCCGATTACCACCGGCAGGAAGATGATGGCGCGGGTCACCTGACGCAGCGGCCGGTTGGGCGCGGTCAGCAGGGCGAGCGCAAAGCCCAGCCCCATCAGGATGGGGGTGATGAAGATGGTGTATCTGACGGTAAAGCCGAGGCTTCCAGAACGAGGCGTCCTTGAACGCCTTGACGTAGTTCTCAAAGCCGATGAATTCGCCGCCGCCGAGCAAGGAGGTATCGGTGAGCGACAGATAGACCAGCTGGCAGAGCGGCCAGAGCACGAAGAGGCCGACAAAGAGCAGGGCGGGCAGCACGTAGAGCATGCCCTGATGTTTGGTAAGCGCCTTCAGCATTCGTCTGGTGTCCTTGAACGACAAGTGGGCCGCGGCGGCGAACCGCCACGGCCAGGCCCGGGAGGACCTTACTGTGCAGCAATGCCGAGCATGGTCTCACGTGCGGTGGCGATGGCGCCATCGATGTCGCCATCGAAGACTGCCGTCTGGATCATGGTGAGCCATGGCGACTGGTCGGCATTGACCATGTCGTTGAAGCGGAAGGCATAAGGCGTCTGGCCGATGCCAACGGCCTGGGCCGTCGTGACGTAGCGCGGCTCAGCCTTGAAGTACTCGTTGTCGGCCAGATCCGAGCGCGAGGGCAGGATCAGGTTCTTGGCGAGGCCTTGGAGCTGGGCTTCGTCGGTCAGCTGCCACTGGATGAACTTGGTGGCAATTTCGGCGTTCTTGGAGCCCTTGGGGATGGCGATAACGTCGCCGCCGACAAAGCTCGAGGCTTCGCCTTCCTTGACGCCCGGCAGCGGTGCGATGCCGAAATCGATCTCGGGATGGTTGGCCTTGAGCGCCGCGATTGCAAAGCCGCCCGAGCCCTGCATGCCGATGGTGCCGGTTTCGAAGGTCGCCTGGAAGTTGGCGCCGGTATCGGCTTCGGCGCTCTCGGGAATGACGCCCTTTTCCCACATGGAGCGGAGCATGGTCAGCACTTCCTTGACGCCGGTGCCTTCCATGGCCGGACCGTCAGCTGAGCTGGGGAGCAGCTTGGCGCCCGAGGCCCACATCATCGGCGCCTGGGTGAAGATGTTGCAGCCGCCGCAGGAGCCCGAGAAATAGTAGCCATAGGCGTCGGGCACGGTTTCCTTGATCTTGGTAGCGTATTCCTCGAGCTGGGCCAGCGACTTGGGCGGGCTTTCCGGATCGAGGCCGGCCTTCTTGAACAGGTCCTTGTTGTAGAGCAGGATCGACACGTCCGGGGTAAAGCCGGTACCGTAGAGCTTGCCCTCATAGCTGGCGAGATCGCGGAAGGCCTGGGCGACCTTGGCCTGGTTGGGGTCGGCACCCAGCGTGGCGGTGAGGTCGGTCAAAAGCCCGGCGCGCATGAAATCGGGCATGAAGATCAGGTCGAACGAGATCAGATCCGGCACGTCGCCCGACTGCACGCTGGTGGCCAGCTTGGTGACCATCTGGTTGTCGGGAATCGTGGTGAGCTCAATCTTGTCCTCGTGCGAGGCGTTCCACAGATCGATCATGTGCTGAGCTGCGCTCGAGCTCGAGGCGCGGGCCCAGATGCTGAGCGTTTCTGCAAAGGCCGTGCCGGGAACGATGGCGACAGCCGACATGGTGACGGCAAGCGCCGCCTTCCAGAGACCTGGCAATTTCATAAGGTTTCCTCCCTTTTGCCGTTGACGATCCGGGCCTCCGTGTCCCACCCGGTCGCATTCAGGAAAAGCTTTTCCCATTCCAGTGCCGCGACGTGCCCAGGGGGCCGGCGCGATCGTTTGGGAGTTGAGGAAAAGCTTTTCTCAGAGGCATTGGTGCCATGAAGCGGCGACCGATGCAAGAGGTGGAGGATGGAACTTTGGTGGGAGGGCGATGGCCGGCTGTCCGCCGGTCGTCGCCTGCTGGTGCAGCCGCATAGCCTTGGGTGTGGTCGTCATGTCGTCACTGGGTGAGAAACGATTTCGGAGTAAGCCTAAATTGTCTGGGAATGGCTTTAGGAATGGAGGTGGAGCGCCTGCACGCTGTCATGTCCGCACTGTTGCTCTCACATACTTTCTCTGCAAGTTCACTACACTCATCAGAACTTTCGTTAGCAGTGCAGGCTGCCTCATACTGCTTTAACTGGGCTGCATCGGCTGGATCTTGCGGTGCTGGCTCTTGCGGTGGTGAGACCGCATCAGGGGGCCCGCAACATGGGCACGAGCGTTGACATGATCCAGCAGTACTATGGGAAGCAGGCAACGCCGAAGATGATGGCGACGACGCCGACGTGCGATCTTAGGGATCGTTCCTCATATTATGGGTCTCGGACGCACCATAATAATATCTCTGGGATTGCCTTTAGGAATGGCGGCGGCGCGCCTGCATGCTGTCAAGTCCGCCGTGTTGCTCTCACATACTTGCTCTGCAATTTCAGCACACTCAAGAGAACCGTCGTCGGCTTTGCAGGCTGCCTCATACTGCTTCAACACGTCCTCACTTACTGGACCTTCCGGCTCTGTATCTTGCGCAGGTGAGGTCGCATCAGGAGGATTGTCGGTCGTTGTTTGGTCGGACGTCGGGTCGCCAGAAGCGCCGTCGCCGCCGCTATCGTCCTGTGCGAATGCGGGGCTTGAAAGTGCAATTACGGTGCAGATAGCAACCAGCAGCGACTTCATTTGGACGGTCCTCAGTATGTGAAAGAAAAGTATAGGCCAGCCAGCGGTGCGCGGCGGTGATGGCGACACGCTGCTGCCGGTCCCCAGATTGAGCACGGTTTCACACGGCCGGATGCCCGCGAATTTGACCAGATGTGCCGAGACCGGAGTCGTGTAGGCTGCAGTGGGCGCGACAAACGCCCACATCTCCCGCTGGTGCAGCCGCATAGCCTTGGGTGTGGTCGTCATGTCGTCGCCCC
>JACDQI010000304.1 GCA_015657675.1 Devosia sp.
CCCCGCAAGGGGGAGGGTGACCCGACTGAGAGATCAGTCGAAGAAGTCCGCGTCGCCTTCGGTGAGGTACTTCTTGGCTTCCTTGGCGATCAGGTTGACGCCGAGGCCCGGGCGATCGGGGACGTCAATCAGGCCGCCCTTGACCGGCATGCCCTCAAAACCCTCGGTGATGTCGTACCAGAACGGCTCGAAGCGGGCCGGGTACTCGAAAGCGATGAGGTTGTCGGGCATCACGGCGCAGACTTGGATCAGGGCGGCAAGGCCGAGAATGCCGTTGGCGGTGCCATGCGGGGCGATGGAAATGCCGTGCAGGTCGGCGTGTTCGGCGATCCACTTGATCTCGGCGAGGCCGCCGACATCGCAGGGATCGGGGCCGATCACGTGCACCGCGTGGCTCTCGATCAGGTGCTTGTAGTTCTGCCGCAGGTAGATCTGCTCGCCGGTATGGATCGGCGTGGTCGTTGACCGGGTGACCTCGCGATAGACGTCGTGATTGACGTAAGGCGAATAGTCACCGGTGACGGTGTCTTCCACCCACATCAGGTTGAGGTGCTCGACCGCCTTGGCGAATTTCAGTGCATCGAGCGGCATGTAGCCCGGGCCGGCATCGACCGCGGTGTTGTAGCCCTTGCCAAGCGTTTCCTTGGCCGAGGTGACACAGGCGACCAGATGGTCGAGGCCCTGCTCGGTCAGCGTGCCCTTGTGCGGATAGGGATAGGGCGCGTCGGCCTGCACTTCGCCGTAAAAGAAATTCGGGAAATCGCGCACCATCGACGAGTGGTACGAGGTCGGCAGCTTGAACAGCGTGAACTCGCCCTTCAGCGACTTGCCGTATTCGGCCCAGCGCTTGTAGCCGGCCGGCGTATGCTCGGCCCCGCCGGGAACTTCGGCCTGGTAGAGCGTGCGGTAGGTGCGGACCTGGTCGCGCACCTTGCCGCCCAGCAGGCGATAGACCGGCACGTTGGCGGCCTTGCCGGCAATGTCCCAGAGCGCGTGCTCGATGGCCGAGACGGCTGAACCGAACGGCTTGAAGCCGCCGCGCACCCGGATCCGCCGCATGACGCGCTCGACGTCGCGCGGATCCTGCCCGACGATCCAGTCGCGCAGCTGCAGCACCTGCGGCTGCACATAGGGCTTAGGCGTCTCGATCTGGCTCCAGCCGGTAATGCCTTCGTCAGTGGTGATCCTCAGCACCGGGCTGTTGGCAATGATGGCGCACTTCAAGTCCGTGATCTTCATCCGCGGGATCCTCCTCAAAATCCTTGTGACACAGAGACTTGCGAGCTTAGCCGGAGAATGGGCGCGGCGGGAATGCTCCGAAGGGCGCAAGGACGGAGATTTATCGCAGGAGCGGCGCGAGGCTCTTGCCTTGGCCGCGGCGGTCGTAGCCGTGGCCATCATCCAATTTGGGAGTTTCGCCGTGACCATCACCCGCATCCAGCCCGGCAAGCGCTTTGCCGCCGCCGTCCGCCACAACAACACGCTCTACATCGCCGGCCAGGTGGCCGACACGGTCACCGGCTCGATCGAAGTGCAGACCAGTGAAGTGCTGGCCAAGATCGACGCTCTGCTGGCCGAGGCCGGCGTGACCAAGGCCAAGCTGCTGTCGATCAATGTCTATCTCGCGCACATCACCGATTTCGCGGCCATGAACACGGCTTTCGACAAATGGGTCGACCTCGGCAACCTGCCGACTCGGGCGACTGTGGAAGCCCGCCTGGCCGAGCCCGGCCTGCGCGTCGAGATGACGGCGATCGCCGCGCTCGACTAAACCTTTTTGGCCGGCTTCTTGGCCGGGGCAGACTTAGCGGCTGCAACTTTCACCGGTGCCTTGGCGGCAGGCTTGGCCTTCACCGCCGGGGCAGCCACCTTGGCCGCAGCGGCCTTGAGCTTTGCCTTGGGCACTTCGGCCTTGGCCGCTGCCTTGGCAGGCTTTGCGGCCTTCGCCGGTTTCTCGGCTGTCTTGGTAGCAGTCTTGGCAGCGGCTTTGGCTGCAGTCTTGGTCGCCGACGCTTTGACGGCAGACTTGCTTGCCTTGGGCTTGCTGGCCTTGGGTTTGGGCGCTTCCGCTTCGGCGGCCTTCATCCAGTAGTGCTCGGCCATGCCGTCGGGACGGCCGTCGGCCTCCCACATCAGGTAGGCACGATCGCGTATGGCCTCGTCGCTGGGCCCGCTCTGGGTCGATCTGGTCTTGCTGGGCACGTTCAATCCCCGTTGCTGGGGATCCGCCGGGACGCAAACAAAAAGGCGAATCCCGTGAGTATTGAACGAATTTAGTCCCGCAGAGCCTCCGAGGGAAAGCGTTCTATACGCAAACCAGCCATGAGCCGCGCGGGCGGAACCCCGGTGAACACTTTCTAGTGGGGACGGTTTGCGGTTCGAAAGCGCAACGAAAACTAGGGCTTCATCCCGGCCGGCACCGGCGGGGACTCGTAGAGCAGCGTGATCTTGATGCGCTCATTGGCCGCGAGATAGGGGTCATTGGGGAAATACGGTTCGGCCGTCGCCCGACCGGCAACGGCGTCGATGCGATCTTCCTTGAGGCCGAATTCCGAAAGGATGCCACGCACCACGTTGGCCCGGTCGCTCGAGAGTTCCCATGCGCCGTAACGGGGGTTCTCGTAGCGGCTGCCGGCGGCGGTGTGGCCGGAAATCGAAATCTGGTTGGGCAGTTGCTGCAGGATCGGAGCAATCACCGCGATGGCCTTGCGCGTCGCCTCGAAGGGATATTTCGAGCCTTCCGGGAACATCGGCCGGCCTTCCTGGTCGACGAGCTCGATGTTGAGCCCGTCCTTGGTCTCTTCGACCACCAGGTTATCGCGGATCTGGGTGATGTCGGGCATCGCCTGCCAGGCCTGCCGGATGCTGGCGGCGGCGCTGTGGAACACCTGGTCTTCGCTCGAAGAAAGGTCAGTGCGCGAGGATTCGCTCGCTTCCGCCTCGGTCCCGGCGGTGCCGGCGCGACCGCCGATGTTCGCTTCTTCGCTGCCAGTCTGATTGTTGGCCGAAGTGGTCACAGACTTTCGCTCGTCCGACGACGACCCTGCCATCTTGGCGCCGGTCGAATCGAGCGCCGTACCGCCCATGACGCCACCGGCGCCGCTCTGGCTGGGGCTGATGCTGGCCGGCGCGAAATAATCGGCAAGGCCCTGCTTCTGCTCGGGCGTGGTCATCGAGATCAGCCACATCAGCAGGAAGAACGCCATCATGGCCGTCACGAA
>JACDQI010000305.1 GCA_015657675.1 Devosia sp.
CCCCCAGCCGCCTATCGCCGCCTGCCGCTCGACCTGCCGGCCCACGCGCCTGAGTTTTCTGTCGAAGCCCACATGAAGGCGCTGGCCGGCCGCAACCGCGCCGCCGGCGATGGCCCGTTCTTCCTCGGCGCCGGCGCCTATCGCCACCATGTGCCCGCCTCGGTCGATCATCTGATCCAGCGCTCAGAGTGGCTTACCGCCTACACGCCCTACCAGCCCGAAGTCTCGCAGGGCACCCTGCAGATGCTGTTCGAGTTTCAGACCCAGGTCGCGCACCTCACCGGCATGGATGTCGCCAATGCCTCGATGTACGACGGCTCCACCGGCACGGCCGAAGCCGTGCTGATGGCCCGCCGCGTTACCCGCCGCAACCGCATCGTCCTCTCGGGTGGCCTGCATCCGCACTATCGCGACGTCGTCCGCACCTATCTCGGTGACGGTCCCGACCTCGTCGTCATGCCGGCCTCGCCCGAAGGGCAGGGCGACATCCTCAACCAGATCGACAGCGACACCGCCGCCATCGTCGTACAGACGCCGGACTTCTACGGCCATCTGCGCAACATCAAGACCGCCGCCGACGCCGCCCATGCCGCCGGTGCGCTGCTGATCGTCGTCGTCACCGAGATCGTCTCGCTCGGGCTGATCGAGGCTCCCGGCGCGCTGGGCGCCGATATCGTCGTGGCCGAAGGCCAGTCCATCGGCAATGCGCTGAACTTCGGCGGCCCCTATGTCGGCCTCTTTGCCACCCGCAAGGACCTGGTCCGCCAGATGCCCGGCCGCCTCTGCGGCGAAACCGTCGACGCCGACGGCAACCGCGGCTTCGTGCTGACCCTCTCCACCCGCGAGCAGCACATCCGCCGCGAGAAGGCGACGTCCAACATTTGCACCAATGCCGGCCTCTGCGCGCTGGCCTTCTCCATTCACATGTCGCTCCTGGGCGAAGCCGGCTTCACCCGCCTTGCCCGCCTCAACCACGCCAATGCCATCAAGCTCGCCGATGCGCTGGCCACGGTCCCGGGCGTCGAGCTGCTCAACAAGACGTTCTTCAATGAGATGACGGTCCGCCTCAACAAGCCCGCCGCCCGCGTCGTCGATATCCTCGCCGAACGCGGCGTGCTGGCTGGCGTGCCGGTCAGCCGGCTCGATCCATCCGCTCCCGGCGTCGATCACCTGCTGGTGCTCGCCGCCACCGAACTCACCACTGATTCCGACATTGCCGCGCTCGTCGCCGGCCTCCGCGAGGTGCTCTGATGGCCATGAACTCCCAGGGACGTCCCACCGGCGTCGGCAGCGGCAGCTATGCCTCGACCTCCGGCTCGTCGCTTCTCCCCAATGAACCGCTGATCTTTGAACTCGGCGACACCGAAAACTCCGGCGTTGACCTGCCCGAAGTGACCATCTCGTCTGATCGCCTCGGCGGCTTGCGCGCAAACCCCGCTCGACCTGCCCGGTCTCAGCGAACCCGAGACGGTGCGCCACTATGTGCGCCTTTCCCGCCTCAACTACTCGATCGACAGCGGCATGTATCCGCTGGGCTCGTGCACCATGAAGCACAACCCGCGCCTCAACGAGAAGATGGCCCGGCTCCCGGGCTTTGCCGATATCCACCCGCTGCAGCCGGCCTCAACCGTGCAGGGTGCGCTGACCCTCATGGATCAGCTCGCCCACTGGCTGATGACGCTGACCAACACTGCCGCCGTCTGCCTCACGCCCAAGGCCGGCGCCCATGGCGAAATGTGCGGCATGATGGCCATCCGCGCCGCCCAGGAAGCCGCCGGGCAGGGCCACCGCAAGGTGGTGCTTGTCCCCGAAAGCGCCCACGGCACCAACCCGGCTACCGCTGCCTTCCTCGGCTACTCGGTCCGCTCGATCCCCGCCCGTGACGACGGCACCGTCGACGTCGCGGCGGTCAAGGCGGCGCTCTCGCCCGAAGTCGCCGCCATCATGCTCACCAACCCCAACACCTGCGGCCTCTTCGAACCCGAGATCATCGAGATCGCTGCCGCCGTGCATGAAGCCGGTGCGTTCTTTTACTGCGATGGCGCCAACTTCAACGCCATCATGGGCGTCGTCCGCCCCGGCGATCTCGGCATCGACGCCATGCACATCAACCTGCACAAGACCTTCTCCACCCCGCATGGCGGCGGTGGCCCTGGTGCCGGTCCAGTGGTGCTCTCCGAAGCGCTGGCGCCCTTCGCCCCAGTGCCCTTCGTCAAGAAGGGCGATGGCCCGCTCGGGCTGGTCGAACACGCCCAAGGCGGTCACCTGGGCCGCATCACCGCCTTCCAGGGCCAGATGGGCATGTATGTCCGAGCTTTGACCTATATGCTGAGCCACGGCGGCGACGGCCTCGCCCAGGCCGCCAAGGACGCCGTGCTCAACGCCAATTACGTCAAGGCCCGGCTCGAGCGCGCCTTCTCGGTGCCGTTCCCCGGTCAGCCCTGCATGCACGAGGCGCTGTTCGACGACACCTTCCTCGAAGGCACCGGCATCTCCACGCTCGATTTCGCCAAGGCGCTGATCGATGAGGGCTTCCACCCGATGACCATGTACTTCCCGCTGGTCGTGCATGGCGCCATGCTGATCGAGCCCACCGAGAGCGAGCCCAAGCAGACCCTCGACCACTTCTGCGACGTCATGCTCGATCTCGCCGCCGACGCCAAGGCTGGCAATGCCGCCCGCTTCACGAGCGCCCCCAGCCGCGCCCCCCGCCGCCGCCTCGACGAAACCCGCGCCGCCCGCACCCCTGTGCTGAAGTGGGAACGTGCCGAGGAACTGCCGCAAGCAGCGGAGTAACCAAGCGGGGCTTCGAGCCGCCCGCAGGTCAGATCGCTCCAGTGGAGCGATCTGAGGCGAGAAGGCCACGAGGGCTGAGCCCGAGTGGCTCGGGCAGGTTGGGGGGCGGCGAGCCCGGATCCATGATCATTGACTGTAGGTACAAAAGTAACTACATTAGGTTTGTCGGATGTTCGAATGGGACGAGGCCAAGAACCAAGCCAATATCGCCAAGCATGGCGTGGATTTCGCCTATGCCAGTCGTATCTTCGAGGGCCTGGTCTGGTCCTGGTCCGATGATCGGTTCGACTACGGTGAACCCAGGCAGGTGAGCATCGGCGTCGTTGACGGCATAGTGTTCCTGGCTGTCGTCCATACGCCACGCGCCGGTGTAACCCGGATCATCTCGGCGCGCCGTGCCAACCGAAGGGAAAGAGAGAGCTATGAGCGAGAAACGCTACGCCGGTCCCCTCAGTCCTGAGCAGCTTGCCGCCATGCCCGATAGCGACATCGACTACAGCGACATTCCCGAGCTGGACGAGACGTTCTGGAAGAACGCCACTCTGATTGAACCCGAGGGCACCCAGCAGGTCACCCTCAGGGTCAAGAAGTCGGTCCTCGAAGCCTACAAGTCCACCGGCAAAGGCTATCAGACGCGCATGAACGCGGTGCTCGAGTCTTACGCCAGGACGATCCGCAAGTAGCCGCTATGCCGACCGCGCCCGCCGGATGACCCGTGTGCTCTCGGACTCGATCACATCGGCACAGAACTCGGCCAGCAGCGGGTTGAACGCCTCCGGCCGCTGCCAGAACGGTGCGTGGCCGGCGCCGCTGATCACCATGCAGGTGTCGCGCCAGAGATTGCGATAGGCCAGCGTCGGCAGGTAGCCGAGCCGCGCGAACGGTTCGCGCGCGCCATTGACGATCGCCACCGGCGTCATCAGCGATTCCACCGTCGCCCGCTGATCGACGCCATCGCCGCGCAGCATGCTGCGCTGGAACACCGGGCGCGATCGCCCGTCGGCCCGCTCGATCGCCGCCCGCAGTTCCGGCACGATGGAATCTTCGAAGCAGAGCGTGGCGAAGCGCTCGATGTCGCGCTCGGAGAATTGTTCCTTCGAGGCCAGCAGCATGTCCCAGCTGGTATGGAAGCCGCGCAGCATCGCCAGCGGCCCGCGGCCGACCGGCGGCGCGCCCGTCAGCATCAGCCCGGCGACGAGCTCGGTGCTGCCTGCAAGTTCGATGGCGATGTGCCCGCCCAGCGACCAGCCGAACACCGCCGCGCGCTTGATGCCCAGCTGGCGCAGCACATTGCGCACCGCGTCGGCATAGCCGGTGATGGTGTAGGCGCGGCTCGGGTCGGTGGCATTGCTCGATGCGCCATGGCCGGGCAGGTCCAGCGCAATCAGTCGGAACTGTGCACTGAGATCGCTCTCCAGCTGGTGCGCGAACACCTCTCTGCTGGCGCCGGATCCGTGCAGCAGCAGCAGCGGAAACCCTTGGCCGCCGGCATCGGTGACGCCGATGGTGGCCATTTCAGTCGAGATCAACATGTCTAGGTCTTTCGGGAAACCTGACCTCCAAGGTCTCACGATTTCCCCTAGGAGAGGTTTAGCCGTCCGGTTAACGAAACGTGTTTTTCCTTTTCACTTGAAGGCGGTGGATCAACACCCTAGTGTCTCGCCTTATGGGAATATTGCTTGACGTAATTGTATCCGCCCTCGCTGTTGGGGCACTTGCACAGTATACCTGGTCAGCCCGGGGGCATTTCAAATCCGAAGGCATGCCGCGGGGTGCCAAGCTGCTCAGTGCCGTCGTGCTGGCCTGCGCGATACTGATGTTTGTGCTCGTCTGGATTGCCGACCAGCCGCTGCTGGTGCAACTGCTCGGCATTGTGTTGATGGTCGCGAGCTATCTGCTGTTCTGGGCCGCCATCCGCGCCTCAAAAGCGGCGACATTGCTCCTCGCCTTCGATCCCGGCCACCCGCAGAGCTTTGTCAGCACCGGACCCTACCGCTACGTCCGCCACCCCTTCTACGTGTCCTACGCCATCTTCTGGGGCGGCTGGGCCATCGCTAGCTGGTCGATCTGGGCGATCGTGCCGTTTGTCTTCATGCTCGCTGTCTATGTCAGCGCTGCCCGCGACGAAGAACGCAAATTCGCCCTCACCGGCATGGCCGCCGACTATCAGGCCTACCGCGCCCGCACTGGGTTCTTCTTCCCCAAGCTGGGCTAGGCGCCCGCCCCTCCGCTCCCTCTCCCCCCTTAAGGGGGAGACGCGAGACTTAGGCCCATTGGGCCTTAGGCGCAGCAGAGAGGGGTATACCGAACTACCGACGATTCACTGTCCTCTCACCCACACCGGTGTCACCCCAGCGAAAG
>JACDQI010000306.1 GCA_015657675.1 Devosia sp.
GACGAATAGCCGGTGCCGAAATCGTCGAGTGCGATGCCGACGCCCTGGCCTGCCAGCCTGGAAAGTATCGACGTTGCCGCAGCTTTCTCTTCGATGAGCGCCGTTTCGGTGACTTCGATCTCCAGCCGATTGGCGGCGAGACCGCTGGCCTTGAGCGCGGCATTGACCATCTCGTCGACGTCCGCCTGCCGGAAGTCGCGCGCCGAGACATTGACCGAGACTGACACGTCCTTGGGCCAGTTCTGGCATTCCTGCGTCGCCGACCGGAGCACCCAGGCGGTGATATCGGAGATCAGACCCGACTCTTCGGCGATCGGGATAAAGAGCGAGGGCGGGATCGACCCCAGCTCCGGGTGATTCCAGCGCGCCAGCGCTTCGCAACTCACCACGTGGCGGCTGTGGATGTCGACGATCGGCTGGTAGACCAGCGATAGGCGGCCCTCGGCCACGCACTGCTTGAGGTCGCTCTTGAGCCGCTGGCGATACCGGTAGTCCGTATCCATTTCGTCGCGGAAGGTCTGGCTCTGTGACTTGCCGTTGCCCTTGGCCTTGTAGAGCGCCAGGTCGGCCTTGGTCATCAGCGCGTCGAGATCGTCGGCAGCGTCACGCGACACCACCATGCCGATCGACACATTGGTCGTAAACACCTCGCCCATGACACTGAACGGCGCATGGAAGGCGCCCAGGATCGCCTGCACATCCTGCTGCACTTCGTGTTCGTCGATCGGTCCACCGCGGAAGACGATGAACTCGTCTCCACCCAATCGCGCCACGAGACTGTCGCGACCCAGCACGCGGGTAATGCGGTCGGCCGTCTCCACCAGCACGCGATCCCCGATCAGATGGCCGAGCGTATCGTTCACATGCTTGAAGTCGTCGATATCGATGATCATCAGCACCGCGCCATCCTCGAGGCGATGCGGTGCAGTGCGCTCGAGGATCTCGGTGGCCTGGTCGGCAAAATAGGTGCGGTTCGGCAGCCCAGTGAGTGAGTCGTAGTGCGCCATAAAGCTGATGCGTTCTTCAGCCTTGACGCGGGCGGTAATGTCTTCGAACAGCAGAACCGTGCTGTTCTGGCCGGCACTGACGGTCACTTCACAGTAGCGATTGCCGGGCAGGTGCAGCAGCACCTTGCCCTCGCCGGCATGCATCGTATCGATCAGTTGCGTCGCAGAGGCCTGCGTGATGCTGCCGCGCGCCGCGGCGGCCGAGATCAGCGCCGCAAACGGCCTCCCACTCCACGTACCACCGGCAAAACTGGCAAACACCGCTTCGGCGCGGTCATTGGCAACGGTCACGAGGCCGCTCTGGTCGAGCATGCAGAGCCCGTGCTGCATGGTTTCCAGCGCCGTGTCGAGTTCACCGGCGAGCCGATTTGCCTCGACGCGGCTGTGCACGGCATTGAGCAGAACCTGGCGAACGTCGGCCGCCAAAAAGCGGAACGAGATCAACATTGGCAGCATCAGGCCGCCAAGTATCCAGTGATAGACGTCGTTCGTCAGGAGCACGCCCAAGCCAATCAGCGTGACAGCAATGGCGAGCTGTATGGTGAGCAGACGATCCAGCCCGAAGTTGCGCGTTACCACGCCCACCATGCACCCCACAGTGGTCACCATGGCGAGGATTTCGGCAATCGGATCGTTCACGAAGACAAAGCTGGAGAAACACCACGCGCCACACAGGAATGCGAACATCGTGGCGCCGTAAGTGGCCCGGACTTCCCAGTGACCGGCAGCTTCGACATCCTCGGCGCTGATGTTTGCGCGCGCGAAAAGCGTCATGTCCACAAAGCGGTAGGCGGTCACCACGACAAAGGCGAGGGCGATTGACCAGAGGATGGGCGAGCCCGTCTTGAACGCGCCGGTCGAGACACCAAGGATACAGCACAAAGCGCCGAGCAGCATCGCCCGCCGGTCCTTGTAGACCGACTTGATGATCGAAACGTAGTCGATGGCCGGCATCGCTTTTCGGGCAGGCGTCAGCACGTTTTTTCTCCGGGCCTAGCCTAGAGGGTTAAGCGGCTGGAGTTAAAATGGTTTGAACCGCGCATTCGATGCATCGTCCAGGCGACGATTCGATGCATTTAGGTGAAGATTGAATTAAGCGCCGCTGCGGTCTGCATATCCCGTGATGCAACCAGTCGGGCGCCTCGGGAATTGCCTGACGACCGGAGAACCGCATGGCCGACAAGCTCACCGCCCCCTCCTTGACCACCGCACTTCAGAAGCTCCCAGCCTGGACTCGGGATACCGGGAAAGACGCTATCCGCCGCGATTTTCGCTTTGCCGACTTCTCGGAGGCCTTTGGCTTTATCAGCCGCGTCGCCCTGCTGGCGGAGGCCACCAACCATCATCCGGAGTGGAGCAACGTCTACAACAAGGTGACGATCGTCCTGACCACTCATGACGCCGGCGGCGTCACGCAAAAGGACATCGACCTTGCCACGGCAATCGACAAGCTGGCCTAGCCCGCGACGCCCTTCCAGGCTTCCAGCTCATCAAGCGTGTCGCCGGCGCCGGCAATGACGAACTCGTAGATGTCTTGGCTGGTAACTGCCACGCCATAGTAATCTTGCCGCGCCCGCGCCTCGGTCTTGAGCCGCAGGATCAGGTCACGATCGCACCGGCTGAGATCGAGTTTGAAGCTCTCGTCTCGCGCTTCACGGACGGCAAAGTCGAACGGGTCCCAGCCCCAGAGATCGCACTTCCACGCGTTGCCGTCATGGTCGCGGAACTCGATCCCCCAATAGAGCCCGGCCCCCAGCGGATGCGGGTCGACATAGTCGTTGAGGTAGGTCGCCTTGTGCAGCTGCAATCCGCAATCCTGCAGCTGCCGGGCGATTTCGGACCCCAGATAAGCCCAGTCTGCCCAACCGGCGGCTTCGACCGGCATGTGGATGTCGATATCGCGCCAGACCATCAGGTCGTAGCCCGCGCTGCCGGTGATCTTGACCTTGCCGAAGCGCTCCTCGAGCAGCCGGAACAATCCCGTCCGATGCAGCAGCAGTCCCGCCTCGCGCAACAGCGCTGACGCCACCGCGGCGCGGGATTGGGCGGTCGAGGACATCAGGCAAAGCTCCCCAGCTGGCAAATGACTTTAGGCAAAAATGAACGTACCGGCGGAATCAAAAAAGCCTGACCCCTTGCGGTGGTCAGGCTTTTGGTTCGATTCGGTGTCGGGGACCAGTACCCGATTATTCGGCCTTGGGCTCGGTCGCCGCAGCAGCGTCGGCAGCAGCCTTGGCGGCAGCTTCCTCAGCGTCCTTCTGGGCGAGCTCTGCAGCCAGGGCTTCGGAAGCAGCGATCTTTTCGGCTTCGCGGGCGTTCTTGGCCTCGAGAGCGGCATCGCGCTCGCCGGCTTCGATCTTGCGGGTACGGGCCGAAGTCGATTCAAAAATACGCGCCGACTTACCGCGACGATCGCGCAGGTAGTAGAGCTTGGCGCGACGCACCTTGCCGCGCTTCAGCACTTCGATGCGGTCGATATTGGGCGAGAGCACCGGGAACACGCGTTCCACGCCTTCGCCGTAGGAAATCTTGCGGACCGTGAAGCTTTCCATGATGCCGGTGCCCGAACGCGCGATCACCACGCCTTCGTAAGCCTGCAGGCGTTCCTTGTCGCCTTCACGGATCTTGACCCACACCTTGACGGTATCGCCATGGGTGAAGTCGGGACGCGCGGCTTTCGCCACCAGCGCGTCATACTGCTCTTTGTTGAGCTGTTCGATGATGTTCATTGTCGTCTTCCGTTGATCTTTTCAAAGGAGCGTTTCGCCAGATCCCATGGGACTGGCCGCCCGGTCTTGGTTTTGCACGGATTATTGTATGCGCTTATTGGCTCGCCCCCAGTGAGGGGAGCGAGCGCGCGTATAGAGCAAGACTAGCCCAGAGTCTAGGGTCCTGAGTCTGGGGTCTAGCGCTTGGCGGAAGTAGCCGAACGCCCGGAAAGCCGGATCGCAGCGAGCGTCGCCCCGATCCCGGCCAGGTGCAGCGCCGCCGTGGCGACGATAAAGCCCAGCGCGAATTCCCAGCCCGAAGCGCCGAGCGGCAGTTCCGCCCCATGCGCCACGCCATGGAACACCGCAAAAACGCCGACCAGCGCGGCCGCAGCGGCGACCTTCATCGAGCGGCCGAACAGCGCCGCACCGGCGATCACCAGTGACGACGCGCCGATCACCAGCTCCATGAACGGCAGCTGCAAGCCGGCGATCCCGAGCAGGAAGCCAGCGGCCATCATGCCCACAAAGGCTGCCGGCACGGCATAGAGCGCCCGGCCACCCAGCGCGACGGCGAAAACGCCGACCGCCACCATGGCGAGCAGGTGGTCGACGCCCCCCATCGGATGCATGAAGCCATGGATCAGATCATGGGCGTCGCCCGCCCCGGTATGGGCAAAGGCGGCGGACGGAACAAGAGCGAGAGTAAGGCCGAGGGCCAGTTTGAGGCGCATAGGTTCTCCTTTGCAGGACCCACCGTCCCGCAATGCGGTTGCGTTTCAAGACGGCCGGTCTCCTGGCTACGGACTTCATATGCTCGCTCCGCCTTCCCAGTCGCAAACCAGTGGCACGCTGGAGGAGCTGTCCGTTACAGTCGCGGGGGCGGCGCAGGGTGTTCGCCTGCTTCCCGTTTCACGCGAGGGGTTTGCTGCCCCCGCGCACCATCTTGCCTTAGTTGTGTCAGGAACGTTGACCGAGATCAATGTGCCTTGCACGCATTTGCCGCATGACGAGAACCACAGAGCTCGGCTAAGAGAGCGCCATGATCGGAACCAGAGCAGCAATGGACGTGGTGCGCGCGCTATGCGTGCTGGCCCTGCTGTTCCTCAATTTCGCCCATCAACCGACCCCCGCTGCCGCGACACCCGGCGACGTCCTGAGTCTCGCCACCACGCAGAGCTTCTGTGGTGATCCAGCCGACGACGGCAAGGCCGCTCACGCTCCCTGCCACGCCTGCCGCATCGACGGTGGCGCAGATCTGCCCACCCCCCCGCATCAACCGCTGCCGCTCTGCGAACTGGCCGAGCTGAGCTACGGCGCCCTGCCTGTCCTTGCCCTCCCCGACCGTCCCGTCGGTCCGCAAAGCGCCCGCGGGCCACCCCGTCTCGTCTGATCAAGACTGCATTTCCTGATCAATTGAGCTGCGCGCCGGCCGAGCGCCGCCGCAGCCTGACACGAGACATCTCATGACCAAGACCATTTCTCTGGCCACACTGGCCTGCCTCATCGCCGGCCCTGCCTTCGCCCATGCCGGCATCACTCCCAGCGAGGCCGTCAACGGCACAACCGTCAAGCTGGCCATTTCCATTCCGCATGGCTGCGACGGCGCCGCCACCGATACCGTGATCATCAAGCTGCCCGAGGGCTTCGTCTCGGCCAAGCCGATGGTCAAGGCCGGCTGGACCGTCGAAATCACCAAGGGCGACTACGCCAAGTCCTACGAGCTGCACGGCAGTGCGGTCACCTCGGGCGCCCTCGAGGTCAAATGGTCGGGCGGGTCGGTTCCCGACGACCAGTATGACGAGTTCATCGTTCGCGGCTCGGTACAGGGCTTTGATGCCGCTGCCGCTCTGCCCTTCGCCGTTACCCAGCTCTGCGGCACCGCCTCGGTCGCCTGGGACCAGATCGCCGCCGAAGGTCAGGACGCCCATAGCCTCGAGCACCCCGCTCCGGTGCTCAAGATCACCCCGGCCGCGGCCGAGGATCGTGGCCATGGACATGGCCACGATCATGCCGCTGCAGCTGCGCCAGCTGCCGTGACGCTCGGCGACCTCGAACTCACCGGTCCCTTCACCCGCGCGACCCTCCCCAACGCTCCCGTCGCGGGCGGTTTTGTCACCATCACCAACAAGGGCGCCGAGGCCGACAAGCTGCTGAGCGCCAGCTCGCCCATCTCCGATGTCGTGCAACTGCACGAGATGAAGATGGAAGGCGACGTCATGAAGATGAATGAAGTCGCTGGCGGCATCGAGATCCCGGCCGGCGGCACCGTCAGCCTGGCGCCCGGTGGCCTCCACATCATGTTCATGGGTCTGAAGGAACCGCTGGTCGAAGGTGGCAAGGTGCCCGTCACCCTGACCTTCGAGAAGGCCGGCACGGTCGAGATCGAGTTGTCGATTGAAGGCATTGCCGCCAAGCAAGCCGGTGGCGAGCACGCGCACCACTCCGATGCGGCACACGGCCATGACCACGGCAACGGCATGGCCGTTGACCAGGCTGGCCTCAGCGACGTCGACGCCATCACGGCCATGCAGAAGGCCATGTTCGACCGCCCCGAGAGCCCGCTGACCATGGGTGCCATTGTCGTCGTCGGCGACTATGCCATCACCGGCTGGGCTCAGGACGGTACCGGGGGTCGCGCCCTGCTGCGCAAGACCGCCAAGGGCTGGGGCATTCACCTCTGCTCCGGTGAGAGCCTCAAGGACGCCGCTGCTCTCGTCGGCATGGGCATTCCGGAAGATGTCGCCAGGTCGCTGACCGAACAGCTGTCCGCTGCCGAAGCCCAGCTCGATCCGATGCTGGTGGCCGAGTTTGCCAAGTTCGACGGCGTCATGATGGTGGACGAAAGCCTGCTATGAGCCAGACCCTCTCCCGCGTCCGTCTCGGGCTGTGGGCAGCGGTGCTGGTTGCGGCGGTGGCGGCGACGATCCTGTTCGTCGTCGCCCCGCCAAAATCGGGCGGCGGCATCGGCGGGGGCACCTATGCCCTCGTCGACCAGCGCGGCGACCCGATCGACCAGACCATGCTCGTCGGCCACCCCTCGCTGCTGTTCTTCGGCTACACCCACTGTCCGGACGTCTGCCCCACCACCATGGGCGAAATGGCCGGCTGGTTCGAAACCCTCGGCACCGATGTCGGCACCCTCAAGGCCTATTTCGTCACCGTGGACCCCACCCGCGACACGCCCGAAATGCTCAATGACTACGTGTCCTGGGTCTCCGACCGCATCACCGGCGTCACTGGCGATCCGGCGCAGATCGATCGCATCGTCAAAGCCTGGGCTGTGCTCGCCGAAAAGGTCCCCGGCGCGTCGACGGCGACTACACCATGAACCACACCGCCTCGGTGTTCCTGGTCAACCCCAAGGGCGAATTCGAAGGCACCATCGCCTATGGCGAAGACCAGGCCACGGCGGTGGCAAAGATCCGGAAGCTGTTGGGCAAGGCGTAGTCCTCCAGGCTCTGTGGGGAACCACCCCCACCCACCAGCCTCCGGCTGGTCCCCCCTCCCAACAAGGGGGAGGGAGTCCCGACTGCGATATCGGTACAATCGGCAAACGCAGATTCTTTGATGCGCAGAGCGTCCGGGAGCCCCTCTCTCCCTCCCCTCGTCGGGAGGGGACCCGCGGCCTAGC
>JACDQI010000307.1 GCA_015657675.1 Devosia sp.
AACCGTATGGGAGTGGACCTCGACCTGCGACAGCCGCACGTCCTTCGATGCAGCCGGCGCGCAGGTGAGCCAGTTACAGTCCTGCGGCGTCCGGCTGCTCGAGGGACGTCACCGCACCGCAATGAGCTTTTTTGTTCGCGACTCCGTCGCTGGCGGCTGCTCGGCCGGCGCTCCACCCGACAATCTCGGCTTTCGGCTGGTGCGAGAACCCGGCTGGATCGAAGGCGCGGGGTCGGGGATAGGCGAGTGGCTTTCAGCGCTGTCTAAGCACTGGGGATTTCCTAGCTGAGACTTTCGAGAGTGATTAATCGGCCCTCAGCGGCCGCCCGTGGTGCGACGAAACCAATTTGAACTTTAGGCTCCCCAGCCGGCCTTTGCCAAAATCCAAGCGGTGCTACGGTCGTCGCCGTCGCCCAAATGGTATCGGAATAGTCGTCTATATGTGCGAGCGGACTGAAAATTCTGCGCGCCGAGGCGGGCCGACGTTCCGTTTATTACCGCCGATCCCCATGCCCAAGCCAGCCACGAGACGCCATCTTGGATGGCAACCCGCGTGAGAGATCCCAAGTCTCCCCGAGATCGACATCGCTATGTTTCGCGGTAGCAACACCGTCAAAGTCGAAATCTAGTGTCGCGCAAGCCTTAACAAAGTACTCGCCTCATCCCCTTCCTAGACCGCCATGTACTGGCGCTACGAGGAACGACGTCGCAGATCGAGATTGCCAAAGAGGCCGGCTTCAACAGTCCCAATATGCTGGTGACGATCCGCAGCGGCGCCAACAAGCTGCCCATTGATCGTGTTCCGGGACTCGCCCAGGCGCTAGGTGTGGACCCTGCGCGATGGGCCTTCGATCTGATCGTCGGCGGATTTGGCCTTAGTTTATAGGCGCTTTGCCACTCTAAACCTGACCAGTGGCAAGAGAGATCGCCGTTGTCTAACGGATCATGGACCGAAACACTGTTTCGATTAAACGTTAAGACTTTGATTTCGTTGTGAATTCGGCGCTGGCTGGGGAACCTGGATTCGAACCAAGATTGACGGAGTCAGAGTGTTTGCGACGCCTTTGATTTTGATGTGATTTTCACCGCAGTGTGCCAACTATGTGCCGAACAAGTGCTTCTCGGCCGCTGCAAAGGCTGCGCTCTCGTCGGTGACGGGGAACAGATGCGCGTAGGTGTCGAAGGTCACCTGAATGCTGCCGTGCCCCATGCGCTCCTGCACCGCCTTGGCAGGCAGCTCGAGGCCGCCATCAGCTCGGCGGTTGATGCACCATGAGGCGAACCAATGTCGTAGGGCATGAAAGCCGGGATACTTCGGCTTGAGGTTCTCGCCCTCTCCGACTGTCACGCCGGCCGCTATCCATGCAGGCCAGAGGCCACGCTGCAGCATGTTCTGGTGGAATTCGACACCGCCCTCGGTATTGGGGAACACAAGGCCGCCCTCACCCTTCGGGCAGGCGAGTTTCCACGTCTTGAGCGTGTTGATGACCATAGGTGTCAGGGGAATGGTCCGCCGGCCAGCACCGGACTTCGGAGCCCCGATTTCCCGGTAACGGTCGGCTCGCTGTGAGACCGTGAGCTTGCCGTTGTCGAGATCCAAATCGGACCAGCGCAGCCCGCGCGCCTCGCTGGCACGGATGCCCGTGAACACCATCGTCACCAGCAAGGGCCGCCAGCGGCCTGACACTGACGTCAGGAGCGACTTGATCTCGGAGCCGGTGGGAATATCCACGCCGACCTGCAGGCGCGGTTTGGCACGTCGGTCCGCCTTCTTTGAACGGGACCGGGACTGCTCATGCACGGGGTTGCGGACAGTTAGCCCCCTGCCCTGCGCGTCGGCGATGATCGACCCCAGCGAGACGATCACGCGCTTAACCATGGCCGGCGATCGACCTCCCTCGCGCAACCTGTCCTGAAAGTCTCGGACGCCGGGCACGGTGAGTTTGTTGAGCCGGACTTCGCCGATAATCGGGACGATGTGGAGATCGAGGTGCTGACGGCGCTGGTCGAGTGTGGTGCGCTCAAGGCCATCGGCTTCGCCAGATTTCAGCCAGAGCTTGCCCGCTTGCTCGACAGTGACTGTCTCGGCGTCGGCGACGTGGACGCCTTCGCGAACTTCGGTCCGGGCCGTGAGCAGGAATGCGTCGGCGTCTTTTTTCCGCGCAAACATTTTTCGGCGCCGCTTGCCCTTGGCGTCGAGATAATCGGCCTGCCAACCGGATTGCTCGACACCCTTGGTCGACCATGTGCGCTTGCGGACGCTCATCCCTAGTGCCCCCAAAACTTGAAGCTGGCCTTACGCTTGCCTCGCGACATCATCGACCGACGTCGAGCGGTCGCAACGGTCACCATTTGCGATCTGGCCTCCGAAACGGCCTCAATGGAAGAGGCGATGTCAGCAACCCAATTATCCTCGCGCGTCTTGAGCCGCGACCCCAGCACGTCAAGCGACACGTGAATCTCGTCCTCCAGGATGAGTGCTGCGATGGCCCCTACTTCATCCAGCCGTCGGCGGGCATTTCGGTAGCGCTCCAGATGGGGCTCGGTGTCCACCTCTCGATTGACGGCGTAGGCGGAGAGCGTCTGCTCGAGCCCCCGCTGCATTTCGGCAAGGGCAACAAGTATGTCAGCAATCGCTTGCGTTTCACGTTCCCATGACTTCTCGGACTTGTAGCGCGCCAGTGCCCAATCAACCGTCAGCCGAGCGATCAAGAGCGCTGCGCCAAGCTGCAGGCCCATCTTGCTGAGTTCGGCCAGAGCGGCCGCGAGTTGAGGGTTCATTTGGCCGCCCTCACGTCCGCCAATTGGCGGTTTGTCCGTTTTCGGCCTGCCAGCCGTCCTTGGCCTCGCCCTTTGGTCCGGTCCATTGCCGTTTGCGAACTGACATCCTTTTCACTCACTGCACCCTGTTTGCTGATCGACGTCTGCTCATTGCTTGCCGGCAGCCGTTGCTGCAGTAGACGGCATCAGTTCTGCGTTCCGTCCTGGGACCGACGAGGAAGAATTTATTGCAACGCGGGCACTCAACAAGGTGTGCCCCTGCCTCGGCGACAGCAATACACTCCCACCTCATGTAGTTGAGCAAACTGTTGGCAAAGAGACCGACGCTCTGCGCCTTCCCAGCGGCAACAAACTGTGCTCGAGGGGCAAGGTCCCGAAGGACTAGGTTCGCATTTTCTCGGCGTGCCGCCAGAGTGCCCCGGCCCATCTTGACCAACAATGAGATCACCGCCCTAGAGCGGATTTCTTCAGGGCGAGATACCGGCCAAGCATGGCGCTCTTCGGCTCGGTGAGAGGGGAGATGTTCTAGCCCATACTGCCCGTAGAAGGCCTCCAGATGCTTTAGGGACCTAGCGTTTCCAAGTTGAACGACCAAGGGATTGTTCAGCGAGTCGAGGCCAAGACGAACTCGTTTGCGTCGCGCCGATCTGTACCGCGCGACTAAGTAGCCCTCTGTCTCGTCAAAGAGGGCGTCCGACCGGTCAAGGGAGTTGGCCGGTACAATTTCGATGCCATCGACGCAGGTCTCCCAAAGGAGAGAAATACCGATCATTTCAAGGGCCCGTTACGGCTATCGCTAACTTCACGATACTACCCTTCGTGCCTTCTAGCTACGCCTCTCGCACCGATGTTACGCTTAGCTCCATAAATTGTGGAGAGTGAAAATGGCTACTAAAGCGGAGGCCCTAGATCTTGTTTGGGGCGCGTCCGAGATTGCCGCGGTGATCGGTACATCGCCGCGCAGAGCGTTCGACCTTCTCGAGAAAGGTCGAATACCCGGCCGCAAAGTGGGCGGCAGGTGGGTCGCCGATAGAGCTGAGCTGGTCGATTTCTTTCGGCCGGGCACTGCAACTGAGCCTCCCGCTTAAGTGGCGTTCTGAACTGCCACGAACTCCCGGCTGCACGACGCCTATCCCAACCGTCTCAAGCTTATTTCGAGTGGCTGCGGGCGCGCCAACTTTCGCGCCCCCAAGTTCGAATTCGCCAGTGAGACTCGACAAGGAACGCATGAATGAAATCTATACCCAGAGTAGAGATCCCTCCCTCCATCGACCGAGGCATTTTCCTCGAACCGAGTCCCTACGAGACAGATGCCGGGAACCTAATCGGCCGCGACCCACGGCAAGTCCCGTTGGCCGAAATTCGCCTGCTAGGTCTTCCAGAGAGCCCTATAAAGGCGATCAGAGCGAAGTGCGTCGAGTGCAGCGGTAACAATGTCGCTGAGGTCCGAAAATGTGTCTCAGTGCATTGCGCGCTTTGGCCGATGCGGATGGGCGTGAGCCCTTTCCATGCCTCCAGCAGCAGCGCCAAACTGGACTTGGCGAAATTCGCCGCGTCGAAGGAAGGGCGGGGTATTTGAATGTCCCTGCATCAACCTCCGCGACGCCACCAACCAGTGGATGGGACAATGAAACTGCTTGAGGCGGCCGACATGGCCGCTTCGACAACTAGCGGTCGAGCAAATGGTCCCGAAAGACTCGGCCTTGCCTAGGACGCAGCGGCTGTTGCTGCTCTCCTCGGCTTCGCCGAGCGACGAGTTCTTTCAAAAGTTCGAGGCAGGGGGCCCTTCCATGACGCGAGATCGGCGTAAAAAGCGCGCTGGGGGCGCAAGGCATTGGGTGATGCTGGAACACTACCTGCTCGATACGCTTGCGTGGCGTTCGTTGTCCTCCCGCGGGCGAGCGCTCTATGTCGAGGTTAAGCGCCGGTACAACGGTAGCAACAATGGCATGATCCCATTCAGTGCTAGAGAGGCCGGCACCGCCCTAAACGCCTCACACCATACTGGCGCGCGCGTGCTCCAGGAACTTCAAGAGCACGGCTTCATTGCGATCACCGAAGAGAGCAGCTTTGACCGCAAAGTGAAGATCGCCCGCGAATACCGGCTTACTGAGGCCCGAAATGATCGGCCAGGTTTTGAGGCCCCGCCGACGAAAGAATTCCTCCGGTGGCGACCAAGCGAAAATCAAAACGTCAGTCGCACTGGTGAGATTGACAGTCGCACCGGTGAGACTAAGACACGAAAAAGGGAGGCCGCTAGTGCCTGACAGTCTCACCCAAGCGACTGTTCTGCCCGATCTCGGGATTTCACAGTCTCACCCACGCGACACTATCAGATATCTGCCATACCCCCCTGCCGCAATTCGGAGCGTGCAGTGACGGACCAGTCCGACCTGTTTGACGCTTCAGCCTCCTTGGTTGCTCGAACCAGCGCCGGGACGCCTCCAAAGGACAACGGCAGCTCCGTCACCCCTTCGCCGGCGATCTTGCCTTTCCCGCTTGCCCGCCGTCTCGGCAAGGTCCGTGACGTCGCCAACAAGTTGCTCACCAGAACCACGGAGCGGGCCGTTGAGCACTATCGCCGCCAAGTTACCAGCGCGCTGCAGGTTCATTTGCAGGTAAAGCGTGTCCCGGCTGAAGACCACCAAGGCGAAATCGCTCGTTTCTGGCTTGCTGTCGACTGCGAGGTCGCTAGGCGCCTTTACATTCTCCGCGGGGACGAACGGCCCCCCGTCTCCTGAGGTGAACCAAACGTAGACCCCAAGGCAGTGGGTCGTTTGGCACTTAATTTCGATGGATCGAACTTGATGGTTGCCTTGACGCGCCGTACCTCTCGCGACCTGTGCGAGCACACAAATCAAATAGATATCAGACGTTTGCAGCGACAAGGCTGCTTCGACGATCTGAATTCCGGCTGCATCAAATGGGCTGACGGAACCTTGATATCTTTCTTGGTCACCGGGTCAGAACTGATCTTTCAGCCTTTCATGAACCCTCATGAGCCACTTCAGGTGATTCAGATTGTGACTACGCCACAACGCCTGGGTGGCAAAAGGCGGTGGTTCCAGTGTCCGAACTGCCGTCGGCGCTGTGCCAAACTATACCTAGGGAGCGCAATCGCCTGTCGGCTGTGCTGCAACCTGACCTACGAGTGCCAACGCGAGAACCCCTTTCACCGGGCGATTTCAAAAGTTCAGAAGGCACGGATGAGACTAGGCGGATCAGCGGATCTGACTGCACCGTTTCCAAGTCGGCCTAAGGGCATGCACCTTGATACCTGGGAGAGGCGCCGAGTGAAAACGGCATCTCATGAGAGCCGGTTCTTGTCTCTTGCACAATCATTCACCCGAGACCTTAGAGCCTCGATCGAGCGCGGACCCAATGCCCTTGGCCGCCGACATAGCGGTCGCCGTACTTAACGGCGGCGCGCCTTCGACAACCGTCCTTATCGAAGGTCTGCTTGGCGCCAAAAGCAGTCCCGCCCCCCACATCCCAAGATCATCTGTGGGGTAACTCCACCATTGCGCACCCCTGGCTAACCGTCTGCCTTTGCGTTTGCGGGTTGGGCCCACTCTAGAGCCCGCTCGATCAACGCGCTCACGTAACCCGCCTTCGCGTCTGAGTAGGCCAAGAGCGATGTGCGGCCAGCTGCGACCGCAAGCAACTTCGCATGGCTGTAGGCATCGCGCTCGCTGGCATGAGCGCGCAGATAGTCGCGCAATGCTAGTGCTCTCCGCCAGTGGGGCGAGTCTAGTGCAACCAGATGAAGATTGAGGGCAAGCGAGTCTCTCAAACGCAGGTAGCGTCGGCCCGGAACGCCCGCCTCGCCGAGGTCCGTCCACCCTGCCAGTGACGCGATGCCAGCTATCTGCTCCAGGTCGTCAGGCCGACGCAATCCAACCATCAGGTCCAGTATGGGCTTGGCACTCATGCCTTCGACGGCGGTGCTTCCTATGTGTTCTACTTCAACATCGAAACCACTGAGTTGACGTCGGAGTATTGCAGCCTGCTTGGCCGCCGACACGCGCCACAAAGGATCGAACGCCGCTAGGTGGACGGGTTCGTCTACAGTGGGGAGTGCCTTCATTTCGTCGTGCTCAGCCATCATCACGCGAACGTCTCGCGACGGGAACGTCAGACCTTATGCGAACGAGGCAAAATGAAACAGGGACACCCCCACGCCCTTCTACGGGTGTGGGAGGCCGCTCTGCGCCACAAGCGGCCGCTCCAGATGCATGAGTGCGAAGTAGTCTCCCTAAGGAAGGCAGGACTTGAGAAAAGCACCCGCGGCTTCCATCCCGTCTTCGGAGATTGCATGCCCTGTTCTCGCCATGACAAACCGTTTGGCATGGATCCCAGCTTTGGATAGGGCATCTGCCGTAGTGGTGATGCCGTTGGTCCCCAGCAATCGATCATCGGCGCCGGTGATGATGAGGTAAGGCGGCCGGCTGCGCACCTCCTGCACGAGGGTATCCTTGCGCTTCATCCGGCCGGCAATGGCGACGACACCGGCCAGTTGATCGGCTCGCCGTGGGCCGACCTCATAGGCGAGCCCTGCGCCCTGCGAGAAGCCGAGCAGTGCAAGCGAGGATGCGGGAAGTCCCGTTGCCGTCAGGTGCCGATCGAGAAAGTCGTCCAACAGCCCTGCGGAGTATCGGAGCTGTCGGTCGGACTCTGGGGGGCTGGAACCGTCCAACTCGGGGATCGTGTACCAGGCTCGGCCACCTGGCCGGCCGGCCGCCTGACCCGGCGCATCAGGCGCGAGGAAAGCCGTGTCGGGCAGTGAGGGCGACAGAACCTTTGCCAGCCCAAGCATTGCCGCGCCGTTCGCGCCAAAGCCATGGAGGAGGACGACAAGGCTTCGTGTCTCACCCGACTGGGCCGGGAGGTGCTCGTGGGTCAGGTCCAATTGTGCAATCTCTCTGTTTCAGGCGTGCTGGGGCAGAAATGGCGGCCGCCGACCCGCGTCCGGAAGTCGGCGGCTATCGATCTCGCGACGTGCGGGTCGACTTCATAGACGACCATGAGACAGCCCCGTGACCCGGCGCAGATGCACCCACAGGATGAGCAGGGTCAGCGCCAGAATGACCGCCTTCACGGGGAGATCACTGAAGCTGCCCGCGGAAAGGTCGAGTCCAAGGGCTGCGATCTGGATAACCAGCAGAACCGCAGCGCCAACCGTCACAGTCGACGGAGGAAGCCGCAGCAGCCCAGGCATGATCAGGCAGAGTGCGGCGAGCCCTTCAACCGCCGCCACGACGCGGACCACCCACAGCGGCGCGCCGGGGATCCAGATCAGGTCCATTTCGGTCAGGGCCGAAGGAGAGGATAGCCCTTCAAGCCATGCAGCGATAAGGAACGGGGTGGCAACGAGGATTCGGGCGATCCACAGGGCAGTGGCCCAAGTGTGAGGCAGGGTGTCAGGGCTGGCCATGGCGCCTCACTTCCGACGCGCGGGAAGCATCCGCGCCAGCGTCCCATCCTTGCGGACAAACTGATTGAACACGGCCGCGGCAGCATGGGCGAGGGCCGCGAAGAACAGTGCAATGTTGATGCCGAAATGGACGCCGCCCAGTGGCGCGATCCCGTTCCAGGTCAGCATGCCGGTCACCACCATTGCGAGCAGGAGGCCGTACAACAAGAAGTGCATGGCGTCGGCGAGGCGACCCTGCAGCGCCGAAGTGCCGGCCGCGTGGCCGGGAACACCGTAGCGCCAGCGCAGGTAGAAGCGCGCAATGACAGCGAGCAGGATTGTACTGCCCACGCCAACATGGACCCAGGCCGATGTCAGGTCCGTGGCCGCAGGTACTTGCCCTGCCTCACGGGCATCAAGAACCGCGACGATGGCATCGTGGAAGCCAATCTGGACGATCACGCCGACGACAACGATCCAGTGCAACCAGATCTGTGCGGGGCGGTAGGCAGAGGACGTGGTAGCCATTGCAGGGCTCCGGTTTGAGGACTGGGTCGTTGTCAGGCGAGAGAGCAGGGGCGGCGCGCGGCTGCGATGCGGACCGCTGCGAGGGCGGCATGGGCGGTCATGCCGCCACCTCCTTGCGGGACTGGGTGGCGCTCAGCGACAGGTTCAGCGTGACGCCTGCGGGGTCGGTGCCGGTCAGGGCCCCGGTCGTCGGCTCCTCGGTCAGTTGCGCTGCCGCGGAGCTGAAGGTCGCGGTGTCGCTGGTTTCCAGCCGATAGGACAGCAGGCGCGCCGAGGTCGCCGGCGCGGGTCGTGCGCCGGGACCCGCCCAGAGGTTCATGGCCAGCCGATGGGTATAGGCCCCTCCAGCGCCCATATCGGCCATGCCGACATGGTCCAGAAGCAGGTTGCGCGCAAAACCCAGGCCCTCGAACCAGGCGAGGGACGGCTCCAGAGCCGGGACGTGCAGGTGCAGATGCGCGACCGTTGCATCACGGTGCAAGGGCAGCGCGGGATCGACGCCGTCGGCGAGGGCCAGCTCGGCCGCAACATCAAGGCGTTCGCGCCCGCTATGGACCCGGCCCTGGGCGTCGAACATGGTGAAGCCGCCGCCGTCATTGCCGAAGCTTCCGAAGCGCTCGGGTGTCTCCCAGGCGATCTCGATGCCGTGCCCGTCCGGATCAGAGAGGTAGAGCGCCTTGGACATCAGGTGATCGACCGGTGAAAATGGCAGGCCGAGTGCGATGAAGCGCAGCATCCGGCGCGAGAATTCCGCCTGGGAGGGCATGCCGAACGCCACATGGTACATCCCCGCGTGGCCCCGGGCGACCGGGCCGGTGGCGCCGGGAGTGAGCACCACCAGCGTCCGGTCGTGGGTGCCCAGTGCCAGACCAGGACCCTGTTGGGGGCGGCGGACAAAGCCCAAGGCCTGGGTCCAGAACGCCTCCGCGCGCCGAAATTGGTGACCGACAAGGTCACCGGGCCCCAGGTCAGCCGTTCGGAAAGTCCGTCGGCCTGGCGTTGCCGGGCGAGTTCGAGTGCGTCGGTGTCCATGTCGGCCTCCGGATCAGCAGGGGGTCAGGCGCGGGGCGCGATCGGGGCCTTGCGGGCGCGGCCCCAGAGCACGAAGAGGGCCAGCGCGACGTAGATCAGGTTGAAGCCGAGCACGCCGAATTCGCCACGGATCATATGGAACGGGATGGCCAGAGCCTGGATCGCCAGCAGACCTGCCGCGGCCCACACGGTCAGCTGCGGCATGATGCGGGTCAATGCCGGCAAGATCACACCCACCGCGCCGAGGAATTCGACCACGGCGATGCCTCGTACCAGAAAGACCGGCGCGCCTGAGGTCCAGGCCATGCCCATGTTGGCCAGATCGGCTATGGGCATGGTGCCCTTCATCCCGGCGGCCATAAGGTAGAGACCGGAGAGCGCAATCTGGCCGCCCCAGATGGCGATGTTCCAGCCGCGGCTGGTGGGAGCAAGCGAGGGAGTAGCGGTCATTGTCATGTGTCGAGCCTTTCCTAGTGTTGAACGGGCCGGGCCCGGGTGTCTCTGGCGCTGTTTCTAGCGCTCAAAACGCGCGGGATCATTCCGCAACGACCGAAAGCAGACTTTCTCTGCAGTTGATGATCTTGCTGGATGGGCCGATTTTCTTCATCGAGCGGCAACGGTTCGCCGCCTACTCTGGGGCGCTCGCGGGCCTTGTGTTCAAACTGATCTTCCGGAGGAAAGCATGGACAGCCTTCTCAGCCTGCGGGTTTTCGCTGCGGTGGCCGAGGCAAGGAACTTCTCCGTGGTGGCGGAGCGCCTGAACCTCTCGGCCGCCATGACCAGCAAGCACGTGCAGCATATCGAGGCCCAGGTCGGCGCGCGGCTTCTCCACCGCACCAGCCGCAGCGTCAGTCTCACCGAAGCGGGAGCGGTCTACCTGGCGACGGTCCGGCCACTCCTGGAGGGACTGGATGAGGTGGGTGCCCGGCTGGCCCAGTCGACGATCGATCCGAGCGGCACACTCAAGATTTCGCTCCCGGTCTGGCTGGCAGAGCCCGGCTTCGTCCGCATGCTGGCGGCCTATAGGGAGAGGTACCCGGCGGTGAACCTGGATCTCGATCTGAGCGGACGACAGGTCAATCTGGTCGAGGACGGCTATGATCTTGCCCTGCGAGTCAGTCCGTCCTTGCAGGAGGGCTTGATCGCGCGCCGGCTGGCCGACATCACGTTCCTTCTTGTCGCTTCCCCGCATCTCCTGGATCGGATCGGGCGCCCCAGCACGATGAAGGACCTGACGGGGGCGCCCTTTCTCGCCTACAGCCCGGTCACCACTGGTGGGCGCGTGCGGCTGGGTCTGGGGCCGAATGCGCCGGAGGCGCACATGCGGTTTGTGCTCCAGAGTGCCAATGAGACGGTGCTGTTTCAGGCTGCGCTGGAGGGGATGGGGATCGCCATAATGCCTCACCTTGCGGCACGGCCCTATCTGGACGCGGGACGTCTGGAGCGGCTCCTGCCCGAACTCACGCCGCCGACGGTGGCGCTGGCAGGTATCTATCCGGAACGCAGTTACCTGCCCGCCAAGACACGCAGCCTGCTCGATTTTCTGGCTGGCAAAGAGGGCTTTGGCGGTTCGCCCACCCTTGCCTGAACGGGGCCGGCTGGGCGACCATCATTTCTCCTTAAGAAACGCTGGATCAATTTTACCACCAATGATCTCCCTGTAGCGAAAGATTAGCTTCCTCTCATCGGGACACGGTTCGCCGTTCAGGCCCGAACAGACTGAAGCCCGGATGGTCTCCGGCAAGGTGCGCATGGCGTCGCTCACCGGAGACCGCAACCCAGATCACTCAAGGAGACCACCATGTCGATCACCCGCCGCGCGCTGCTGGCGCTTGCCACCGCCTCCACTGCCCTGTCGCTGTTTGCCGGCACGGCCTTTGCCCAGGACAACTACAAGGAAAAGATCCGCATCTTCTACGACACCTTCAACACGAACGATGCGAACCTTCTGGACCAGATCCTCGCCGAGGACTGGGCGCATATCCCGGCCGCCCCGGGAGAGGAGCCGGGCCGCGACGGCTTCAAGAAGCAGATTCCCGGCTTTGCCACCACGTTCAAGGATGGCAACATCAAGATCGAGGACATCGTCCAGGAGGGCAACAAGGTGGTTGTCCGCTCAACCTACACGGCAACCCAGGCCGGCCCGTTCATGGGGTTCGAGGCAAAGGGCCGCCCCTTCACCATCATGACGATCGATATCCACGAGTTCAACGAGGACGGTCTCGTGCAGACCAGCTGGCACCTCGAAGACTGGCTGGGCGGGCTGTTCCAGATGGGCGCCTTCGAGCAGTAACCTTCAGCGACAATGGCGGCTCGGGGCCATGGCTCCGGGCCGCACTTGATATTGCCACGGGAGTTTTACGAAGTCATCAAGTGCACGACACTGCATGTCTCGTCGCGCCATCAGCGTCCGCTTGGGGCCAGAAGCGGTCGTAGGCGCCCTCGCAAGAAGTAATGGTCAACCGTATCCCGACGACTCTCGCCCTTGCGGCGGGACGGCGGGAGCAGACCGAGCGTCTTGAACGAGGTCGGTCACGAATTCGGCAGCGCATCGCCAGCCGTGCGCGCGTCAAGCAATTGGCCTCACCCCTTCCGGGCGCGACCTACTTTCCCTGCGCGAGTCCCGGCATTGCGGCGGGACGTTCACCCGACCGATGCCAAGTCGGTGTATTGCTCTACCGGGTGCAAACACCAAGGGCGCCGGGTCTGTCGTCACGCCATTGAATGTCAGCACTGCCGCAAAGAACTCCGGCCGACCAACTGGAAAAGAAATCTTGCAGCCGGGAGCGTCGGGAGGCCCACGACCGGCCGCGCGACCACCGCTGGAATTGCAGTATGGTGCGGTGAGGCATTACCCGCAGCCGAGGCCGGCGCACACTTCTGTAAGGCGCTGCCTCCTCGTTTCCTATCGCTGCAACCTGGGCAGCACGCCTTTCGGCAGTAAGCACTTCGGTGCTTGGACTAGGTGTCGTATCAGCGCATATTCCGTAACATTGCTAAAGCAATGATACAAACGAGGCAGAAAAATGCAGGTCTATGGGTACATCCGAGTGTCCACCGCCGAGCAAGCGGCGACCGGCGATAGCCTCGACACTCAGCGCAACAAGGTGCTCGGCTACGCGCTGATGCAGGGATGGCAACTGGCTGACGTCTACGTCGAGTCGGGTGTCAGCGGCTCTGTACCGCTTGCGGAGCGACCCGCCGGCGCCAAACTGCTCGGCATCATCGAGAAGGGCGACGTGATCGTTACGCCGAAGCTTGATCGAATGTTTCGCTCGGCCTCGGACGCGCTCGGCACATTGGAGGAGATGAAAGCCCAGGGTGTTGGTTTGGTGATGCTCGATCTTGGCGGAGACGTGACCAGCAATGGTATCAGCAAGATGGTGTTCACGATCCTCTCGGCCGTCGCAGAGCAGGAGCGAGACCGCATCCGGGAGCGCATCCGTGAGGTGAAGCGACATCTGGCCTCGCAGGGCGTGTATGGTGGTGGGAAACCGCCGTATGGCTATGACGTTGTGGATGGCCGTCTGGTCGAGAACGAGGACCAGCAGCGCATACTCTCCACCATGCGGGGCATGCGGGACAATGGTGATAGCTACCGGATGATCGGGGCCGCCGTGGGCATGCAGCCGATGACCGTCAAGCGGATCCTCGACCGGGTGCCGATTACGCCCGACCGGCAGCCGATTGCGTCAGCCGTCGGCGCCTAGAGTGCTCTACTGCGGCTGATAGTCGGCCAATGGTCCAGCAGGTCTTGCGGTCATTCTCGTCGGCCTTCCCGTCATTCCCCAGAGCCGAGTTGGTGACACGCATTGTGAGCCGCTCCTTCGCACCTGGCCAGGCGCTGCTCCACAAGATAGAACTTTGCAAGATACGCAGAAACCAAAGTGGAATGGCAGGGATGAACGCTGCGGCGCCAGCCGCGCATTCAGACGTCGTAGACGATCGTCAGACCTGGGCGGTTGCCGAAATACTCCTTCGACACCTTGCTCAGCTTAGTGGCCACAGCCTTGCCCTGGGCAACGACTCTTGCCGGGCGATCTGCAAAATTCGCAACAAGATCGCCAAGGATGTGGGCCTGCATCGCTGCGCGACTTGCATATTCGCTTTGGAACGTTGTCTCGAAAGACCCATCCGGGTTCTGAACGGGTGTGCTGAACTCGGCGGCGAAGGCATCCCAGCTACCGCGGAGCGAATTGTAGCGGGCGAGGCAGGCGCGCAAGGTTTCAACCTCATCGCTCAGCCGTATGCAGTCATTGATGACGTCCGCCGCCTTCGCCTTGATAAAGGGCACAAAGTCCTCGCTCACGAACTGGGGCGCCGCGTTCTCGGGCATGACTGTGGGTGTGATGACGCTCCAAAGTTCCGAGGCCGGAGTGTTGGGGGCAACCCGACTACGTGCCTCATCAACGATCAGCTGCAGATTGTAGGCGAGGTTGGTGAGCCGCTGCGCGGTGATTATCGCTCTACTTGCCCCCGCTTGCTCTACGTTGAGCCGTGCCTCTTCGTCCCGCCGCAGGGTGATCTGACTGCCTCTTTCTGCGATCACGTAGGAGATTACTCCGGCGACAAGGACGCCCCCGAAGCCGGCTAACAAGGTGCTGCCAGACGGGGAGGCAGCAAATGCTTCGATATCGGCGCCCCATCGCTGGGCGGTCCCGGTACCAAGTGCAATACCAGTTGTTAAGCCGATAAAGCCGGCCGTTGCTCTTCGCATTAGTGTGCCTCCCACTGGCGGCTTGTAGTAGGGCGTTGATGCCCCGGCCCTACCCCACCGAGGAAATAAATGCGCGCGGCAAATCCGTAATCGGCGCGTTACGCGCTACGATCAAGAACGCCGACCTTGAACCGGCCGACGAGCCTGTGCGCATCAAACTCAGGTAGTCCGGACGGGATCGACGCCATGCCCAGATACCCCCGGGTCGAAAACCCGGCGAGCCGGTAGACCCACACTTAGACAAGATAGGTCCAACCATTTCGGGCGTGAGCCGCTTGGGCTACGTGCGCCATTAGCTCGGCGCTTATGGACATAATGCCCGTTCCTTCCAGGTTGGAAAAGCGCAAGAGATCGGAAAGGTCACCGCCGCCCAGTAGAGTGGTCATTGAGTCCCCTGCGTGCACTGCCTCCAGGTCGATAAAGGCGGCTATCTGATCAAATTCTAACGGCGGAACATGTTCAAGGCCAAAGTCGAGCGCATCGACAAGCGGGCCGAACGCGTGAACCTCTGCCCTTTCGACGCCTCTGTCGAGCGACAGCAGCCTGATGACATGGTGGTCACGGTTTGTGCGGACATTAAGTACCGTCGGGGCTGGCTGTAGCCTAGCGGTCCCGCTAGCGAGCACGTCAGCCCGCACTGTCAGCAACACGACGGGAGGCAGCGAACCGGCCCGATCTGGAGTGATAATGATGCCCTCAAAAGCCCCGCCCCATCCGTCAGCGATGCCCTCGCCCGTAGCTTCTTGCCAGCCCATGAGTTGGCAGACGAGCTGATTAGCAAATGACGTTTGGGCAATGAATGGGTCTGCGTGCGTGCCTGGACGCCAGACGAGTGTGCGCTCCAGTACGCGAACAAGATGATCCGCCCCGCTGCCGGCGACGAAGCCTTCCGGATTAGAGACTTGAGTAACCTTCCCGTATGCGGTCTGCAGTGGCTTCTCCCGGGAGAAGAAGCGTTGCGAGCACCGTGAGGTTGTCCCTCCACTCTTCAGCCACCTGAAAGACGAGATCTAGGAAGCTCTCCTCGTCGGTCCACCGCGGCCGATCCCGCAGATGTCGGATAACGACTCTGGCCTGCTCGAGGTCGCCTGCCCATGCGAGAACCGTTTGCTCATCCAGGGGCTGAAGTTTGCGAACACCACGTGAGACCGGCAGCGACTTGCTCTGCAGATCGGCCGCTATGCCGGTCGGCAGAATGATTGGCTTCCCAGGAGATCGGTTCGAGGTGACTATCGCGTCGCCAATGAGAAGCGTTGCTCCGCCTAAATCGAGTTGTGCAATGAGCGTCATGATATGGCAGCGATCCCGACTTCCGCGATGATGGCTCCTGGCCGAAAGGCTAGAGCCTGCGCGGAGGCTCACCGAAATTATCGTCGCCGTTTCAGGGACCAGAGCAAGACTCTGAACGCAATGCCGCCTGTCACCGCGCCCACGACCGCGGCCGCCAAACCGGCTGGCAGGTAGCTCACATCTCTGTCTCCCGGATACAGTATCACCGCCGTGGCCATCATTGCCGCGAGGCCAATGGCGATGGGGAGCACCGGCAACAAGCGGGCGAACATTCACACCTCCTCCTAGTCAGGCGGGAATCCCTCGCCCAAAGGAAAGATTGCCATGAGGAGGATCTTGTCCCAGAGCAACATCGCCCAATAGTTCCACCCGGGATTCTCCGTCCTGTGCCGATAGGCGAATACACCTTGGTGATTACCCTTGCTCGTCTGCGCCTCGGATCCAGCATAAATAGTTCAAAGTGCTGAGGCGGGTTCGAACGGGGGAACGTGATATCCCACACGATCTTTACGTCTTGCGGGAGGACATATCCGGTTTCGACGTAATGTAACCCTCGCACGATCTTGTCGGCAACACGGTAAAACCGATCGCCTTCGAACTGGTACGCCATCGTGCTGGCTGGCAGAAGGATGTTCCCGACCTTGTTCGTCCACTGCCCCTTGATCCTGTTGACCAAGCCGACATTCATGCCGGCATGATATTCCTCGATCGTCTTTCGATAGAGGGCCGTGGCCGGTTCGTTCCCTCCCCTGAGGTAGGGCACGAGGTTCTGGACAAAGTACCGCTCATCCATCTCGTACGAGAGGTTGCAGGCGGAATGAACCCGACGCGTCACAAGCCGGACGGGTGCATATTTTCTCCGCAGACCGGGCGTCATCGTTTGCTTCGGCGGGATGTGGTCAACATTCGTTGCCTCGCCAGGCAGCATAGCGTGGCCGCATAGGTAGCAAGTCTCCCTTACCGCCTCCGCGTCGGCCTCAGCCCGCATATGCATCGTGGGAGTCGAAGTTCTGCTTGCACTGTGGGCAGGTGGCGATGCGCCGGCCATCCAGTACTCCACGTACGAGCCGCATTATCCGGCCGTCGACGCCCAGGCAGCGGGGACATACAGCGTAGCCATGAATTCCGCCGTCGGAGTCGGGGATGAAGTCGAAGCCCCCTTGGTGCACCAAGGTTTCCTTGACGGCGAAGGAGTCCTTTAGGCGGGCAAGTTCCCGGTCCTTCTGCTGCATCACGTCTTGCAGCTCAAGCAGCGCGATCTTGGCATCAGCAAGTTGGCTGGCGAGATCGGCCACATGAAGCTTGAAGCTCGCCGCGTCGAAGTCCTTCTCGATGTTGCGAAGGGCCGAAACGATCCCTAGCGCGGTACTCACACTGGTAAGCGCAGTTGGTATGTCCATAGACGCATCCCCGTTAAAGTAAACAACCTTAGGGCGAAGACGCCGACAAGCCTACAGTCGCGTGGAAACTACGCGACCACTTTTTGGATCCCACTCGTCCCGCGCCGCCTTTACTTCATCGGCGAGAACGGCGCCCGTGAAGCTTTGATATTCGGCGATGCTCAGGTGGATAATTCGCGACCTCAGGTGCCAATCCGAGACTATCAACATCCCATCAGCGAGGCCCGCCTGGTCGCCAATCACCATCAACTGTGACGAGTGAATTATCTCATCCGCGAGGCCCTTCGGCTTGAGGCGCACGATAGCCGGTGCTGCGAGCTCAAAGTTGGCAAGTGTCCCGCCGGCTGATCTATGGAAAGCGGGCCGATCAATGTCGCGCTCAACTTTGGGGAACGTTCGGACTTCCAACTCAATCGCGCTGAAGCTGTCCGTCAACAGCCGTTTCTCTAGCAGTCGGCGGACGCAGAAAGCGCTGAGGCAAAGGGCACGTTCGAGCATGTGGTGCGGGTTGTGCTCGCCGTTGAAACCCTCATCTAGGACCTCGAGGATATGCTCACGGACCTGGGCCGCTTGCAGGGCCAGCTCGTTCTTCCAAGTGTAGGCCTGCCAGTCAGCCCAATGTGCGGTCATTTTCTCGCTTCGCGCACAAGCTCTCACCCCTTGTGAAGGCTCCGATACGCTTCATCACAATGTGCCATCTCATGTGCCACGGAGGCGCGGGGAGGAGCAAGAAGTGCTGAGAAATGCTGGTTTTTACACGGCACATGGCTGGCACACTGTGGACTACAGGAAAATCCGCAAATCTGCCAAAACCACTAATATTTTCAGATAGTTGGCGCTGGCTGGGGAACCTGGATTCGAACCAAGATTGACGGAGTCAGAGTCCGTAGTTCTACCGTTGAACTATTCCCCAAGCGCGAAGCGCAAGGAAAGGACAGCGGCGCGAGGCGCCGGGGTGTCGTTTCGGGGTGCCTTGTAGCGGCAATGCTCGCGGGGATCAACTGGTTTTGCGGAAGATCGTGAAGCGAAGCTCAAATAGCTGAAATCGTTCGGTTTTGAGGTGCTGGGCGGGTGTGAATAGCCCGCCGACACAGGACCGCATAGCATCACCCTTGTCCAGACCAGTCGGAAGAAGATGGGGCGCGTGTGGTGAGCGGCTCGAACAGATCGGGCTCTCCCACCCCCCACCCTGTCCCTCCCCCGCAAGGGGGGAGGTGACACTGCTGCCGGTGCACGCGGCCAAGCACTCGGGAACAGCCCTCGTGGCCATCTCGTCTCAAATCGCTCCACGGGAGCGATCTGGCCTGCGGTCGGCTCGGAGTCCCGCAAGGGGGGCCTGCCGTCAGGCGTCGAAGAAGCCGGCGTCTTCTTCCTTGAGGTACTTTTTGGCGCCGACGGCGTCGATGTCGAGCCCGAGGCCGGGAGCCGGGAGAAGGTCGACGTGGGAGTTTTTGACGATCGGGCCATCGGGGAGACCGATTACGATGTCGTTCCACCAGGGGTCGGAGGCCGAGGGGTACTCAAAGGCGATGTAGTTGGCCGGCAGGGTGGCGCAGACGTTGATCAGCGCGCCGAGGCCGAGCAGGCCGTTGGCGGTGCCGTGTGGGGCCATCATGATCGAATGCATGTAGGCGTGCTCGGTGACCCACTTGAGTTCGGCAATGCCGCCGATATCGGCCGGATCGGGACCGATGACGCGGACGGCCTGAGTCTCGATCAGTTCCTTGAAATTGTGGCGCAGGTAGATCTGCTCGCCGGTATGGATCGGCGTGGTGGTGGAGGTGGTGAGCTCGCGATAGGCCTGCGGGTTGACCCACGGGACATAGTCGCCGGTCAGCATGTCCTCGAGCCACATGAGGTTGTATTTTTCCACGGCGCGGGCAAAGCGGATGGCATCGTTGAGGAACCAGCCGGGGCCGCAGTCGAGGGCGAGCGAGACCTTGTCGCCAAGGGCTTCCTTCATGGCGATGACGCAATCGAGCATGTAGTTGAAGCTGTGCTCAGAGATCTGCCCCTGGTCCATGGCGCCGTGATAGGTGGGCGGCTGGCGGACACCGTAGTGGAAGTCTTCCTGGGTCGTCTTCATGGACGAGTGGAAGCTGATGCCCTGCTTGACCATGAAAAAGCCCTGCGGCTGCTCGGCCATCCACTTGACGTCGGCGGCAAAGTCCTCGGGGCGGTCGCCGGCGCGGGCCTTGCGGACCGAGCCGTTATAGACGCGGACCTTGTCGCGCACCTTGCCGCCGAGCAGCTTGTAGACCGGCACGTTGGCGGCCTTGCCGGCAATGTCCCAGAGGGCGTGTTCGATGGCCGAGACGGCGGCGCCATAGGGCTTGAAGCTGCCGCGCTGGCGGATTTTCAGCATCACGCGCTCGACGTCGGTGGGGTCCTCGCCGATCAGCGCGTCGCGGAAATGCAGCACCCAGGGTTTCAGGTAGGGCTTGGTGTATTCCACCTCGCCCCAGACCATAGAGGCCCTCATCGGTGACGATGCGGACAATCGGGTGCTTGCCGATGACGGCACAGCGCAGATCAGTGATTTTCATGAATGATTTCCTCGTTGCCGGTTCGCGTGTGAACAGGCCCTTCCCATATCTGGAATTCTAGGTTGACCCACCCTGCCCGTCAACGCGCCCTTTGACCAATGCCCTGCTTGTTCAAATATGCAGCAGCATTATCCCAAATGTGAACTTTTCAGATGCGTCGGCCGGTGCTAGGTCTAGCGCCGGGAGGATCGGGAATGCGGGACGGGGAGACGCTTCGCAACGGCGTGCCGGTGCTCGAACGCACCATTGCGCTGCTCGACCTGCTTGAGCGCGACGCCGCAGGCACGACCATTCGCGGCGCCATGCGCGAGCTCGGGCTGCCGCGCTCGACGGTCTATCGCATCCTTAACACACTGGTGGCGCATCGGCTGGTGCGCCGCGATGCGGCCGGCAGCTTTGCCCTCGGGCCGCGGGTCAGCGAACTGGCGGCGCGGGTGTCACGGGCTGTGACCTATGACGTCGCTGCAATTGCGGCGCCGCTGGCGCAGGCGCTGCGCGACCGGCTGGGGGAGCCGGTGAAACTCTCGGTGCGCGACGGGGACATGGCCAAGGTGGTGGTGGCGATCCTGGGCAAGCACGATTACAGCCCTGCCCCGGCCGTCGGGACGCGCTATCCGCTGCATGCGGGGGCGGCGAGCAAGACCATTCTGGCCTACATGCCGGCGGGCGAGCTGGAGCGGCAGCTCGGCGCGCCGCTGACGCGCTACACGGCCAAGACGATCACCGATCCCGAAAAGCTCCGCGCTGATCTCAAGAAGATCCGGCAGCAGGGCTTTGCCGAGGAAATGGGCGAGCATAACGGCACGGTGCATGCGGTGGCGGCGCCGGTGTTTGCGCCGGACGGCCAGTTTCTGGGGGCGCTGAGCATCCCGTTTCTCTCCGACAAGGATGCGGCGACGCGGGAGCGGCTGCGGGCCGGCGTGGTCGAGACGGCTATAGCGATATCGGCAGAGATTCCGGGGAGCGACGAATGACTGAGGGGACGGGCGAACTGGCCGGACAGGTGGCGCTGGTCACCGGGGGCGGCTCGGGGATCGGCGCGGCGACAGCGCGGCTGCTGGCGTCGCGCGGCGCCATGGTCGGACTGCTCGACCATGTCGAGACTGGCATGGCGAGCGTGCGCGACGACATCATCGCCAAGGGCGGCGAGGCGTTCACGCTGATGGCCGATGTCGGCAACGAGATGCAGATGCGCGGCGCCTTCGAGGCCTTCGCGGCCAAGGCAGGGCGGCTCGATACGCTGGTGCTCTGCGCCGGTATCAATGGGGTGTGGGCGCCGATCGACGACATCACGCCGGCCGAGTGGGACCGCACGATGCATGTCAACCTGCGTGGCACCTATCTGGCGCTGCACCTGGGTGTGCGATGCTCAAGGCCGCAGGCGGCGGGACGGTGACGATCGTTTCCTCGATCAACGGGCAACGGACGTTCTCGACGGCGGGCGCGGCCTGCTATTCGGCCAGCAAGGCGGCGCAACTGGCGCTGGCGACGCAGCTGTCGCTGGAGCTGTCGCATGCCAAGATCCGGGTCAACACGGTCTGTCCGGGCTCGACGGTGACGGGGATCGGCCTCAACACGTTCCGGCGCAATACCGACCTGTCGCGTATCCCCGTGGAGTTTCCGGCGGGCGACGTGCCGATCACCGGCGGCAAGCCGGCGCTGGCGGATGACATTGCCGACGGCATCGCCTTTCTGGCGTCATCTGCAGCTCGCCATATCACCGGCGCAGTGCTCAACATCGATGGAGGACAGTCGCTGCTTCGGTAACAGAATACCGTTGGGAGGCGGAGTGGCCGGCCACGGTGTGGTGGGCGGCGATGTGGCGCGTCCAAAGACGGAAATACAAAAGAATGCAATTAGTTGGCGCGGTTTGTTGACAAGCTTTCCGCGCCCCAGATAACCTGACATTCCAGTTTGTTCCGGCGATAAGGACTACGAAAAGTCCAGCTTGAACGTGGGAGGAGCCCACGAAATTCTGGCGTTGAACGGGGGAAATTCCGTTCGCTGATCGTCACCTGTCTGCCGCCCCGCCCTGGGGCCCTGCCCCTTTGCTCATTGCCGAGACCCTCATGAAGATCACCGACATCAAAGTCATCGTCGCCTCGCCCGGTCGCAACTTCGTTACCGTCAAGGTCTACACCGATCAGGGCCTCACCGGCATCGGCGATGGCACGGTGAACGGACGCGAACTCAGCGTCGCGAGCTACCTCAAGGATCACGTGATCCCGACGCTGATCGGCAAGGATGCGCTGCGGACCGAGGACATCTGGCAGTATCTCTACAAGGGCGCCTACTGGCGGCGCGGACCGATCACCATGGCGGCGATCGGCGCCATCGACATGGCGCTCTGGGACATCAAGGCCAAGGCGGCCAACATGCCGCTCTATCAGTTGCTCGGCGGCAAGAGTCGCGACAAGGTGATGGTCTACAAGCACGTCGGCGGGCTCGATATCGGCGAAGTCGTCGAGGGTGTCGTGGCGATGCGCGAGCAAGGGCTCGATGCGATCCGGGCGCAGGTGTCGATCCCCGGACTGCCGCCGATCTATGGCACCGGCCCCTCCACCGATCAGGCGGCGGGCGGCATGATCCATCCCCTCCCCAACGAGGAAGTGTGGGCGACGCATAAGTACCTGCCGCTAGTACCGAAACTCTTCGAAAAGCTCCGCGATGCGGTCGGCTATGACGTGCACCTGCTGCACGACGTGCATCACCGGCTGACGCCGATCGAAGCGGCGCGGCTTGGCAAGGACCTCGAGCCGTTCCGGCTGTTCTGGCTGGAGGATGCGATCCCGGCCGAACTGCAGGAAGGTTTTCGGATCATCCGGCAGCACACCACCCAGCCGCTGGCGGTGGGTGAAGTGTTCAACTCGATCTTTGACACCACGACGCTGATCACCGAGCAGTTGATCGACTATATCCGCGTCACCTCGGTGCATGCGGGCGGCGTGACGGGGCTCAAGAAGATCTTCGACTTTGCCTCGATCTACCATGTGCGCTCGGCCTGCCACGGGCCGATGGACGTGTCCCCGGTCGCCATGGGTTGCAACATCCATGTCGATGTGGCGATCAACAATTTCGGCATCCAGGAATTCTCCGGCTACACCGAAGCCACGCACGAGATGTTCCCGTGCAGCTGGAGCTATGATCGCGGCTACCTGCAGCCGGGCGAAGCCCCCGGCCATGGCGTCGAGATCGACGAAAAGGTCGCCGAAAAATACCCCTACGCCCCCGCCTACCTGCCGGTTGCCCGGCTGGAAGACGGCACCCTCACGAGTTGGTAGAGCCCAAAACAAAATGAAGATTACCGAGATCAAGAGCTATCCGACCTGGGTCGGTCACCGGAACCAGCTGATCGTCAAGGTGGAGACCGACTCCGGCGTTTATGGCTGGGGCGAAAGCGGTCTTTCGGGCCGCGAGAAGGCCGTGGTCGGCGCCATCGAGCACTATCGTGAATGGCTGATCGGCAAGGACGCGTTCAACATCGGTGCGATCTGGCAGGAAATGTATCGCAGCCAGTATTTTGAAGGCGGCCGGGTGTTGCAGGCGGCGATCTCGGCGATCGATATCGCGCTGCACGACATCAAGGGCAAAGCGCTGGGCGTGCCGGTCTACGAACTGCTCGGCGGCAAGCAGCGCGACCGCATTCCGACGTTTGCCTCGACCTCTGCCGGTCCGGGCGAAGAGATGATCGCGCAGGCCAAGGCATTGCGCGAGCGCGGCTGGGACGTCATCCGCTTCTTCCCGGCCGGCGACCGCGACGGCATTCACGAGCCGCGCCAGTCGATTGCCGACACGGCCCGCTGGATGGTGCGGGCGCGCGAAGAACTGGGTGATCGGGCGGTGCTCGGCATCGACTATCACCACCGGCTCAGCATCGCCGAGACGGCGAGCTTTTGCCAGAAAATGCCGTCGGGCACGCTCGACTTCCTCGAAGAGCCGATCCGTGACGAGACGCCGGAGGCCTACGAGTCCCTGCGCAAGTTGACGGACGTGCCTTTCGCGATTGGCGAGGAGTTCGCCAGCAAGTGGCAGTTCCTCCCGTACATCGAACGCGGCATCCACCAGTTCAACCGTATCGACGTCTGCAATGTCGGCGGGCTGACCGAGTCCATGAAGGTCGCCGGCTGGAGCGAGGCGCATTATGTCGACATGATGCCGCACAATCCGCTGGGACCGATCTGCACGGCGGCGACGATCCATTTCTCGGCGGCAGTGGCGAACTTTGCCTGGCTCGAGACGCGGGCTTCGCCAGCGGAGAACTACATGGGGGCGTTCGACTCCGACCTCTTCCCGGTGCAGCCGCGCCTCGAAGGCGCCACCTATCCCTGCCTACCGGTCCGGGCCTCGGCATCGAGGTCGACGAGAAGGCCGTGCAGAAGCAGAGTTTCAAGTTCTGGGAGGCTCCGCACTGGAAGCGTATCGATGGCTCGGTCACCAACTGGTAGCCGCAAAACAGGTTTTCGAGGAGGAATAGAATGAAGATCGTTCACAGCCCCATCCCGGCGTTCAAGCGCCCGAGCAAGGACATTATCGAGGCCCTCAAGGACATCGGCACCGCCACGGTGGCCGGGTCACTGGGCCACGCGGGCTTCCGCAACCCGCACATGCTCGGCCCGGTGACACAGAACCCGGGCAAGTCGATCGTGGGTGTCGCCCAGACCTTGCAGTTCCTGCCGCAGCGGCCTGACCTGTTCAGCGAAGGCGAATATGCCGACCCGGAGACGCAGCTGCACCGTCACGTGCTCTACGAGATCGAAGCCGGTGACGTGGTGGTGGTCGACGCACGGGGCGACATGAGCTCGGGCGTGTTCGGCGACATGATGTCGACCTACTTCAAGGGTCGCGGCGGCGCCGGCATCGTCATCGACGGCGTGATGCGCGACCGCCCGAATGTGGAAAAGCTCGGGCTCGCGACCTGGCTGCGCGGCTGGACGCCGAACTACCACGTACAGACGGGCATCTTCCCCAACGCGGTGAACGTGCCGATCTCGTGCGGCGGCGTTACGGTGATCCCGGGCGACATCATCCTCGCCGATGATGACGGCGTAGTCGTGCTGCCGCAGAGCATGGCCGAAAAGGTCATCGAGGACTCCCAGAAGCACTCCGAGTGGGAAGTGTATTCGCGCGAGAAGCTGATGGCTGGCGCCGACCTCCGCCGCTACTACCCGCTGCATCCGGACGCCGAGGACGAATACCAGGCCTGGCGCAAGGCCCATGGGATGCCGCCGAGCCCCAGCCGCTAGGTCGGCTCGACGCCAACAAAGAAGGGGTGGGGCTGATGGCTCCACCCCTTTTCATTGGTGGGGCTGGCTAAGGCCAGACGGTCTCAGAATTCGTCCCAGTCAGCCCTCAGCGCAGCATTCCCGGAGGTCACGTAGGTCTCGGCGGCGGCGCGGACGCGGGACTGGAGTGCACGAGCACCGGACGTCGGAGCGGCGGGCGGCTGGCGCAGGACGCGGCGCGGTGAGGCGTCGACAACGAAGACGTCGACGATCCGGTCGAGCTCGTTGGCCTGGCCTTCAGTCTGCTCGATGGCAGCGTTGGTTTCCTCGACGAGCGCCGCGTTGTGCTGGGTCATCTCGTCCATCTGCCGGATGGCAGTGGTGACCTCGGTGATGGCGCTGGACTGATCGCGGGTGGCATCGGAGATACCCTGCGTCAGCTCGGCGCTTTCGCGCACGTCAGCGAGCATGGAGACCAGCTTCGGGGTGGCCTCGGCGACAAGCTTGCTGCCCGAGTTCACTTCGCCAGTCGACTGTTCGATCAGTTCCTTGACGTCGCTGGAAGCGCTTGCAGCCGACTGGGCAAGACGGCGGACCTCCACGGCGACTACGGCAAAGCCCTTGCCGGCGTCCCCTGCCCGAGCGGCTTCAACGGAAGCGTTGAGCGCGAGGAGATTGGTCTGGAAGGCGATGTCGTCGATCAGGCCAATGATGTTGGAGATCTTGGCCGACGAGGACGATATCCGCTCCATGGCCTCGTTGGACCGGGTCATGACCTGGCCGGTCTGATCGGCGGTTGTGGCAACGATCCTGGCCTTGGCGCTGGCCTGCTCGGCGCGGCGGGCATTGTCGGTGACGGTGTTGGCAAGCTGTTCCATGGCCGCCGAGGTTTCCTCGATGGCGGACGCCTGCTTGGTGGTGCGTTCGGCCAGATCGTTGGCGCCGGCAAGGATTTCGCCGGTGGCGGTCTTCAGCGACCCGGAGGTGTGGCGCAACTGGCCGACGACGTTGGTGAGATTGTCGACCACCGCGTTGGTGTCGGCCTTGAGCTTGGCGAAAGCGCCACGATAGTCGCCCTGCACCTGCAATGTGAGGTCGGTGCGGGCGAGCGCCGCCAGGACGTCGCCGGTTTCGACCAGACCACGATCGACGGTTTCGACCAGGTTGTTGACGCTGGTGGCCACGCCAGTCAGGTCGGCATCCTTGAAGGTCGCAGTGATGCGCTGGGAGAAGTCGCCATCGACGGCGGCGTCGACGACGCTCCCCAGTTCCTGGACGAGCAAAGCCATGGCGGCACTGCGCTCGCGGGTCTGGCCGGTTCGTACCAGTCGGCGGCGTTGAGCTCGGCGACCTGGATGGCGTTTTCGCGGAACACCTGTACGGCGGCGGCCATGGCACCGATCTCGTCGGTGCGACCAAGATAGGGGATGTCGGCCTCGAGATCATTGGCGGCGAGGGTGGACATGCGCGTGGTGATCTGGCGGATCGGCCTGGCGATCTGCTTGGCGCCCATCACCGCAGTGCCGGCCATGGCGACAATGGTGAGAAGACCAAGGACAAGGCTGGACAGCAGCGAGAGCTGGGCTTGCGTCTTGGCTTCAGCCTCGACCGCGAGTTCGACTTCACGTGTCCCGGCGACGATCTCATCGACGGCGGCGACCGTCGCGGTGGAGGCTTCCCGCATCTGGTCCTGCACGTCCGTCAGCGACTTGGCCACACCAAGGTCGACGCTACCGGGTGGCAGCGCCATCTTGCGCTTGAGGATGGGGAGCATCTGGATGCTGAGGTCAACATAGGACGTGGCCGACGTGATGGCTGTCTCGACACGTTCGATGTTCGCCGAGAGCGTCATGCGGGCCTTGGCCGCCTCAAGCTTTTCGATCATTTCCTGCAGGCGAGCCTGCTCGGCCTTGGCGGCGTCCTCGGCATCATAAGGGCTGGTGGCCAAGCGCATGTCGCGTGCCGCCATCTGGGTTTCGCGCATGCTCACCTTGGCGTCGAGCACGGCGCGACCGATAGCGACCTGATTGTCGGCCCTGGCGCCCAGCATCTCATTGACGGAAGCGAAATATGTGTTTGCGGCTACCAAACCGACGACCAGCACAATGCCCACGCCAGACATGAGCGACAGTTTGTTACCCAATTTCAGGTTCTTAAAACCCTTGGCCATAACGTTCCCCAGTAAAGAAAAGTCAGTATGGGGGCAGCGTCGCAGGCGATTGTTAAGATGTTGTTCCCATTGATTTAAACGGCACTTCCTCGCAGGAGGCGGCAGCACCGAAGTGGCAACACTAATCATTCCGCGGGCGGAATTACGGGGTGATTTGAGGTCCGCTCATGCAGCGCGCGACAACGTACCGACCAGCTTTCGCTCCATCTGGAGCGCGCTCAAGCGCCAAGGGGCAGCAAAACTTTTTCTGCACCCTTACGGTCGGCGGCCCGCGGCATCAGTCCTGCGGCAGCTTTTTCGGCTTGGGGCGGGGGCTGGCGCCGGTGATGGGGGCAGCGTTAGGGCGATTCTTGTACTTGGGCTTGCCCTTGTCCTTGGTACTCGGCTTTTTGGGCTTGCGCGGCTTGTCGCCGGCAGCCGGCTGGGTGCCGAGATCGTCGCCGCGATCGGAGCGCACCTTGAAATGCGGTTCGCGCTCGGTGCGAGGAGCAGACGTCGGGTCGAGCGACGGCTCCCACTTCTTCTTGCGGGGGGCTTCGGTGCGGGCTGCGTCAGTCGGCGTGGCGGCGGGCTTGGCGCTGTACTGCGCATCGAGTTCGGCGGCTGTCGGCCACTTCTTGGGCTTGGGGTGCGGGGACTCTGACCGCTCGTAAGGCTTGCCGGGACGAGCGGGTTTTTCGTAGGGCGTGGACGAGCGCGGGCGCGAGTATGGCTTGCCCGAGCGGGTCAGCTTTTCATCGACGCGGGCGATGCGGGCGCCCTTTTCCAGCGCGCCGGGTTGCTTCACCAGTTCAGCGAAGGCGTCGGCCTTGTCGGCGGCGATTTCGAACTTGGTCTCGCTGTCAAAGATCTTGATCGAGCCGATGTCGCGCTTGGAGACGTCGCCGGCCTTGCAGATCAGCGGCAGCAGCCACTTTGGATCGGCGCGGTGCTGGCGGCCAAGCGAGAGGGTGAACCAGACGCCGTTGGAGAGATCGGGGGCACGTACGCCTTCATCGACGAAGCGTTCACGACGCGGCGCCTTGCCGTCGTCGCGCGGGATCGGCATTTCGGAGGTTTCTTCCGGCGCCGGGCGCGCCGACATCTGCTGGCGCAGATAGGCAACGGCGAGGCGTTCGGCAGAGACCGAGGCCAGCAGTTCGGCAACCAGCGGCGCCTCGATCTCGTCGGCTTCGGTGGTGGTCAGCGCCTGCTCGATGATCTGGGCGCGCTGCTTGGCTCGATCTCGGCCATGGTCGGGCCCGCGGGTCGTGGCCTGCAGGTTGGCGAGGCTGAGGACGCGGGCGGCGGCGTTGCGGCGATAGACCGGGACGACCAACACGCAGATGCCCTTGCGGCCGGCGCGGCCGGTGCGGCCGGAGCGGTGCAGCAGGGTGTCCGGGTTGGTCGGCATGTCGGCGTGGATGACGAGATCGAGATTGGGCAGATCGATGCCGCGGGCGGCAACGTCGGTGGCGACGCAGACGCGGGCGCGGCCGTCGCGCATCGATTGCAGCGCATTGGTGCGCTCGGACTGGGTCAGTTCGCCAGAGAGGGCCACGACGGCAAAGCCGCGATTGGCAAGGCGCGCGGCGAGGTGCTTTACGGCCTCGCGGGTGTGGCAGAAGACGATGGTATTGGAGCTGTCATAGTAGAGCAGCGCGTTGATGACGGCGTGCTCGCGCTCGTCCTTTTGCACCAGCATCAGCTGGTAATCGATATCGGCGTGACGCTCGGTGGCGGCGGTGGCGGTGACGCGCACGGCGTCCCGCTGGAAGGTTTTGGCCAGCTTGGCGATGGCCGGCGGCACGGTCGCCGAAAACATCAGGGTGCGGCGTTCGGCCGGGGCGGCGGCGAGGATGAACTCGAGGTCTTCGCGGAAGCCGAGGTCGAGCATTTCGTCGGCCTCGTCGAGGACCACGGCGCGCAGGCCCGAAAGATCGAGGGCGCCGCGGGTGATGTGGTCGCGAAGGCGTCCGGGGGTACCGACGACGATGTGAGCACCGCGTTCCAGCGCTCGGCGCTCGGTGCGCTGGTCCATGCCGCCGACGCAGGCGGCGGTAATGACGCCGGCCTCGGCATAGAGCCAGTCGAGCTCGCGGCGGACCTGCATGGCAAGTTCGCGTGTGGGGGCGATAACGAGGCCGAGCGGCAGGCCGGCCTGGCCGAAGCGTTCGGCGTCTTCGAGCAGGATGGCCGAGATGGCCATGCCAAAGGCCACGGTCTTGCCGGAGCCGGTCTGGGCGGAAACCAGGAGATCGGCGCCGGCATTGGCCGGTTCGAGCATCAGCAGTTGCACGGGAGTAAGGGTTTCGTAGCCCTTGGCGGCAAGTGCGCGGGCCAATGCGGGGTGTAGCGTTTCGGGCAGGACCGGCGCGATGACTGTTTCGGACGCGATATCGGACGCGATTTCTGACATGGAATTTCGGACTTTCATCAATGCCAAACGGCGCGTCCCGGCGGGACAGCGCACGCGTTTCGGCAACTACCTGGCAAGCAAGGGGGGCGCGTGGGAGGGCGCCTGTTGCGCGCGGGTGTAGAGGAGAAGTGCCGGAAGGGCAAGGTGGGGCAGTTTTTGGGCCGGTTTTTGGGCGTGCCAACTGAAAGTATTATGAACGAGCAGATCAGCGAGGCTTCAGGGCGACATCTCTAGAAGGTGGATCAACGCAATCAAGCGCAACCCTTTCAGGAGACACCCAAATGATCCGTTTCGCCCTCGCCGCCGCCCTCGTTGCCACTGCCACGCTCGCTTCCGTCGGTGGCGTTTCTGCTGGCCCGCTGCAGTTCAACCCGATCAACACCCCGATCGTGCTGCTACCGCTCGGCCAGGGGAGCAAGGGCGCGAAGGTGAACGGGCCGATCACCAGCCCCGGCGATGCGTTCTATCCGCAGACTGCCACTGTCGATGTGCGCGAGGAGTGCCTGGCTGCCGGCGGCACGCCGAAGCGCACGTTCGATGGCACCGACTTCGTCTGGACCTGCCGCCAGTAAGCGCCAGTAGTTTGATGTTGAGAGCCGGTCCAGCGATGGGCCGGCTCTTCTGTCTTCAGAAAAGGATGAGGCGGCGACAGGGAGCCGCCGCCTCGGGTGACCCGGCGTTTGGGAACGCCGGATAGAGTCAGGTGATCGAGCCAACGATGCCTTCAAGCAGATAGTCGGTGCCCCAGAGGGCGCCGTCATAGAGGCCGAGCGTGCCTTCGATGACCACCTTGCCGGTATTGTCCTTGAGCGGGCCGACGAAGATCGGGGTGCCAGCTTTGGTCTCTTCGATGGCCTTGGTGGCAGCGGCGATGGCGGCTTCGGTGGCGCCTGCGCCGAAAGCAGTCGAGGCGACCATGTCCTTGTCGTAGCCACCTTCGTTGACGTTGGGCAGCTTTTCGCCGGCAGCGATCAGCTTGGCGTACTGGGTATAGACGGTGCCCCACTTCAGTTCGGCGCCGGTGATGAAACCCTTTGGCGCCAGCGAGGCCTGGTCGGCATTGTGGCCGCAGGATTTGACGCCGCGCTGTTCGGCGGTCTCGACGATGACTTTCGGGCTATCGACGTGGCAGGCGATGACGTCGCAGCCGGCATCGACGAGCGCATTGGTGGCTTCGGCCTCGCGCACCGGCAGCGACCATTCGCCGGTGATGATGAGACGGACCTCGGCAGCCGGGTTCACTTTCTTGACGCCCATCAGGAAGGCGTTGACGTTGCGCAGCACCAGCGCGATCGGCTTGGCGGCGATGAAGCCGATCTTGTTGGAGGTGGTGGAGAGACCGGCAGCGATGCCGTTCACGTAGTGACCCTGGTCGAGGTAGCAGAAATAGCCCCCCAGGTTCATCGGGTCGGTGTCCTTGTTCCAGAGCGAGGTCGGGTGACGGAACTCGACGTCTGGATGCTTTGCGGCGGCTTCCTTCATGAAGGGGTCGAAGTAGCCGAACGAAGTCGGGAACAGCAGCTTGGCGCCATCGAGGTTGATCATGGATTCCATCGACTGGGCGACGGCATCGGTCTCGGGGACGTTTTCTTCTTCGACGACGGTGACGTCGGGCAGCGCCTTGAGCGCGGCGGCGCCAACCGCATGGGCCTGGTTCCAGCCGAAGTCGGTGACCGGGCCGACATAGATCATGCCGATGGTCAGCGGTTCGGCGGCCTGCACGCGCAGGCCGCTGGCGAGCAGCAGCGAGCCGGCAGCGGCGCTGCCGAGGAAATGACGGCGGTTGAGCTTGAAGTTGGACATAGGTTGCACCCCCAAAAAGTCCAGGTTTCATCGTTCGGAGAACGCGGGATGCGCTCTCCGTCTCGGCAACGCGGTGGCGCTGCGATTGGGTCAGTCCGGTGGTCTCCGGCGCCTAACGGGCGGCGCCGGTCTCGAGCACCTGGCGCGCGGCCTTGTGCTGTTCGTATTCGCCGACAGTCAGGGTCTTGATGTCGAACTGATCGCGCGTGCGCGAATAGGAATTGCCGCCGAGCCGGCCGATGGCATCCATGCCGGCCTGATCGACATGCAGCGTTTCGGCGTCGACGAGGTCGGCGCGAATATGGACGCCGAGCACCTTGCCGAGGATGATCTCGCGGGCCTTGCCGACTTCGAGCGTCATGTAGCGGCGGCATTCGAGGGCGGCGGGCGCGGTGACAATGCGCGGGCTGATGACGGCGGTGCCGGGCACCGTCTCGAGACCTGCCTCGGCCAGTTCATCGACATCGGGGCCGAACTTGACGGCGCAAATCTCCATCTGGGCGGCCAGCGCATCGTCGACGATGTGGACGGTAAAATCCTCGGTGTCGCGGATGTTGCGCGAGGTGTCCTTCATGCGGCCGTCGTCATAGTTCTCGACCCCTATGGCGACGATGGCCGGATCGTGGGTGAGGACATTGAAGAAGCTGAAGGGGCCGGCATTGTGGCGCCCTTCCCGGCTGGTGGTGGTGATGAAGGCGATGGGACGCGGGATCACGGTGCCGATCAGCAGCTTGTAGCGCTGGCGGGCGGTGAGCGCCTCGAAGTCGAAATGGGTGTAGCCGGGCTCGCTCATTTGGTGCGCGCCTTGCGGACCAGCGGGGTGGCGGTTTCCCGCGCCGTGATGGCGCCGGCATAGCGGGCGAGCACGTCGCCGATGGCGGGGCGCGTCTCTTCCTCGGGGCCGACGATGGCCCGGCTCTCGACGACACCCATGTGGTGATCCATCAGCTCGACGGCGCGCGCCGCGTCGCGGGAGCGCAGCGCGGCGATGATCTCTGCATGCTCGTTGGCATGGCCGTCATGGCTATGCGGCTTGCCGAAGACGGCGAGGATCAGCGAGCAGCGCGTCACCAACTCGGCCATGTACTTTTCGAGCAGCGCATTGCCGGAGAGTTTGGCGAGGCGGATGTGGAACTCGCCGGCGAGGCGGCCCCAGACGTGTTCTTCGTGCCGCTCGCGGGCCGCTTCTTCCTCGCGCACCAGGCCTTCGAGTTCGGCGCCAAAGCTGGGCTTCCAGCGCTTGACGACGAGGCGGACGACTTCGGCTTCGAGCGCCCGACGGACCTCGAAGACGTCGCGGGCTTCGGCGAGCGTCGGGACCGCGACGGTGGCAGTGCGCTTGGGACGGGCGTCAACCAGTCCCTCGGCCGCCAGCTTGGCAAGGACGGCGCGCACCAGGGTGCGGCTCATGGCGAAATGGGCGCCGATCTCGTCTTCGGGCAGCTTGGTGCCCGGTTGCAGCGCTCGCTCGAGGATCGCCTGCTTGAGCGCCTCATGAGCGATATCGATGCGGGGCGACGGACGGGACATACGGACCTCGGGATCGGGTAGGATCATTCATGCATACAGGATTTTGTCGCGCAAGTATGCAGTTCTGCCGATCGACAGGGCCAAAAACCGCATATTCTGCGGCCATTTGACTGTTATCTCGACTGGTGATGCAGGAATCGCATGGCTGCTATGCGCGAAATCCGGTCGTCGGATCGGCGATCATGTATACAGTTTTCGTATCCAAGATTGGAGGGCAGCATGGCAAGCAGGACCATCGTCCTCAAGCTGAACCAGCAGCAGCTTGAGCTCATCGACCGCACCATCAAGAAAGGGGAGGCGCCAGACCGGACCGCCCTGATCAAACGCGCGGTGCGCGAATATGCGGAGGCACACGGCAAATGAGAACGGTGCTGGAGACACGGATCCTGGAGCCCGGAACGGGCAAGGCGATCGAACTGCTGGCTGGGCAGATCCTCAGGATCGAGCAGGTGGAGGGCGGCCAGTGCGTCGACTTCAATGCTTTCAACCTGCACGACTACAAGGAATTCATGCATTGCGGGCGGACCCGCACGGTGCATGGCTTCAACCCGACCGAGGGGACGTTTCTCTGGAGCCAGCCACCGCGCGAACGGGCCCTGCTCTACATCCTCAAAGACACGGTCAAGCGCAACGACGTGCTGTTCCCGCGCTGCTCGGCCTATCTCTACGAAAGCGCCTATGGCTTTCACGACCATACCAATTGCCACGACATCCAGGCGGAGGCGCAGCGCGAATATGGGCTGACGCCGGACGATGTTCATGACAGCTTCAATTTCTTCATGAACACGGAAGTCGGCATGGACGGCAAGGCGACGATCACGCGGCAATCGAGCAAGGCGGGCGACTTTGTCGACCTTTTGGCACTGACCGATGTGCTGGCCGTGCCCAATGTCTGCGGTGCGGACGTGATGCGGACATCGAATTTTTCTTTGAAGCCGATCAGGCTGACGATCTTCGAGGCGACGGACGAGGACATGGCGGCGGTGCCGCCGACGCCGGTGCTGCGCAGCCAGCGCACGCCCAAGGATTTCCGCCAGCCGACCATCAAGGCTGATCGCGAACTCTATCGCGACACGGCCTACACGCCGGCCTTCACCAATGTGCCAATCCGTACCGAGGAGGTCACGGTGACCCTTAGCGAGGAAGAGGCGGCGCTGTTCGACGCGGCGCGCCTGCCGCTCTACGGCGACGATGAGGGCGCGGCGCTGCGCGACATGGTCTTTACCTGGTGGGAAGAGACCTATCTGGGCGGCAAGGCCGGGGCGCCGGTGATCGACAAATGACCGAGTGCCTGGTCGAAGCGGGGACCGTGCTGCGCGGGATGGGGACGGATGGCCGGTTCGTGATCGACACGGACGCGGCGATCCTCGTCCGCGACGGCAAGGTTGCTGAGATCGGCGATGCGCAGCGTTTGAAGGCTGGATATCCCGCCCTGCCCCGCTTTGGCGGACCGGGCATGATCGCCATGCCGGGGATGACCAACAGCCACCACCATTCGGGCGTGACGCCACTGATGCATGGCGTGCCGTTTGCGCCGCTGGAACTGTGGCTGCCGCAATTCCGGGCGCTGCGGCCGATCCCTACCAAACTCGACACACTCTATTCGGCGATCGAGATGCTGGAGAGCGGCACGACCAGCGTGCAGCATATCCATGGCGGCGTCGCCGGGGCGCCGACGGCGTGGCGCGCGGAAGCCGACGATGTGCTGGGGGCCTATGGCGAGATCGGCATGCGTGCAGGCTTCTGCTTCATGATCCGCGACCAGCACATTCTGGGCTATGGCGATGATGCGGCGATTCTCGCGCAACTACCGGCGGCAGAGGCAGGGTTGCTCAAGGCGCAACTCGATGCGGCGATGATCCCGATCAGCGAGCTGATGGGGTTTTTCCACGAGCTGCGCGCGGCCTATGGCGGGCGCGACGACGTGCGGATCAACCTGGCGCCGGCAAATCTCCACTGGTGCAGCGACGCAGCGCTCGAGGAGATCTTCGGCACGGCCAAAGCACATGGCGCACAGATCCATATGCATCTGGTCGAGACGGAGCGGCAGGCCAATGACGCCGAGGCGCGGTTCGGCCATTCGGCCATCGCGCACCTGCACCAGCTGGGATGCCTGGGCGACAATGTCACCTTCGGGCATGGCAACTGGAACAATCGCGCTGACCTCGACCTGCTGGCGGAACACGGCTGCTGTGCCTGTCACAACGCGAGCTCCGGCCTCCGGCTGTCGAGCGGCATTGCGCCAGTCAATCCTATGCTGGGGCTCGGCATTCCGGTGGCGCTGGGGATCGACCAGTCGAACTACAATGACGACCGCGACATGCTGGCCGAGATCAAGCTGGTCTGGGCGCTGCATCGCGAGACCGGCATGTTCAACCCACGGCCGGACGCCGCAAAAGTGTTGCAGATGGCGACCGAGAACGGGGCGCGCACGGCAGGTTTCGGTGGTTTCACCGGACGGCTGGAGCCGGGGCGCGCGGCCGATATCGTGCTGCTCGACCGGGTGAAGGTAGAGCGGCCGTTTGTCGACCGGCGCACGCCGATCGAGGAAACGATTTTGCACCGGGCGAAGTCCGGTGCGGTCGAGCAAGTACTGGTCGGCGGCGAGCTGGTGGTGGACGGCGGCCGGGTGACGCGGATCGACCGTGAGGCGGTGATGGCCGAGATCGGGGCGCGGCTGGCGGCGGCGCCGACGCCGGCGGAGTTGCAGGCGCGGCAGATGGTGGCAGCACTGATGCAGGTGCTGGAGGCGACGCATCGGCGCGAGACGCCAGATACGTACCGGCCATATCGCTACAACCGGATGCACGACTGAGGTCGTGCCATCACTCATTGCTCATTCGATGGAAATGCGGGGTGGGATCGCTCCCACCCCGCTTTTCGTTACTCGACCTTGAAGGTCCAGAACAGGGTTTCGCCCGACGAGTCGTCGGTGCCGTCATTGTCGGTGATGGCGTAGGCCGTACCGGCAGCATCGATGGCGAGGCTCTCGACCTTGTCGACGACATAGCCCTTGGCCATGGCCAGATCGGGCAGCAGGTCGCGGACCTCCTCCTTGGTCACCAACGGCAGGTCACCACCGAGTTCGGCGCCCTTGAGTTCGGCGACGGGGACGCGGAAGACCTTCTTGAGAGCGGCCTTGGAGGCGATCTGGTTGTCACGCTCGATCAGGTAGACATAGTCGCCGTGCAGGGTGATTTCCGACAGGCCGTTCCAGGCGCCCTCAGCGGCGGCTTCGAGCGGATAGCGGACAGCGGTCCAGGCCTTGTCCTTGATGTTGTAGCCGAGCAGCTTGACCTGACCCTTTGGGTCGTCCTTCCACTCGCGCTGGATGGCGACCCAGAGGGTGCCGTCGACCAGGGCAATGCCTTCTGCACCGAAGCGGATTTCGCTGGGCAGCAGGGTTTCCGGGAACGCGACTTCAGCGAGGATCTTGCCTTCGGCGTCAACACGGAAGAGGGCGTGCGGGGTCAGACGATCCGAGCGGCCTTCCGAGGCGAGCCAGAAGCCACCTTCGCCATCTAGGGTAATGCCCTCGAGGTCGAGCTTCTGGGCGGCGTCGCTGCCGCGCTTGACCACGATCTTGTTGACGATACGGGCCGGCTTGGCGGTGGCGTCAATGGTGTAGATGGCGGGCTGGGTGGAGAGCACGCTATCGGACACGGCATAGAGCATGCCGGGCTTTTCGGCATCAGCAACGGCGCCGGAGATGGCCGACCAGCCGATCGGATGACCATCAGCGTCATTGTCCGACACCAGCTGCGGGTACATGGCTTCGCCTTCGGCGCGCTCGTAGATCATGACATGCGAGCCGCCCAGGCCATCTTCGCGCAGGTCGAGTTCGTTGGCCGTGGCCAGCAGGCTCCGCGACGGGATGGCAACGATGCCTTCCGGCGAAATGCCCGAGGGCAGCGACTGCAGGTATTCCGGTTCGGCGCCGGTATCCTTGTAGACAGCGATCAGCGAGGCGCGTTCCTCTGCAACGAAGAACAGCTTGTCTTCGCCAAAGGTGGCGACTTCTGCGCCCTCGGGCTCGACGCCCTTGTTGTTGCGGTGGTCGGGATAGTGCCCCATGGCCACAGCAGTCATTTCGAGGCTCGAACCGCTCTCGAACAGGACGGTGCCGTCCTTGCCGAAGATGGTGAAGCTGCGCGAGCCGCCCTTCCAGTCGCCTTCGTTTGCGACCAGCAGACGATCGTCATCGAGCCACTTGATGGCGTCGGGCTCACGCGCGACGTCTTCCTTCTTGCCGGTGAAGGTGAGGGCGCCGTCACGCTTGGTGTCGACACCTTCGATGGTCGTGGCGCCAGCCGAGAAGTGCGTGACCACCGCGCCGGTCTTGCCGTCGACGATGACGATCTCGTTGTTCTCCTGCATGGTCACCGCGACTTCGTCCTTGCCATTGAAGGCGACGAATTCGGGCTCCGGATCATCGCCGCCGACCGCGGCGAGGCCGGTCATTTCGACCTTCTTCAGGCTCGATGCGTCGAGCTTGCCGTCGGCGAGCGTGAACAGCACGAGGAAGCCTGCGGGGGCCTGCGGGAGGTCGCCGTCGTTGACGTCCTCGTCGCGCTCGTTCTCGATGGCGATGGCGAGCAGCGTACCGGCGTCGTTGTGGGCAATGGAGTCCGGCTGGCCACCCAGTTCGACAGTTTCTTCGATGGCCTTGGTGGCGAGATCAATCACGACCAGCTGGCCGGAAACGTCGACGAAATCCTTGCGGGTGTTGATGGCTGCGTAGACCTTGCCGCCGATGATGGTGACCGATGTCGGCTCGCCATCGAGGGCGACATAGCCGGCGGGCTTGGGGGCGGCGGGATCGGTGATGTCGACAAAGCCGATGCCCTTGCCGGGGCTGTCGGAATAGACCAGCGTCATGCCATCTTCAGAGGCGGCGATGATTTCGGACGAGGACGAGCCTTCGGCCTTGTTGAGCTCGACGGGAAAGCTGGCGACGCGGTTAAAGACCGGCGCGGCAATCGCGCTGGCGGCCGTCGCCATCATGAGGCTGGCCGCAAGCATAGCCAATACACCCTGACGCTTCATAGTGATCTCCCTGAAATGCAATGGCGCACGGCATAGGAGAGGCACGAGAAAGCTGGGTGACAGTTTCGTGACGGATCGATGACGGTCCGTCGGTCAGGGGTTCTTGGGCGGGACGTCCTTGAGGTGGTCGAGCAGATAGGCGTGGGTGGCCGGGTTGGCGACGAGGAGGCAGCCGGTGCGTTCGTAGAATTCCGGGCCGCGGC
>JACDQI010000030.1 GCA_015657675.1 Devosia sp.
GCGCTTCAAGGCTATGGTCTCGGCCGGCAAACCCAAAAAGCTCGTGCTGATTGCCATCGCCCGAAAGCTTCTTGTCATCGCAAACGCCGTTCTCAGAGACCAAACTCCCTTCAGAACCTGACAACAAAACACAGTTGCTCGCGTCAAGCCCGGGGATGACGGTGGGTGGGGAGGGGGCAGTGATGTGCTCGGGCCTGCGCCCCGACGTTCAGCCAAGGTTCATCGGCTGCGCCAATAGTGCCAAAACCCTCACGCTTGGAGCTCCCATCATGCGCTGGTTTCTTGCTGCTGCTGTTTCTCTGCTGCTGACTGTCTCTGGCCATGCCGCGGAGCGGGCCATCATCATTCTCGACGGATCGGGCTCGATGTGGGCGCAGATTGACGGCGAGGCGCGGATTTCGATTGCCCGCGAGACGCTCAACGATGTGCTCGGGGCCGTCCCTGACGACCTCGAACTGGGCTTTATGAGCTACGGCCATCGCGAGAAGGGCTCGTGCGAGGATATCGAAGTGCTGGTCGAGCCGGCCGCTGGCACAGCGGGCGCGATCTCGGAGGCCGCTGCGGAAATCCAGCCCAAGGGCAAGACGCCGATCTCGGCCGCCGTGCAGATGGCTGCGGAATCGCTGAAATACACAGAAGAAAAAGCCACGGTGATCCTGATCACCGACGGCATCGAGACCTGCGAGGCCGACCCCTGCGCGCTGGCCAGCGAGCTGGAGGGCGCCGGCGTCGACTTTACCACGCATGTGGTGGGCTTTGGCCTCACCGAAGAGGAAGGCCGGCAGGTGGCGTGCCTGGCTGAGAACACCGGCGGCACTTATTTCCAGGCGAGCGATGGCGACGCGCTGGGCAAGGCGCTCACCACCACGGTGGCGGCAGCGACCGTTGCGCCGGAGCCCGCACCGGAGCCCAAGCCGGCCGCGGTGGAGTTCAACTTCGACCCGCAGATCGTCCTCTCCGAGAGCGCCGACGAGCCGAGCGCGGATGACGTGAGCCCGGTCTGGGAGATCTACAAGGCCAAGCCCGATGGCACGGAGGGCGAGTATGTGGCGACCGACTATGGCGTCGGCTTCAAGACCAATCTCGAGCCGGGCGACTACATCGTGCGGGTCAGCGTCGACTATGCCCGCATTGCCATGCCGGTGAGCATCGAGGCGGGCAAGCTTGCCGACCCGCTGTTCAACCTCAATGCCGGCCAACTAGTCATCCGCCCGCTGGCCAGCGAAGGCGCGGAGCCCGACTTGGGCGCCGCGGTGCTGACCGAGTTCCCCGGCGACGAGTCGACGACAAGCTACGGCGAAACCCGACTGTATGTGCCGGCGGGCGAAACCACGGCGACGGTGACGATCGGCAACGGACAGGTAGTCGAAACCATCGTGGTTGCCGCTGGTGAAGAGGTGACGCGCGACATCATCGTCGGGGTCGGCCGGGCAACGCTCAACGCGTACTATGTAGAAGGCATGCGCGTCGAAGAGGGCGGGCTGACGTTCCAGGTTGTCGGTGCGAAAAAGGACATCCAGGGCAACCGTCAGGACTTTGGCACCAGTTACGGGCCCGATGTGGGCTTCGACCTGCCGGCCGGGGACTATGTGGCGCTGGTCACAATGGATCAGGCCATGATGGAGGTGCCATTCACCGTCAAGGTGGGTGAAGCGGTGGCAGTCGATGGACTGCTGGGCGCGGGCGTTCTCAACATCAAGGCGGCCGGGGCCGACAGCATCGACATCTTCACCGCCAAGAAGGACATCCAGGGCAATGCCACCCAACTGGGCTACGCATTTGGGGTAGAGCGCAACGCGACGGTTCCGGCCGGCGACTACATCGTCGTGGCCAAGTTCGCCGACGGCACCAGCAAGGAAGCGCCGGCAAAGGTGGTGGCGGGCGAACGCACGGAGATCACGCTGGAGTAGTGGGGCGGGTTCAAGCGCGAAGCTTGCCTCCCCCACGCCGTCATCCTCGCGGTTGACGCTGTGCGGCCGTGAGAGATGGGTCCTCGCGTCAAGCGCGAGGATGACGGTGGGTGGGGTGAGAGTTGGCTGAAGCGGCGATCGCTAGCGCTTTCTCTCCCTCAGGGGAGAGAGGCGCCGACTGATGGTTGCGAGGTTAGCTACCCCGCGCGGGACTGGCGCGGGGGCGGGAGGATCTGCCAGGGGCGGACGGGGCCGACGACGCGGGCCTCAACCGAGGGCACATCCAGATAGAGGTCGACAAGGCGATGGGCGCGACTCCAGCACTCGCGCAGCGACTCGCCCGGCCGACCACGATCATGGTCGGCAGCGTCATGCCGCTAGCCAGTTCGACAAGTTCGGCACTCCACGGTTCGGCCTCGACGAGGCGGATCCGATGGCCGCGATATTCGTGGTGCAAGGAGCGTCCCCATTCGAGTCGTGCCGTCCCTCCGGCAACGCCACCATCTGCTCCCGGTTCCCAAATGTGAACTCACAACTGGGCCATTCTGCGACCCCTGTGGATAAGTGAAGCTTATGATTTTATGTGATTTTTACGGATCTTATCGGACGCGCTGTGGAGCGACTCTTCTGCCGTAGCCCTCATGGTGAGCCTGTCGAACCACGAGGGGCGGCCTCACGGAATCTGCCACGCCCTCGTCCTTCGACGGGCTCAGGATGAGGGCTACTCGTGGACCTGTGCTTAAGGAGAGTGCGGCGTATGGCGAGGGCGAAAACCCTCGCCACACCAGTCGTTTGGCGGGATTTTGCGCCCGCTAGCGCCGCTAGAGCTTGTAGGCCTTCTTGGCCAGTGCATAGGCCAGGTCATGCGCCACTTCGTGCGCTTCCTCGAGACCGAGCCGGTGTTCGGTGACCAGGCGGGCGAGGAAGGCGCAATCGACGCGGCGCGCCACGTCGTGGCGGGCCGGGATCGAGGGGAAGGCGCGGGTATCGTCGTTAAAGCCTACGGTGTTGTAAAAGCCCGCAGTTTCGGTGGTCATCTCGCGGAAGCGGCGCATGCCTTCAGGGCTATCGTGGAACCACCAGGAGGGCCCCAGGCGCAGCGACGGATAGACGCCGGCGAGCGGCGCCAGTTCGCGCGCGTAGCTGGTCTCGTCGAGGGTAAAGACCACCACGGTCAGCCGCGGATCGGTGCCGACGGCGTCGAGCAAGGGTTTGAGCGCGCCGACATAGTCGGTGCGCGTCGGGATGTCGAACCCCTTGTCGCGACCGAACTTTTCCATCATTGCCGGGGAGTGGTTGCGCCACGAGCCGGGGTGGATCTGCATCACCAACCCGTCCTCGGCGCTCATGCGCGCCATCTCGGTCAGCATCTGGGCGCGGAACAGGGCGCGTTCCTCGGCATCGGCCTTGCCGGTGCGCACCTTGTCGAAGAGGTCGCCGGCCTGCTTGCCGCGCAAATCTGCAGTCTGCGCAGTGGGATGGCCGTGATCGGTGGAGGTGGCGCCAAAACTCTTGAAATAGGCGCGGCGTTGGCGGTGGGCGTCGAGATAGCCATTCCAATGGCCGGTGTCACACCCGGTGATTTCGCCCAAGGTATCGAGATTGCTGGCAAATCCCTGGAAGTCGGGATCGACGACCGAATCGGGACGGTAGGCCGGCACTACACGGCCCTTCCAGCCGCTCGCCTTGATCTGCTGGTGCCAGGGCAGCGTGTCGGTCGCTGCATCGGTGGTAGAAATCACCTCGATGTTGAAGCGCTCATAAAGCGCCCGCGGCAGGAATTCCGGCTTGCCCAGGCACTCGGCGATCTGGTCGTAGGTGGCATCGGCCGTGTCGGGCGTCAGCCGACTCTGGATGCCGAACAGCGTCCCCAGCGTGTGGTCGAGCCACATGCGCGTCGGGGTGCCACGGAAGAGGTAGTAATTCTGCGCAAACAGCCGCCAGATCTTGCGGCCATCAGTCTCCACGGCCGAGCCATCGGCGGTCGGCACGCCGAGGTCCTCGAGCCGGATGCCCTGGCTGAACAGCATGCGGAAAATGTAGTGGTCGGGGACGATGAGCAGCCGGGCCGGATCGGGGAACGGCAGGTTTTCGGCATACCAGCGCGGCTCGGTATGGCCGTGCGGCGAGACCAGCGGCAGGTTGCGGACTTCGTTGTAGAGCTCGCGGGCGACGGCCCGGGCCTTGGGTTCGGCATCGAACAGACGGTCATCGTCCAGCAGCACGGCGGTGGTCCTCGGTGATCGGCAGGATGTGGCAGCCAAAGCTGCGACGCAGCGACCATAGTGGCCGCGCTGCCCGCTGTGCAACCTGCTTGCACCATTCCGCACGATCAGAGGGAGGCGTTTGTTACGCGGCGGTTATATTGCCGGCAGTATAGGGCGACGCGATCGCCGTTTGCTTGGGTCGACATCGCCCGACGGGCCCGAGACCGTTCATTCTTCGTTCATCGGTGTGGCCAAAATGTGCTGCTTGCACTCCGCGGCCCAATCTTCTATCGATTTCCGCGCTGCACCGTAGCTCAGCTGGATAGAGCGCTGCCCTCCGAAGCAGAGGTCACAGATTCGAATTCATGTCGGGTGTCGGCCAATA
>JACDQI010000308.1 GCA_015657675.1 Devosia sp.
AGAGGGTCTTGGCGAAGGCCGCAGTGGTGTCGGCCATGCGGTTGGAAAAGCCCCACTCGTTGTCGTACCAGCCCATGATGTTCACGAAGTTGCCGTCCATCACCTTGGTCTGGTCGATCAGGATGGTGGCCGAGTGCGGATCGTGATTGAGGTCGCTCGACACCAGCGGATGCAGCGTGAAGGTCATCACGCCCTTGAGCGCGCCATTGGACGCGGCCATCAGCGCCTCGTTGACTTCCTGCACGGTGGTCGAGCGCTTGGCGAGGAACTTCAGGTCGACGAGCGAGACGTTGGGGGTCGGCACGCGGATCGAGATGCCGTCGAGCTTGCCCTTGAGCTCGGGGAGCACCAGGCCAATGGCCTTGGCAGCGCCGGTCGAGGTCGGGATCTGGCTGAGGGCCGCAGCGCGGCCACGGTAGAGATCCTTGTGCATGGTATCGAGGGTCGGCTGGTCACCGGTATAGGAGTGGATGGTGGTCATCATCCCCTTTTCGATGCCGACGAGGTCGTTCATCACCTTGGCCATCGGGGCGAGGCAGTTCGTGGTGCACGAGCCGTTCGAGATGATGACGTGATCCTTGCCCAAGAGGGCATGGTTGATGCCATAGACGACCGTGAGGTCAGCGCCTTCGGCGGGAGCCGAAACGACCACCTTCTTGGCGCCGGCGGTCAGATGGGCCGAAGCCTTCTCCTTGGAGGTGAAGATGCCGGTGCATTCGAGCACGATGTCGACGCCGAGTTCCTTGTGCGGCAGGGCGGCCGGATCCTTGACGGCAGTGACCTTGAAGGTCTGGTTGCCGGCCGTGATCACGTCGCCATTGACGGTGACGTCATGCGGGAAGCGGCCATGCACGCTGTCGTAGCGCAGCAGGTGCGCATTGGTTTCGACCGGGCCCAGATCGTTGACGGCAACGACCTGGATATCGGTGCGGCCGCTTTCGACGATGGCGCGCAGGATGTTGCGACCGATGCGGCCAAAGCCATTGATTGCGACGCGTACAGCCATGAAAGGCTCCTTAGGAGAACGTAGGGAGAGAACCGAAGCGGTCTCTTACAACTGCGCTGTGACGGCTTCAACAATCCCTTTTGGGGTAATGCCGAAGTACTCGTAGAGGGCTTCGGCCGGGGCGCTGGCGCCAAAGTTCTTCATGCCGACAAAGCGGCCCTTGTCGCCCAGGAGCTTGCCCCAGCTCATTTCGAGCCCTGCCTCGACGGCAACGCGCGCCTTGGCCTTGCCGAAGATCTCGGCCTTGTAGGCGTCGGACTGGGCGGCAAAGAGCTCCATCGAGGGGACGGAGACGACCTTGGCGGAGATACCCTTCTCCTTGAGCAGGTCGAGGGCGGCAACGGCGATGGACACCTCGGAGCCAGTGGCGAAGATCACCGCGTCGGCGTTCTTGTCGCCGGCAATGACGTAGGCGCCGCGAGCGGAGAGGTTCTCGTCGCTGTCGGTGACGCGCAGGGCCGGAAGGTTCTGGCGGCTGAGGGCGAGGATCGACGGGCGCTCGGCCTCGATGGCGATCTGCCAGCATTCCAGCGTCTCGACGGCGTCGGCGGGACGCATGACGAGCAGGTTCGGGATGACGCGCAGGGCCGAGAGATGCTCGACCGGCTGGTGGGTCGGGCCGTCTTCGCCCAGGCCGATGGAGTCATGGGTCATCACATAGATGACGCGCTGGCTCATGATGGCTGAGAGACGGATCGAGGGGCGGGCGTAATCGGTAAAGACGAGGAAGGTGCCGCCATAAGGGATCAGGCCCTTGTGCAGCGCGATGCCGTTCATGGCGGCGGCCATCTCGTGCTCGCGGATGCCGTAGCGCATATAGCGGCCAGTGCGGTCGGCGGCGGTAAAGGGCAGCGTCTCGGGCGTGTTGGTGAGGTTCGAGCCGGTGAGGTCGGCCGAGCCGCCGATGGTTTCGGGCAGGATCTTGTTGATCACCTCGAGCGCCATCTGGCTCGACTTGCGGGTCGCGACCTTGGGTTTGTCGGCGACGAGCTTTTTCTTGTAGTCGGCAATCGCCGACTTCCAGCTCGACGGCAGCTTGCCCTCGATGCGGCGCTTGAACTCGGACTGCTTGTCGGCCGGAGCCGCAGCGAGGCGGCCTTCCCAGGCGCCGCGCAGGTTGGCCGAGCGGGTGCCGGCAGCCCGCCAGGCGTTCAGCGTGTCGGCCGGAATTTCGAAGGCGGGATAATTGATGCCGAGCTTTTCCTTGGCACCGGCCAGTTCTTCCTTGCCCAGCGGCGAGCCGTGCACGGCATGGCTGCCGGCCTTTTTCGCGCGCCGAAGCCGATGGTGGTCTTGGCGGCGATCATGGTCGGCTTGTCGGACTTCTTGGCATCGAGCAAAGCGCGCTCGATCTGGGCCTGGTCGTGACCGTCGATCTCGATGGTGTTCCAGCCGCAGGCCTGGAAGCGGGCGATCTGGTCGGTCGAGTCGGCGTTGGATACGGCGCCGTCGATGGTGATGTTGTTGTTGTCCCAGATGACGACGAGCTTGTTGAGCTTCAAATGTCCGGCCAGCGAGATGGCTTCCTGGCTGACGCCTTCCATGAGGCAGCCGTCGCCGGCCAGCACCCAGGTGTAGTGGTCGACCAAGTCCGAACCGAACTCGGCGGCGAGCTTGGCTTCGGCAATCGCCATGCCGACAGAATTGGCAAGGCCCTGGCCCAGCGGACCGGTGGTGGTCTCGATGCCGTCGGCAAAGTGGTATTCCGGGTGGCCGGCAGTCTTGGAATGCAACTGGCGGAAATTCTTGACCTGATCGATGGTCATGTCGCCGTAGCCGAGCAGGTAAAGCGAGGAATAGAGCAGCATCGAGCCGTGGCCGGCCGAAAGGATGAAGCGATCGCGATCGGGCCACCAGGGGCTGGCGGGATCGAACTTCATGACCTTGGTAAAGAGCACTGTCGCAATGTCGGCGCAGCCCATGGCAGACCGGGATGGCCGGAATTGGCCTTTTCAACGGCATCCATCGACAGGGACCGGATGGCATTGGCCATTTGGTTGGCAGTGGCTGAGTTGGTCATCAAAGTCCGCTCTTTGCTGGGTTCAGATGCCCGGAAAACCCTCCTCTCCGGGCGGTTGTGAGGCTTAACAGGTTCAGATGACCTGTCAATGTTGGGTACAGCGCCGGTTGGATGGCTCAAGCTATTGCGAGCTTTCCGGCGATGGGGCTTATAGTAACCAGCGGAATCGTAGTGACCGAGGCGGACGGGGCGTGGCCGAGAGTAGTTCCGAAGAGAGTTTCGAGGCGGCCGAGGCGCGTCTGGAGCGCGCCTTTGCGCGGCTCGATGCGAGCGTGCGCAGCCTGAATGGCCGGATGCGGGCGCATAGCCGCATCGAGGCCGATACGGCCCGGCTGGTTTCTGAGCGCAGCCGGTTCGCCGCTGAACTCGACAAGGCCTCGGCCCGGGCCAAGCGGCTCGACGACAGTGCCGGCGAAGTGGCGCGGCGGCTGGTGATTGCCATGGAAACCGTGCGCGAAGTGCTCGCGAAATAGCAGCCAAGGAAGCGCCTGATGCCCGAGGTCAATGTCGAGATCAATGGCCGCAAGTACCGCATGGCCTGCGAAGAGGGCCAGGAAACCCATCTGATGGGGCTGGCCGAGCGGTTCAATCAGCACATCGACGCGTTCAAGGGCGATTTCGGCGAGATCGGCGACAACCGCCTCACGGTGATGGCCGGCATCGCGGTGCTCGACGAACTGGCCGATGCCGAGCGTCGGATCGCGATGCTCAAGCAGGACGTCGCCAATCTGACGGAAGCCGGCCAGGCGCTGGCGCTGGAAGCCGAGGAACTCGAGCGCAAGTTCGCCAAGAAGATGAACGAGGCCGCGCGCAAGGTGGAATCGATCGCCACGGCGATTGACGAAACGGGCTCGGCGAACGGCTGACAATGGCTGGGTCCGGACTTGGGCTCGAGAGCGGCAAAGTCCGGCTGGTGGCGAGCCAGACAGAGTGGCCGGTTCTGTTCGAGCGCGAGAAGCAGCGCCTGTTGCCGGCAATTGGCGGCCTTGTTCTTGGCATCGATCATTTTGGCAGCACCGCCATTCCGGGGATCCGGGCCAAGCCGATCCTCGACATTCTGGTTGGACTTCCGGACTTCGCTGCGGGTGTCCGGCTGATCGAGCCGCTGCAGAACCTTGGCTATGATTATGTCGGGACCGAAATGGTGCCCGACGACCATCTGTTCGGTCTTGGAGTGGCACGGACCCACCTGCTCCATGGGGTGGTGCATGGTGGTTATCACTGGACCCGCAACCTGCGGTTTCGCGATCGGTTGCAGGCCGAACCGGCCCTTGCAGCGGACTATGAGGCGCTCAAGGTCGATCTTTCGACACGGTTCGCCGACAACCGGGCGCAATACACCGCGGCCAAGAAGAGCTTCATCGATCGCATCGCCGACTGATTGGCAAAGTTTGCCATAATCTGCTAGTTTTCTGCCAAAGGAGAAACTCCGATGGCCACGATGAACATTTCACTTCCCGATACGATGAAGCAGTGGGTGGAAGACCAGGTCGCCACCGGTCGGTACGCTAACGCAAGCGACTATGTGCGTGACCTAGTGCGCCGCGACCAAGAGAGATCGCAAAAGCTCGCAGCCTTCCAGCGCGAGATCGACAAAGGTATTGCCAGCGGCATCAGCGACACGCCGCTTGACGAGGTCTTCGCCGAGGCAAAACGAAGGGGACGTGCCGCACTCAAGGCCCGGGACGCGGCGAAGTCCAGCGATGCGGCTTAGGCTCTCGCCGGCCGCCAAAGAAGACATCTATCAGACGCACGAATTCGGAGCGCTGGCATTTGGCACTCGGCAGGCCGATCTCTATGTCGATCATCTGATGGACACATTGGCTCGGGTCGAACAGTTCCCCGAGGCCGCGCGTGAGCGGGATGAGGTGGCGCCTCCTATACGGCTCTGGCCCTGTGCCTCTCATAACATTTGCTATCGCATCGAAGGCGACATCGTCTGGGTGGTGCGTATCCTGCATCACTCGATGGACTGGAGAACGGAAGTCTAGGCCTTCCACCGGCGCCCGTTCCTCCCTATATCTGCAGTGCTGCCCGGTGCGTGATGGATCAGTTATTCCCGGGGCCTTATCGATCTCAAAGGGAGCTGTCCCTGACTCGGCCCGTGGGCCGGGACACACGGCGCCCACCTACGTAAGTAGGTTCCCGGGATCGAAAATCCCACGGCCAGGGCGGCACCTGATTTGACTGGCGGGCGACTGGACGGCGCCGGGGAGTCCCGAATGAGCGACGCCAAGATCGACGCCACCAAGGCCGAGCTCCGGCGCCAGGCGCGCGATCAGCGGGCCGCGCTGTCGGATAGCCAGCGAGCCGAGGCGTCAGCGGCTGCGACGGCGCACTTCTTTCGCGATATCAAGCTCTTACCTGAAGAAATGGCCGCAGCCTTCTGGCCGATCCGCGACGAGATCGACATCAAGCCGGTGCTGACCCGGCTGAAGGATAGTGGCCAGCCTGTTTGTCTGCCAGTGGTGCTGGGCGAGTTGCAACCGCTCGCGTTCCGACAGTGGCAGGACGGCGCTGCCCTCTACCCTTCTGGGTTTGGTACTCTGGCGCCGGACGAGTTGGCGCCCGTGGTCGTGCCGGATGTGATGCTGATGCCATTGCTCGGCTTTGACAAACATGGCACCCGGCTGGGCTATGGTGGCGGGTACTATGACCGCACGCTGCAAAGCTTCGCCAAACGACCGCGGCTCATCGGTTTTGCCTTTGCCGCACAGGCCTTTGACTTTATTCCACGCGAACCCCACGATGTGCCGCTCGATGCGGTGGTGACCGAGGACGGCGTGACACTGTTCGGGACCTCTGCATGAAACTACTCTTTCTCGGAGACGTCGTCGGCCGCTCGGGGCGCGATGCGGTGACCGACCGACTGCCCGGCATCATTGCCAAGCACGGCTTTGATTTCGTGGTGATCAATGGCGAGAACGCCAGCCATGGGCGCGGCCTCACCGAGGGCCATTTCAACGACCTCAAGGCCGCCGGTGCCGACGTGGTGACGCTTGGCGACCATGCGTTCGACCAGCGCGACACACTTTCTTACATCGCGCGCGAGCCGACGCTGATCCGGCCGTTGAACATGCCGGAGGGCACGCCGGGGCGGGGCGCTAACCTCGTCGAAAGCCGCAAGGGTTTCCGGGTGCTGGTGATCAACGCGCTGGGCCGGGTGTTCATGGACCCGATCGATGATCCGTTCCGTGCAGTGGAGGCAGCAATCGCCGCCTGTCCGCTGGGCGAACAGGCCGATGCGGTGATCGTCGATTTCCATACCGAGGCCACGTCGGAAATCCAGGCGATGGGCTTTTTCCTCGACGGGCGGGCGAGTCTCGTCGTAGGCACGCACACGCATATCCCGACGGCTGACCACCGCATTCTCAAGGGTGGTACGGCCCTGATGGCGGATGCCGGCATGTGCGGGGATTTTGACTCGATCATCGGGGTGGAGGCGGACGAGCCGCTCAACCGGTTCCTCACCGGCATTCCGAGCGGCCGGTTCACCCCGGCGGAGGGGGAGGCGACGCTTTGCGGCGTCGCCATCGAGACCGACCCGCGCACCGGGCTTGTGACACGCATGTTCCCGGTGCGGATCGGCGGCACGCTGGCCCAGGCCGAGCCGGCGTTCTGAGGCGCGGGGCAGACCTTGCTTTCTGCTCCTCCGTTCAAAGCACCCTGGCGCTTGGGGTGTTGAGACGTCAGGCCTTGATCGAGGCGTTGCAGGGCTCGCCAAACCAGGCTGGGTCCATGTCGAGCGGGGGCGAGGAGAGTTTACCGCCCGGCGGAATTGCTTCGCTCATATGCCAGCTCAACCCGATGCCACCGGAGGTGGTACCCTTGATCACTGCCCCAACCGGTACGGGGGCGGTGCCGACATTGACCCAGTGGATGATCACCTTACCGTCGACGATCTCGAACCAGCAGATGAGCTTGGGATAGATGGCCTTGTCGGGGTTGCCCTTGGGCGCGTTGCTCGGGGACGGGACAAAGGGGTCACCGGGACTGGCTAAGGATCGGTTTTCGGAGCCCGGGAGACCGAGGTCGGTCCGAGGACTTCGGTTGCCGGCGGCCGCTGCGGGGGTGAGCGCCACTGCGAGCAGCGCCGCGACGAGGCTCAGGGCGGTAGCAGATCTGATCATGGTTCTGGATCTCCTGGTGACCATGGGTTGTCGCCGGAAAGATCGCCATTTCGTCCTGAATTGGCCGTGAATGCCGCGTTAATTGTAGAAAATAATCGCCTATTCCGCGTTTTCAGCGGAATGCGGCATAAAGAGGGAATATGCAGCCGCCCTGGTGCGGTCAGCCGCCGCGGATTCCTTGAGGAGTTGCCGGCCGATCTTTATTTTCGGGGCGCGCCCCACTATAAGGCCCAACCGATCCGACACTTACCGAGGGGGATGTCCGCATGGCCGGCCATTCACATGCCAAAAACATCATGCATCGCAAGGGCAAGAGCGATGCCGTGCGATCCAAGGTGTTCTCCAAGCTGGCGCGCGAAATCACCGTCGCTGCCAAGCTGGGCGTGCCCGATCCGGCGTTCAATGCGCGGCTTCGCCTGGCGGTGACCAATGCGCGCTCGCAGTCCATGCCCAAGGACAATATCGAACGCGCTATCAAGAAGGCCTCGGGCGCCGACAGCGAGAACTACGAAGAAATCCGCTACGAAGGTTATGGGCCGGGCGGTGTGGCGGTCATCGTCGAGGCGCTGACCGACAATCGCAACCGTACGGCGTCTAACGTGCGCTCGACCTTTTCCAAGAATGGCGGCGCGCTGGGGGAAACCAACTCGGTGGGCTTCATGTTCGACCGGGTCGGCGAGATCGTCTATCCGGCCAGCGTCGGCGACGCCGACAAGGTGATGGAAGCGGCAATCGAGGCCGGTGCCGACGACGTCGAAAGCGACGAGGACGGGCACTGGATCTACACCTCGTTCGAGTCGATGAACGAGGTTTCGGCGGCGCTGGAAAAGACGTTGGGCGAAGCTGAATCGACCAAATTCATCTTCAAGCCGCAGAACAACGTGCCGGTGGATGCCGAAAAGGGCGAGACGCTGCTCAAGCTGATCTCGATCCTCGAGGACGATGACGACGTGCAGAACGTCTACAGCAATTTCGAAATGGACGACGAGACGGCGGCCAAGCTCGGCGGCTAGGCCGCCAGCGGCTTTTCGTTGGTGTCAGCGGGCGAGACCGAGATACGGTTTCGCCCGTTCTGTTTGGCGAGATAAAGCTGCTGGTCCGCGACGCGGAAGAGATCGGAAAAGCCGACGGCGTGCTGGAAGGTGGCAACGCCGATGCTGACCGACAGGGAGGTCGGCTTGCCGTCGGGTTCGAAGCGCAGGTCGCTGACGGCACGACGGACCGCCTCGGAGAGCGTGCGGATCTGAACCGCCGACGCACCGGGCAGCAGGATGCCGAATTCCTCGCCGCCGATGCGGGCGACAATGTCGCCAGGGCGGAGGATGTTGGCGATCGCCTCCGCGATGGCCTTGAGGGCCCTGTCACCCTGATCATGGCCAAAACTGTCATTGATCGACTTGAAGTTGTCGACATCGGCGACCAGCAAGGCGCCGTGATGCGGCTGCGGGGTGGCGACGAGATCATGCAGGTAGGCATCGACGCGATCGGTGAAGGCACGGCGGTTGTAAAGGCCGGTCAGGCTGTCCGTCGCGGCGAGGATGCAGAGGTCGTGATGGGCAACTGCCAGGTCGCGCAGCTTGGCGGTGAAAAAGAAAAGCAGCGGCGCCGCCAGAAACAGGGGCAGCAGCACATCGACGGCGATGGCGCGATGCAGCGTTGCTGTGTCAAAGGCCGAGAAGTTGTAGGAATCGACGTAGATGGCCGCGGCGATGCAGAACAGCGTTCCGAGGGTCGTCCACAACCATACGCGGCCCCAGCCACGGGGCGAAAAGTCCAATAGATGGCCGAACATTGCCATTCTCCAACCCAGCGCCCGGGTTGGGTTTACGTCGCAGACCTCAACAGCCTTCTATTGCGGTTGTTCAAATTGTACCGATCCGCCGCAATAGTTGGGTGAACCGGTGGTTCAGGCAGCGGTTTTGAGCGTGGCGTCGAAGGGAAGTTGCGCGACGGTTTCGGTCGAGAGCCAGGCGAGGGCGATGCAGTTTCGGCCGGCTGCTTGGCGATGTAGAGCTGGGCATCGGCCGTGCGGAAGAGTTCTGAGAAGTTCACCGGCCGCGTATAGGCGCGACGCCAATGCTGACTGACAGAGGGTGACGGACTGGGCTTGCACCGTTTCCGGCGGACTCGACTCCGAGGCGGATGCGCTCGGCCAGGGTGGCGGCCGTCGGGCCATCACAGCCAGGCAGGAAGACGCCGAATTCTTCGCCGCCCAGGCGCCCGAGCTGGTCGCCGGGCCGCAGGTTCTGCCGGATCGTATCGACGAGCAGGATCAGCACTTCATCGCCGCGATCGTGGCCGTGCTGGTCGTTGATCTGCTTGAAGTGATCGGCATCGATCATCAAAAGCGCGCCTTTGCTGTCCGCTTCTAGGCTGGCCGTTACCTGGTGGGTGAAGGCGCGGCGATTGAGGCAGTCGGTGAGCCAGTCCGTCGTGGCGAGAACGTGCAGCCGCTGGTTGGCGAGCTTGAACTGCTGCTGGCGCACCAGGCAGAACATGAGTGTCGGGCCGCCGAGTATGATCGGCATCATCACAGAGACCAGGAAGCCGGGCCCGTTCATGCCCTGGCTGAGGGTCTGCATCATGATTTCGGAGATACCGGCCGATAGCAGGGTCGACCCGCCGATGATCACCGCCGTCCAGCGGAAGACCCAATGCCACGCGTGGCGTGGCAAATTTCCCAATAACGTCATGCACATCCCTCGATAGCGAGGCGCACGCTAGTGGCAAACAGTGAACAGGAGGTTGTGCGGAGACCGATTTTGGAGGGTCGTCTTCGTCCCCAAGTTTTGTTGCCGCTTTGTTCACTTTGGCGCTGGTAGGGTCGCCGGGCTTCTTCTAGAACTTGGTCAACATGGACAAGGTACGAATCATCGGCATCGATCCAGGGCTCCGCCGCTGCGGCTGGGGCGTCATCGACACGTTGGGCAACAGGCTGAGCTTTGTCGCCAGCGGCACGCTGACGCCGCCGGTGGACGACGAGCTGCCGCGGCGGCTCACCGGGCTTTATCGCGGGCTGGTCGAACTGATCGAGCAGTTTCGCCCGGACGAGGCGGCGGTTGAAGAGACCTTCGTTTCAGCGGGTGCGCGGTCTGCCCTGCAACTGGGGCAGGCGCGCGGCGTGGCGCTGATGACGCCGGCTTCGCTCGGGCTGCCCGTCGGCGAATATGCGGCGAACCTGGTGAAGAAATCGATTGTCGGCGCCGGACATGCAGAAAAGTCGCAGATCCAGGCGATGGTGAAGATCCTTTTGCCGACGGCCGATTTCAAAGGGGCGGATGCTGCCGATGCGCTGGCGATCGCCATCTGCCACGCGCATCATCGGGTGCATCGCAAGCTGGTGGTGGGGCTATGATCGGCAAGCTCAAGGGTTTGGTGGACGGGTTCGGCGACGATTTCGTGCATCTCGATGTCGGCGGCGTGGTCTACGAGGCGTTCTGCTCGAGCAAGACGCTGGCCGCGTTGCCGCAGGTCGGGCACGCCACTGTCGTGCATATCGAGATGATCGTGCGCGAGGACATGATCCGGCTCTATGGCTTTGCCAGCGAGGCGGAAAAGCAGTGGTTCCGCATCCTGATGACCGTGCAGGGGGTTGGCGCGCGCGTGGCGCTGTCGATCCTCTCGACCCTGACGATTTCGGAACTGGCGAGCGCCATCGCGCTGCAGGACAAGACGATGATCGGGCGCGCCAACGGCGTGGGTCCCAAGCTCGCGGTCCGCGTCGTCACCGAACTCAAGGGCAAGGTGCCGGAAACGGGGACACTCGATCCGGGCGTGCTGGGATTCCAGGCAGCGCTGGGCGAGGGGTCGGCGGGCGGCAACGTCACCGATGCGGTCTCGGCGCTCACCAACCTCGGGTATTCGAGCGCGCAGGCCTCGGCGGCCTTGGCCCGCGTGGTGACCCGCGAAGGCGATGGCCTTGCGACGGACAAGCTGATCCGGCTGGGGCTCAAGGAACTGAGCAGTTGATTGAGCGCGAAGCGGGCGTTGCGACCCTCAAGATTTTTGGGCTCTTTCTTTCTCTAATGGTCGCGACTGGTCCGTCTCTCCTGTTTTTTGTTAGTTTGTTCGTCCATGGTCTGACCGGCGACGCCGTCGATTTTCTAGCCACAAACCTGCTTGTGTATTTTCTATGGTGCGGGGTGCTGTTCTGGAGAGGTCTGTATCGAGGTCCATTTTTTCTGTGGCACGTCTTCGCCGCGTTCTTGGCGACTTGTGGGGTGTTTTACGTTTATGGGCTGGTGGCGCGGTGGGTCTTTCCTTGGCTCTCCTCATTGGGATCATTGCCATCCTTCAAGGAAGACGCGCTGTCGATGTGGATCATGCTGACCTGGATGCCTTGGCTGCTAATTCAGTTCGTCGCCTTTGTGGGATTTGGTATGTGGGCCCTGTCGAAATCTGAGGCTAGTTAGCTCAATTGGCTCGTGTCGCGGCGCGCGAGGGCGATGGTCGGTGACGAACGGGATTGCCCGCATCGCTTCAGGTGGGTGAAGGATCGCGCCAACAGGAGGTGCAGATGACGGAACAGAAGTCCGAGCAGTTGGTCGACCTGATCGCAAAGCTCAACCTGCCCAAGGCGAAACCGATCGAAATCCCGGAGTTGGTGAAGCAGCTTGCCGATGCCATGGGCGTCGACCTGGTTCTCACCTGCTCGGCGGCGCCCGAACAGTATGACGTGCGTCGCGATGGCAAGCCAGCTGGCTATATCCGGGCGCGGTCCGGGTTCACCGTTGACTATCCCGATGCCGGCGGCGAAGAGCTCTATTCAGGTTCTCAGGATGGGTTCGGTGCATTTACCGACCATGAGCGTGAGAGCAAGCTGCTCTTTGCACTCGGCCTCATTGCGGCAAGGATGAACAGGGCTTGACCGAACTTACCAATGCCACCGCCGGCCGCGATGATCCGCTCGATGTCTCGCTGCGGCCGTCGGGCTTTTCCGAGTTCGTCGGGCAGGCGGCGGCACGGGCCAATCTTGAGGTGTTCATCGAGGCGGCCAAGCAGCGCGGCAGTGCGCTCGATCATGTGCTGTTCGTCGGGCCGCCGGGACTGGGCAAGACCACCCTGGCGCAGATCGTGGCGCGCGAACTCGGCGTCGGCTTCCGGGCGACGTCGGGTCCGGTGATCGCGAAAGCCGGCGATCTCGCGGCACTTCTGACCAATCTCGAAGACCGCGATGTGCTGTTCATCGACGAAATCCACCGGCTCAATCCGGCGATCGAAGAAATCCTCTACCCGGCGATGGAGGACTACCAGCTCGATCTAATCATCGGCGAAGGTCCGGCTGCGCGATCCGTACGGATCGATCTCGCCAAGTTCACGCTGGTGGGGGCGACGACGCGGGCTGGGCTCCTGACCACGCCGCTGCGCGACCGCTTCGGTATTCCGGTGCGGCTCAACTTCTATACGCCCGAAGAGCTGGTCCTGATCGTCGAGCGCGGGGCGCGGCTGCTGGGCGTCGGCATGAGCACGGATGGCGCCATGGAAGTGGCGCGCCGATCGCGCGGGACGCCGCGGATCGCCGGGCGGCTGCTGCGGCGCGTCGCCGATTTCGCCCAGGTGGCGGGGGCCAAGCAGATCACGCGGGAGATCGCCGACAAGGCCCTGCTGCGGCTCGATGTGGATGCGCGCGGGCTCGACCAGCTCGACCGGCGCTATCTCAAGGTCATTGCCGAGAACTATGGCGGCGGTCCCGTGGGCATCGAGACTGTGGCGGCAGCGCTCAGTGAGCCGCGCGACGCCATCGAGGAGATCGTCGAGCCCTACCTCCTGCAGCAGGGCTTCATCCAGCGCACGCCGCGCGGCCGCATGCTGACCGCCAACGCTTTCGCGCACATGGGCTACACGGTGCCGCAGGGATTTGTGGGCGCGCAGGCGAGTCTCTTCGAGGAGCCGGAGGCGGAATGAGCCGGCACATCCTCAGCTTCCCGATCGATGGCCAGCGCTTCAACTATCGGGTCGCTGCGGTGATCATCGTGGATGGCCATGTGCTCATCTGCGACGAGAACGACGATGGCTTCTCCATGCTGCCCGGCGGCCGCGTCGAGATGGGCGAGGCGAGCCATCTGTCGCTGCTGCGCGAGATCGACGAGGAAGTCGGCCTGCCCGGGACGCTGGGCGACTTGATGATGACCTCGGAGAGCTTTTATCGGCGCTTCAACCAGGATTTTCACGAGCTTGGCTTTTTCTACCGCGTCGCTCTGCCGGACGACGCGCGGCCGAATGGACAAAGTCCTTGGCGCGTCACCTATGACGAAGGTAGCGAGCACCGCTTCCACTGGGTGGCGCTCGATGGCGACGGCATGGAACGGCTCAATCTCAAGCCCGACTGGCTGCGCGAGGTGCTGCGCCGGCTGCCGGACCAATTGACTCATGTGGTCTATGACGAGCGGGACGATGGTTGAGCCCCTCCGCTCTATGCTCAGTTTTGATCTATCGGGCCGCAGGTTCCAGATGCGTGCGGCGGCGATCATCCGTCGCGACGGCCATGTGCTGGTGCACAAGGCCACGCATGAATCGTTCTGGTCGTTGCCTGGCGGGCGCGTCGAGTTCGGCGAGACGGCCGCCGAAACCCTGGAGCGCGAGATCGCCGAAGAACTCAATTGCGCATCGATAATTGGCCCGCTGCGCTTCCTGGTCGAGAATTTCTTCGCCTATAACGGCGAGGCTTGTCACGAGATCGGTTGGTATTACGAGGCCGAGCTGGCGTCCGCTTTCCCCTTCGTCACCGATGACATCTGCCACAGGTTCAAGGAAGGCACCTACGATCTCGAGTTCCGCTGGGTGCGCTGTGACGCCGAGACCTTTGGCGTCTATCGGCTGTTGCCGCCCATGCTGCCTGCCCAGCTCTGCGACCCCACGCCGGGCTTTCGCCACATCATCGAGCGGCAGCAATGACCCATCGCCTCGCCGTCCGCGTCTACTACGAAGACACCGACTTTTCGGGCAATGTCTATCACGCGGCGTATCTCCACTTCTTCGAACGGGGGCGGACTGAGTTTTTGCGTGAACTCGGCGTGCACCATTCGGAGCTGGTCAAGGATGGAATCGCCTTTGCGGTGCGGGCGATGCAGATCGACTTCCTTGCCGCGGCGCATATCGATGACCTGCTGGAGGTTGTGACCGAGGTGCAGTCGGCAACGGCGGCGCGGCTTAACCTGCGGCAGACAATTTGTCGCGATGGCGTGGAAATCACCACGGCAAACGTGCAGGTGGTGGGCATAAAGACCCGCGGCGGCGCGGCGCGGTTGCCCAAGGAACTGCGGGCGGCACTCGTCAAAGCTTGAGGGACCGGAGTCGGTTTGTTAACTGCCTGTTGACCATAATTGGGGCAGTGACGGACGCAGGCTGCCAAAGGTCCGGGAAACCGGGCTTTTCTCTTAAATTTGACAAATTTGGACCGCATCGACCGACCATCGGATTTCGGTCGTCGGGGCCGGACTGAAGGGACTCACACACATGGATGCCATAGAAGCCGTTGGCACGGTTGCGCCGCATGCCGACCTCTCGATCTGGGGTCTGTTCATGCAGGCCGACCTGGTGGTCAAGTCGGTGATGCTCGGACTTGTCGCGGCCTCGGTCTGGTGCTGGGCGATCATCATCGACAAGTCGATGCTGTTTGCCCGCGTCAAGATGGAGATGAACCGCTTCGAGCGGGTCTTCTGGTCAGGACAGTCGCTGGAAGAGCTTTACCAGCAGATGTCGGAAAAACCGGCGGTCGGGCTGGGTGCGGTGTTTGTTGCCGCCATGAAGGAATGGAAGCGCAGCCACGAGCAGAACGCGGCCAGCTTCATCGGCATGCAGGCCGGCTCGACAAGGTGCTCGATGTGGCGATCGCCGCGAAAGCGAGGCACTGGAGAAGCGGCTGAGTTTTCTTGCAACCGTCGGCTCGGCAGCGCCGTTTATTGGCCTCTTCGGTACGGTCTGGGGCATCATGAACGCCTTCACCTCGATCGCGCAGGCCTCCAGCACCAACCTGACGGTTGTGGCGGGACCGATTGCCGAAGCCCTGTTTGCGACCGCCATCGGCCTTGTCGCGGCTATTCCGGCGGTGATCGCCTATAACAAGCTCTCGGGCGATGCGAACAAGATGATCGGTCGTCTCGAGGGTTTCGCTGACGAGTTCTCGACCATCCTTTCCCGTCAGCTCGAAGCGCGGGGTGCTCGCTAGATGGCCATGTCCGTTTCCAGCGGCGGCGGTGGCGGCAGTGGCCGCCGGCGTGGCCGTCGCCGCGGTGGCGGCAACCAGCCGATCAGCGAAATCAACGTGACGCCGATGGTCGACGTCATGCTGGTGCTGCTCATCATCTTCATGGTGGCCGCACCAATGATGTCGGTGGGCGTGCCCATCGACCTGCCGCAGACGCAGGCGCGGCAGATGAACACCGAGCAAAAGCCGATCACCATTTCGGTGACGAACGCAGGCGCCATCTTCCTGGGTGACGCGCCGGTGCTGCTCGATGATCTGGTAGCGCGGGTGGCCGAGCAGGCTGCCAACGGCACCGAGGATCGCATCTATGTGCGCGGCGACCTTGCGGCCAACTATGGCGCGGTAATGCAGGTGATGGGGGCACTTTCGGGTGCCGGCTATTCCAAGATCGGGCTGATCACGGAACAGCAGCAGACCCAGCCGCAGGCCAACTAAGCCCATGCGTACCGGGTTCACGGTTTCTGCTATTGCCCATGTCGGCGTGATCGCTCTGGTCGTCGTCGGCATCGGCTTTGGCAAACCGGTCGACTCTCCACCGGTGGAGTCGATCGCCGTCGATCTGGTGCCCATCGAAGAATTCTCCAACATCCGCGTCGGTTCGCTGGAAAGCGAGATTGTCGAGACGGAGACGCCCTCGGCGGTCGACTCGGACAAGCCGGCGGAGCTGGCGCAGCCCACCGGCAACACCACCGAGGACCAGCCGACACCCGAGGACTCACAGCAGGCTTCGCCGGCGCCAACGCAGCAGACCGCGCCGGCCCCAGACGCGGCTGAGCCAGAGCCCGCACCCGAGCCGGAGCCAACGCCGCCCGAGCCGCAGGCGCGGCCGCAGCCGACGCCGGAGCCAACGCCTGAACCGACGCCGCCCGAACCCGCTCCCGATGAGCCTGCCCCGGTGGTCACGCCTGAGGCTGTGACCCCTGCCGATGTGGCGCCGCAGCCGCGCGTCCGCACGGCGGCGATCGATCAGAAGCGTGCCGAGTTCAAAAAGCTGCAGGAGCAGCAAGAGCAGCAGAAGGAAGAGGACGCCAAGAAGGCGGCCGAAGAGAAAAAGAAGAAAGAGGAAGAGGCCAAGCGCAAGGAAGCCGAGGAGAAAAAGCGCATCGAGCAGGCCAAGGCGCAGCAGGATGCAGCCGAAAAGCTTGCCGACGAAGTGGCCAACATCATCAATACCGAAGAGTCACGCGGCGCCACCACCGGCGAAGGCGGGCAGGCGACGCTGGGCAAGGAAACCGGCAAGGCGGCGCGGCTCAGCCAGTCGGAGATCGATGGCCTTGTGGCGCAGATCAAAGGCTGCCTCAACGTGCCGGCCGGCGCCGCCGAAATGGGGCTCAAGACGCAGTTGCAGTTCACCATCGACCAGAGCGGCGCTGTGACGGCGCTGCCACAGATCCTGACCGCACCCGCGAATGCGCTTGAACAGGCACTCGCCTCTGCAGCGCAGCGTGCAGTGATGCGTTGTGGGCCCTATAGTGTGGCTGCAGGCCAGGACGTCCGAGCTACCTTCGACCCCTCACAATTTTAGCTACATCGCGGGGTAAGGACCCCGATCCGCATGGAGACCAAGATGACCCTCGTATCCCGGCGCACTGCGCTCAAGCTCGGACTGGCCGGCTCGGCCTTTGCGCTGACCAGCCCGGCTTGGGCGCTCGTCGAAATCGTGGTGACCGGCGGCAATTTCACGCCGCTGCCCATCGCTATTCCGGATTTCGCCTCGTCCGATCCGGCCTTTGGCCGGGAAATCGCCGACATCGTGCGCAACAATCTCAAGCGTTCGGGGCTGTTTGCGCCGCTCGACCCGGCCAGCCTGCCGATCCAGGTGGGCGATGTGACCAATGAGCCCGATTTCGCCTCGTGGCGCGCGCTGAGCGTGGACGCCCTGGTGATGGGTTCGGTGGAACGCGGTGGCACTGTGAACGCGCAGGTGCGCGTCTGGGATACGCAGGCCGCGCAGCAGGTGGTGGGCAAGGCGCACACAACAGATCCCGCGAGCTACCGCCGCATTGGCCATATCGTGTCGGATTCGATCTATGCGGCGCTGGCCGGCGAGAGCGGGTATTTCGATACGCAGGTCATCTACGTGTCCGAGAGCGGCCCCAAGGCCAACCGGACCAAGCGGCTGGCGATCATGGATCAGGACGGCGCCAACGTGCAGTACCTGACCGATGGCGGTGCACTGGCACTGGGCCCGCGTCTTTCCCCGAATTACGGGCAACTGGCCTTCACCAGCTACCAGGACGGCAATCCGCAGGTGTTTGTGGCGCCGCTGGGTGGCGGGGCCCGGAAGCTGATCGACGGCGCGCCGATGTCGTTCTCGCCGCGTTTTTCGCCCGATGGCGGGACCATCGCGTTCTCGGTGTCGAACGGCCAGGCGACGAACCTTTACGCAGTCGGTTCGGGCGGCGGCAAGCCGGTGCAACTCACCGACACCGCAGCCATCGATACCTCGCCGAGCTTTTCGCCGGACGGGTCGCGCATCTGTTTTGAGAGCGATCGTGGCGGCGCGCCGCAGATCTATGTGATGAACGCCGGTGGCGGCGGCGCACAGCGCATCTCCTACGGCGAAGGGACCTATTCCACGCCGGTCTGGGCGCCCAAGGGCGACCTGATCGCCTTTACCCGCCAGTCTGGCGGGCAGTTCCACATCGGCACCATGAAGCCCGATGGTTCGGGCGAGCGGCTGCTGGTCTCGACCTTCCACGCCGAGGGCCCGACCTGGGCGCCGAACGGCCGGGTGATCATGTATTTCTCCGATCCGGGTGGCGACAATGGCCCGCAGCTCTATTCGGTCGACATCTGGGGTCGCAACCAGCAGCAGATCCCAACTCAGGGTTTTGCCTCGGACCCGACCTGGTCGCCGCTGCGAAGCTAGGGCAGGTGTCGGTCCGGCTTGTTGGCTTTACGGTGGCGGCGCTCGACGCCGAGGACGTTGGGGCTGCTGAGCTCTGTGCAGTCCTCGGCGTGTCACAACCGGTCGACTGGCCGCCGCCGTTCAGCGATCCGGATGTCCGGCAATGGTTCAAGGCACAACTGCTGGCCAATTCGGCGCTTGCTCCGTGGCTCGGATCGTATGTGGTCGCCCCCATCGATGGGATAGACACAGTCGTCGGCACTGCAGGGTTCAAAGGGCCCCCCGATGCAACTGGGCGCGTCGACATTGGCTACGCTCTCGTCTCTCCCTATCGGCGCCAGGGCATCGGGACACAGGTCGTGCGGACGCTCGCCACCCAGGCGTTTGCCGATGCAAGGGTAAGCCGCATCGTTGCCGAAACACCCGGTGACTTCGTTGCCTCACGCGGCCTGCTCGAAAAAACTGGGTTCCAACTCAGTGGCTGGCGGACTGATCCAGAGGACGGCACGTTGGCAGTTTATGTGCTCGAACGCGGTTGATCCCTTTACCATAGCCAAACGGCGGGCCGGTTCCGTGCCCTTCGTGCAACACCTCGAAAAAGCCCGGATTTCCGCCACATTCCGGCCCGAATACAGAACAATTAACCTTGTTCGAAAACGCCGCCTTAAGATAACGCGCGGTAAAAGCTGGCCCTCAAATACGTCCGACTAGGAGATTTCACGGATGAAGTCCGTAACGCCCATTTTCGGCCTGCTGCGCGCTGCGGTACTGGTCGTGCTCGTCGTCGCCGTGGCGGCATGTTCGCGCAATCCGGCCACTGGCGTCGGCAATCTTGGCCCCGGCCAGGGTGCCCCGGGCAGCCAGCAGGAATTCCTGGTTACTGTCGGCGATCGCGTGTTCTTTGAGACCGACTCGTCCGCGCTGACGCCGACTGCCATGGCCACCCTCGACAAGCAGGCCGTGTGGCTCAACCGCTACGGCAACTACCGCATCATGATCGAAGGCCATGCCGACGAGCGCGGCACCCGCGAGTACAATATCGCGCTGGGCGCCCGCCGCGCCTCGATCGTGGTCAACTATCTGGTGAGCAAGGGCGTCAATGGTGGCCGGATCACCTCGAAGTCGTTCGGCAAGGAACGCCCTGTGGCTATCTGCAACGATATCTCGTGCTGGTCACAAAACCGCCGTGCTGTGACCGTCGTACAATAGAGGTCGGCCGGGGGGCGGATCGGGGAAAGCCACTCTTTCCCGGCGTACCGAATCCCATCCGATTGGAGGCATAGGCGCTCGATACCGCAAGGTGTCGGGCGCCTTCTCATTTTCACCCAGATGCAAGCGGCTATGATTTGACCAAGATTGTGGTGTATTTGCCCAGCTTGCATCAGTTCCCAACGCCGGACACAGACGGAGATCCCAACGTGGTTCTTGCCTTTCCCGCCGGACGCATTGCCAGGCAGTTCTGCCTTGCTGTCGCGCTCGCCCTTACCCTTGTCGCCCCGGCGACTGCCCAGAGCCAGAACGCGGCGCAGCTCGCCGTGCAGGTGCAGGAGATGCAGGAGCAGATCCGCCTTTTGACCGGGCAGATCGAAGGCCTGCAGTTCCAGCTCACGCAGATGCAGACGCTGATCGAGAAGATGACGGCCGACAACGAGTACCGGTTCCAGCAGCTGGAAGGCGGTGCCGCGGGAAAACCCCAGGCGGCAACTGACGCCGGCGCCGCGCCGGCCCAGCAGTTGCCGCAGACCCAAACCGATATTGCCAGCACGGAAACCGGCTCGATCCAGGCCCTGCCTGACGAGCGCCTGCCGGAAGGCCAGCCGATGGACGACATCGGACTGGGCGATTCCCAGGACCCGCTGATCAATGGTGGCGACGCCACGCTCGGGGCGCTCGATGAATCCGTCAACCTGGGCGGCAGCCGCCCGCTTGATCTGTCGCTCGACCCGGGCGCCCAGATCAGCAGTGGCGATGCACGAGCCCAGTATGACGCCGGCTATGAGGCCATCGTGCGGGGCGACTACGCGTTTGCGCAAGACCAGTTCCAGCAGTTCATCGAGCTCTATCCCGAAGATCCGCAGGCGGCCGATGCCACCAACTGGCTGGGCGAAGCGATGATCCAACAGGGACAGTATGACGACGCCGCGCTGGTGCTGGCCGAAGGCTTCAAGAAGTTCCAGGACGACAAGCGGGCGCCCGACCTAATGCTCAAGCTGGGCGTCGCGCTCAACGGCACGCAGCAGCAGGAACTTGCCTGCCGGACGTTCTTTACGCTCGAGAAGCGCTTTACCGACCTCACGCCCGCCTTCAAGCAGCGGCTGAGCGAGGAAAAGGGCAAGGCGCAGTGCCCGGTCTGATCGATCCGGCGGCGATTTTCTCGCCGCTGGCCGAGTATCCCAGGCTTGGCCTCGCCGTTTCCGGCGGGGCCGACAGCCTGGCGCTGATGCAGCTGGCGGCGCGCTATGCGCAGAGCCCCGAAGCCCGTCGGCGCTTTATTGTCTATTCAGTCGATCATGGCCTTCGCCCCGAAGCAAAGGACGAAGTGGCGTTCGTTGTGGCTGAAGCCACAAAACTCGGTTTTCAAGCGCGTGCCCTCCTTTGGGAAGGCGCCAAGCCCGAATCAGGGCTGCAGCAGGCGGCGCGACAGGCGCGTTACGGACTGATCGGATCGGCCATGCGTGCCGACAAGGTGCCAGTGCTGCTGACGGCGCATCACCTCCGCGACCAGGCCGAGACCGTGTTGATGCGGATGGCGCATGGCAGCGGGCTCGAGGGCCTGCGCGGCATGGACTATTTCTCGGTGATCGAGGACGTCAGCATCGTCCGGCCGCTGCTGGGGGTCGAGCCCGACCTGCTGCGACAGGTTGTGGCTGAAGCGGGGCTGACGCCCGTCGCTGACCCATCCAATGATGATCGCGACTATGAGAGGGTGCGCTGGCGGCAGGCTTTGCCGCTGCTGGCCGAACTGGGGCTCGATGCCGAGAGGTTGGGGCGGTTTGCGCTGCGCCTCCGTGATGCCGACGCGGCGCTGGAAGACTTTGCAAACCAGGCCTTTGCCGAGATTGCGCTGAGCGCGGTGCATGGCGCCTCGTTCGATCGGGCCTGGCTTGTAGCCCTGCCGCGTGCGGTGGCTGTGCGGGTAGTGCGGCGGGTGCTCGACCTTATTGGTGGCGGACAGAAGCCGCATGGGCTGGGGGCGGTCGAAAACCTCACGGAGCGGCTGCTGCGTGAGCCCTTCAAGGCGACGCTGCATGGCTGTGTCGTCTTTTCGGATGGTGTCGTTGTCAGGATTGAGCGGGAGCCCGGACGAGCCGCCGCTGCGGCTGCGCGGCAGGCTTCACATCACAATCGAGTGTGACTTCATGTTAACCGCGCGGGTGCAAGCTCTATCGACTTTTGGGCCAAACCGCCGCACCAGTTGCGTCTGGAGTCGCCCTTGTAAGGCCATAGAGGCGGGCTTACATTCCGCCTAACTGCCGGCGCACTAGGTGTCGCCGGCCACCCAGGACAGGTTTGATGAACGTCAACTTCCGTAACTTTGCCATCTGGCTGGTCATCCTCTTCATGTTGATGGGCCTGTTCCAGGTGTTCCAGTCGTCGACCCGATCGGTCTCGGTCTCCGACAAGAGCTACAGCCAGTTTGTGACCGATGTGGACGCAGGTAGCGTCACCTCGGTCACCATCACCGAGAATGTCGTGTCGGGCACACTGCGCGACGGATCCCGCTTCGAAACGGTGATCCCGCAGGGCGCTGATGTCATCAACCGGTTGCAGGACCGCGGCGTGCAGATCACTGCCCGCCAGCCCGAGGGCAATTCGCTCTGGGGTGCGCTGCTGACGTCGTGGCTGCCGTTCATCGTGATCATCGGCGTGTGGTTCTTCTTTATCCGCCAGATGCAGGGCGGGGGCCGTGGTGGCGCGATGGGTTTTGGCAAGTCGCGCGCCAAGCTGCTGACCGAAACGCAGGGCAAGATCACCTTCGAGGACGTTGCAGGTGTCGACGAGGCCAAGCAGGACCTCGAAGAAATCGTCGAGTTCCTTCGCGATCCGGGAAAGTTCCAGCGGCTGGGCGGCAAGATCCCGCGCGGCGTGCTGCTGGTGGGCCCGCCGGGTACCGGTAAGACACTCATTGCGCGCGCCGTCGCCGGCGAAGCCAACGTGCCGTTCTTCACCATCTCAGGTTCGGACTTCGTGGAAATGTTCGTCGGCGTCGGCGCAGCCGCGTGCGCGACATGTTCGAGCAGGCCAAGAAGAATGCCCCGTGCATCATCTTCATCGACGAAATCGACGCTGTCGGCCGGCACCGTGGTGCAGGCCTTGGCGGCGGCAATGACGAACGCGAGCAGACGCTCAACCAGCTGCTGGTCGAGATGGACGGGTTCGAGGCGAACGAAGGCATCATCCTGATCGCCGCCACCAACCGTCCCGACGTGCT
>JACDQI010000309.1 GCA_015657675.1 Devosia sp.
CGTGTCATGACTGCTTGGGAACATGCCGGACTGATCGAGGGTGGGCGCCAGAAGCTGCTGGTCAAGGATGGTCACCAGTTACTGCTGATCGCTGATGGTCTGCGGCCGGGACTGCTCTAGCCTGGCGAATCTTCGATCGCGTTCATGACAGCTGCGAGGAGGCTGCCAAGGTCGGCTTGATGCTCTCGGGCCGCATCTGGCAGCGTGTGGAACTGTCCGATAGGACAGCCGACGCAGTGCATATGCATCGCGATGAACACAGCGATCGTGGCCGGGTATAGCGTCATGATCTCGCCAACGCTCATGTCCAAAAGCTTCGTCGCGCGCATGATCTGCCGCCATACTGGTTTAATGCACTATGGGCCGCGCTCCTCTTGCCGTTGTTGCGCCAGCACAAAGATGGAGAGACGAGTTAAGGGCTGGCTGGCATTACGAGGGGGTAGGCCTGTCGGCGCAAGTGCATACCGCTTAGGCAGTTTTGGATATTGCATTATGCGTGTGCAGCCGCCTAAGTGCGGCCAATGTCAGATTTGCAGCTATCGGTCCTCATTATCGACGAGAATCGTATCCGCGCCTCGATCATCGAGGACGGATTGCGTGAGGCCGGGCACACGCGGGTTCAGACGATCTATGATGTCAGTGAGGTCGCGAGAACCATCACGTCTGCGCCCCCTGATGTGATCGTGATCGACCTGGAAAATCCCAAGCGCGATACACTTGAGCACTTCTTCTCCTTGTCGCGTGCGGTGCGCAAGCCAATCGCCATGTTCGTTGATCGGTCCGACACCCGGTCGATCGAGCAGGCCGTCGAGGCCGGCGTATCGGCCTACGTGGTCGACGGGCTCAAGAAAGAGCGCGTCAAGCCTATCCTCGATATGGCGGTTTCGCGCTTCAATGCCTTTTCGCGCCTGACGCGCGAACTGGAGGAGGCCCGCAGTGCGCTTGAAGAGCGCAAGATCGTTGATCGCGCCAAGTCCATACTGATGCAGTCCCGCGGTCTCGGCGAGCCCGAGGCCTATGCCTTGCTGCGCACAACCGCCATGAACCAGAACCGGCGGCTGGTGGACATCGCCCAAAGCCTAATTACCGCAGCCGATCTGCTCTCGCCCTAGGACGCCGTCATGTCACTTGTCAGCATAACCGCAGGCTTCCTTCCGCTCTTCGATAGCGTGCTGCTGGTCGTGGCAAAGGAAATGGGCTTTGCAGAAGGCGAGGGGCTTTCTCTCGCCCTGACGCGGGAAACATCGTGGGCCAATATCCGGGACCGTGCCGCACTGGGGCATTTCGACGTAGCCTTGATGCTGGCGCCGATGCCCATCGCCGCCAGCCTCGGTCTGACGCCTCTGGCGACGCCGATGATCACCCCGGTCATGGCCGGGCTCGGCAACAATGCCATCACCGTCAGCAGTGAGCTCTGGGGCTTGATGGTCGCTGCGGGAGCGCCCGATGATCTCGCTCCGAAGGCGACCGGAGAAAGCCTGAAGGCCGTGGTCAAGGCAAGCTCCCGCCGGCTGCGCTTTGCCGTCGTGCATCAGACCTCGTCACACAACTACGAGCTCAGATACTGGCTCTCGGCTTGTGGAATAGCGCCGGATCGAGACGTCGAGATCGTGGTTCTTCCACCTCCGTTGCTGCCCGAGGCCCTGAAGTCAGGCGGCATAGACGGCTATTGCGTTGGCGAACCCTGGAACAGCGTCGGGGTCGAGACGGCAAGCGGACATATCGCCACTGCTAAGGCGTTGATCTGGCAGAACAGTCCAGACAAGGTCATTGGCATGCGCGCCGATTGGGCGGATCGAAATCCAGCAGTAGTGCATGGGCTGGTCCGTGCCATCTATCGCGCCGGAGAGTGGGCGGGCAAGCCAACCAACAGATCGGCCGTCGCCGAGATCATGTCGCGCTCAGGCTACCTCGACCAACCGGCGGATCTGGTCGAGCGCGCACTCGCGGGTCGCCTCGCGACCGGACATGGCAGCGTCACGGTTCCGGACTTCTATGTCCCGCATGCCAGTGCTGCCAACTTCCCATGGCAGAGCCACGCGCTCTGGTATTACAGCCAGATGGTCCGCTGGGGCGAACTGCCGTCAAGCTCGGCGCACGCCGATATCGCGCGGGCCTGCTTCCGGCCGGACATCTATCGCGCAGCGCTGCAAAGTCTCGGGGTCGATACGCCGGCCATCGACATGAAGCTGGATGGCGCGCACGCCGAGCCCTATCCGGTGCCGGCCGCAGGGCGAGATCCGCATGGGTCCAAACGCCTTCTTCGATGGCGAGGTCTTCGATCCGGATCAGATCGATGCCTATATCGCGCGCCAGGCGCCGTCTGATTAATTGTTCACCGTCATCGAGAATTGCACATTTCTTGTGCGGCCGGCTGAAGCTTTCGTCGTTACACTGCGAAACTGCGATACGACGGCGCGTCGTGGACTCGCCGTAAGGCTTTGATACTGCATCTCTAAAGTCAAAAACGCGAGAATGGCACGCAACGTGCATTGTTTGTCGCGAATGGGCTCCTCCCAAGACGGCTCATAACATCGACGTCCAATGATGGGCGTCCATACATGGCAAGGCTGCCAACTGGTGCGACCGATCGTTGATCGGGTCCGTGTCCGTTGGTGGCCTTTTTCGTTTCTCGCATTGCGATTTTGGAGAACGTGAATGAGTTTGACCACACCGACCCGCCGCTCCTTCCTCAAGGGCGCAACAGCGACCGCAGCGACGCTGCTCGCGGCGAAGGCGCTGTTCCCCTCTGGCGTGATGGCACAGGGCGCCGGACCCGAAGTCACCGGCGCCAAGCTGGGATACATCGCCCTGACCGACTCAGCCCCGCTGATCATTGCCAAGGAAAAAGGACTCTTTGCCAAGCACGGCGTGCCCGACACCGCCATCGAGAAGCAGGCCAGCTGGGGCGCTACGCGCGACAACATGGCGCTCGGCTCGGCCAATGGCGGCATCGATGGTGGCCATATCCTGCGGCCCAAGGTGCATCTCTACAGCTCCGGCGCCGTCATGCAGAACAAGCAGCCGCTGCCCATGTATACCCTGCTCAATCTCAATGAGGATTGTCAGGGGCTGTCAGTCTCGAAGGCCTATGCCGAGACGGGCGCTGGCCTCGACTCCACTCCGCTCAAGGAGGCTTTCGCCAAGGCCAAGGCCGGAGGAAAGACGCCGACGGCTGCCGTCACCTTCCCCGGTGGCACGCACGATCTCTGGATGCGCTACTGGCTCGCTGCCGGCGGTATCGCTCCCGGCACCGATGTCGATATCATCGTCGTCCCACCGCCGCAGATGGTCGCCAACATGAAGGTCGGCACCATGGACGCCTTCTGCGTCGGCGAACCCTGGAACGAGCAACTGGTCAACCAGGGCATCGGCTTTACCGCTGCCACCACCGGCGAACTCTGGTTCAAGCATCCAGAAAAGATCCTCGGCATGCGCGCCGATTGGGTCGATGCCAACCCCATTGCGACAAAGGCCATTCTGATGGCGGTCATGGAAGCCCAGCAATGGTGTGAAGACATGGCCAACAAGCAGGAGATGGCGGAAATCGTCGGCCGCCGGCAGTGGTATAACGTGCCCGTCACCGACATCATCGGCCGCATTAAGGGCGACATCAATTACGGCAATGGCCGGGTCGCCAACGGCACCAACCTCTACATGAAGTTTTGGGGCGACAAGGGCGAGGCGTCCTATCCGTGGAAGAGTCTCGACACCTGGTTCATGACCGAGAACATCCGTTGGGGCACCTTCGCGGCCAGCACTGACGTCAAGGCTATGGTCGACAAGACCAATCGCTCCGACCTCTGGCTGGAGGCTGCCAATGGCCTAGGGCTCACCGACTTGCCCTCGGGCGACAGCCGCGGTGTCGAGACCTTCTTTGACGGCAAGGTGTTCGATCCCGCCGATCCGCAGGCCTACCTCGACAGCCTGGCCATCAAGTCCATGGTCTGACCCATCGACCCGGCGTGCCTTGGGGCATGCCGGGCCTGCGCGTCACCAAGAGAGAGATCCGATGACCCTTCCTGCCCAAGCTGATTCAAAAGTGACGGCGTTGCCGTTCAAGGCGCCCGCCGCGACCGTCACCGTGCTGCCACGACCCGCCCGGCGGTTCAACATGGCCACTGTTGCTGGGCGTATCGCCACGGTCCTGGTTCCACCACTGGTCGTGCTCGCCGTCATTCTGACGGTCTGGCAGGTCGTCTTCTCACAACCGGGGTCCTCGTTGCCGCCGCCCAGTGAAGTCTGGGCGCAAAGCTACGACCTGATCGTCGATCCGTTCTTTGTCTACGGCTCGCAGGACATCGGCTTGGGGCTGCGTGTCCTCACCTCGCTGCAGCGCGTTGCCATCGGCTTTGGCCTTGCGGCAGTCCTGGGCATTGCCATCGGCGCGGTGATCGGCCAGTCGAAATGGATGATGCGGGGGCTCGACCCGATCTTCCAGATCCTCCGCACCGTCCCGCCACTGGCCTGGCTGCCGATCTCGCTGGCAGCCTTCATGGACAGCGGCCCCTCGGCGATCTTCGTGATCTTCATCACAGCCATCTGGCCGGTGATCATCAACACCACGGTCGGCGTCCGCAACATCCCGCAGGACTACCGCAACGTGGCGCGCGTGTTGCAGCTCAATCACCTGGAGTTCTTCTTCCAGATCATGCTGCCGGCTGCCGCGCCCTACATCTTCTCGGGCCTGCGCATCTCGATCGGCCTCTCATGGCTCGCAATCGTGGCAGCAGAGATGCTGACGGGAGGGGTCGGTATCGGCTTCTTCATCTGGGACGCATGGAACAGCTCCCGCCTCACCGACATCATCGTCGCCCTGATCTACATCGGCGTGGTCGGCTTCATCCTCGACCGGCTGGTTGCGCTTGTCGGTTCCTTCGTCACCCGCGGCACATCCGCCAACTGAGGCCCCAACCATGACCTATCTGGAAGTCTCCTCCGTCGGAAAATCCTTCACCCGCGGCTCCACCACCAGCGAAGTGTTGCGCGACATCAATCTCAACATCGAGAAGGGCGAGTTCGTCTCGATCATTGGCCACTCGGGTTGCGGCAAGTCGACCCTGCTCAACTTGATCGCCGGCCTCACCGAGACCTCGGCGGGCGGCATCATCCTCGAGAACGCCGAAGTCACCGCGCCAGGGCCAGACCGCGCCGTGGTGTTTCAGAACCATTCGCTGCTGCCCTGGCTCTCGGTCTACGACAACGTCAACCTTGCCGTGGCGAAAGTCTTTGCCCGCAGCAAGAGCAAGGCTGAGCGTCACGACTGGATCATGGAGAACCTGCAGCTGGTGCAGATGGCCCATGCCAAGGACAAGCGGCCGGGCGAAATCTCGGGCGGCATGAAGCAGCGGGTCGGCATCGCCAGGGCGCTCGCGATGGAGCCCAAGATCCTGCTGCTCGACGAACCCTTCGGCGCCCTCGATGCGCTGACCCGCGCTCACCTGCAGGACCAGATGACAGAGATCCATTCGCGGCTGGGCAATACGGTGATCATGATCACCCACGACGTCGATGAAGCCGTGCTCCTGTCGGACCGCATCGTCATGATGACCAATGGTCCCGCCGCCACGATCGGGGAGATTCTTGAGGTTCCGCTAGAGCGGCCGCGCAACCGGCTCGAGCTGGCCTCGGACCGCAGCTATCTGAAGTGCCGCGAGGCCGTGCTCAAGTTTCTCTACGAGCGCCACCGTTTCGTCGAGGCGGCATGATCATGGCCGAAAAGCTCGTCATCATCGGCAACGGTATGGCGCCCGGGCGCATGCTCGAGCACCTGTTCGACGCCGATCCGCAGCGCTACGACGTCACGATCTTCAACGCCGAGCCACGGGTCAACTACAACCGGCTGATGCTGTCTCCCGTCCTCTCGGGAGAAAAGACCTACGAGGATATCATCACGCATGGCGATGACTGGTATGCCGCCAATCGCGTGACGCTGCACAAGGCGTCGCCCGTCACCAGCATTGACCGCGCAGCCAGGACGGTGACATCGGCGAATGGGATCGTCGCGAGCTACGACAAGCTGGTGATCGCCACCGGCTCCTCGCCGTTCATTCCGCCGCTGCCGGGGCGCGACCTCGCCGGCGTCGTCACCTATCGCGACCTCGATGATGTCGACACCATGCTGCGGGCCTGCGAGCGTGGTGGTCGGGCCGTGGTGCTGGGTGGCGGACTGCTTGGCCTCGAAGCCGCAGCGGGTCTGCGGCAGCGCGGCATGGACGTGACTGTCTTGCACCTCGCGCCTACTCTGATGGAGCGTCAGCTCGATCCTGCCGGTGGCTACCTGCTGGAGAAGGCATTCGCCGAGCGCGGCATCAAGGTGGTGACGCGCGCCACAACCAAGGAAATTCTGGGGTCTGGCAAGGTTGAGGCCGTCCGCCTCGAAGGGGGTGCCGAGTTCCCCGCCGATCTATTCGTCATGGCCGTCGGCATTCGGCCCTCGACAGCGCTGGCCAAGGCAGCAGGACTTGCGGTCAACCGCGGCATTGTCGTCGACGACCAGATGCGGACAGATGATCCGGCGATCTACGCGCTGGGTGAATGCGCCGAGCATCGCGGTGCCTGTTATGGCCTCGTCGCACCGCTCTATGAGATGGGCGACGTGCTCGCCAAGACACTCCTTGCGCAAGGCGCTGCCTACCAGGGGTCTGTGACCTCTACCAAGCTCAAGGTGACCGGCATCGACCTCTTCTCGGCCGGCGACTTCGCCGAAGGTGAGGACCGCGAAGAGATCGTGCTGCGTGATGCCACTGCAGGTGTCTACAAGCGGCTCGTGCTCAAGAACGATCGCATCATCGGCGCCGTGCTTTACGGCGAGACGGCCGATGGCCCATGGTTCTTCGACATGCTCAAGAAGGGCACTGACACGCGCGACATGCGCGACACACTAATCTTCGGCCAGGCCTATCAGGGGCGCCCCCTCGACCCTATGGCGGCCGTTGCAGCCTTGCCGGATGATGCGGAAATCTGCGGCTGCAACGGCGTCTGCAAAGGTAAGATCACTGGCGCAATTTCCGGCAAAGGCCTTACCGGGCTCGACGATGTGCGCGCCCATACCAAGGCCTCGGCCTCCTGCGGCTCGTGCACGCATCTGGTCGAGCAACTGCTCCACCTAACACTGGGCGATGGTTACAATCCGGCTGCGGTGAAGCCGATCTGCCCATGCACCGTCTATAGCCACGGCGATGTGCGCCGGTTGATCGTTGCAAAGGGTCTCAAGTCCATTCCTGCGGTGATGCAGGAGTTGCAGTGGAACACTTCGTGCGGCTGCGCCAAGTGCCGGCCGGCGCTCAACTACTATCTCGTGTCCGAATGGCCCGGCGAGTATGAGGACGATAGCCAGAGCCGCTTCATCAACGAGCGCGTCCACGCCAATATTCAGAAGGATGGCACCTACTCGGTGGTGCCGCGCATGTGGGGCGGCATGACCAGCCCCAAGGAGCTGCGCGCCATCGCCGACGTGGCCGACAAGTTCGCCATTCCTGCCGTCAAGGTCACCGGCGGCCAGCGCATCGACC
>JACDQI010000310.1 GCA_015657675.1 Devosia sp.
CCCCCACCCTGTCCCTCCCCCGCAAGGGGGGAGGTGACACTACTACCGGTGACCGGTCGAAGAGCTCCGCCCCGCCGCTACCGCGGCATCAGCCGCCGATCTTGCCGCCGAGCTCGTCCTCGATGTGGATCTTGATGATCTCGTCCATCGTGCTCTCGGCCTTAAAGCCCAGTGCCCGCGCCCGCTTGGTGTCGAAATTGCGGGGCCAGCCGTCGACGATCTTGATGATCGTCGGGTTAGGCTCGTCGCGGATAAGGCTCACCACCTTGTCGCCTGCAACGCGGCGCAGCGCTTCGATCTCTTCGCCCACGGTGGCCGAGAGGCCCGGGGCCGACAGCGTCCGCCGCCAGCCGAGTGCGGACGAATCCATCTCGGCCGCATGGATCAGGAAGCCCACCGCAGCGCGCGGGCTGGCGAACCAGTGGCGCACGTCCTTGGAGACCGGCAGCACGGCTTCGAGACCCGCCAGCGGTTCGCGGAGAATGTTGGAGAAGAACCCCGAGGCAGCAAGGTTCGGCTTGCCCGGACGCACCGTGATGGTGGGCAGGCGAATGCCGACGCCGTCGACAAAGCCCTTGCGCGAATAGTCGTTGAGCAGCAGCTCGCAGATGGCCTTCTGCGTGCCGTAGCTGGTGAGCGGGGTGAGGAAGAAATCGTCGGCAATCGCTTCCGGGAACGGCGCACCGAAAACGCCGATCGATGACGTGAACACAAGCCGCGGCAGGTAGGAACCAGCCTTGATGCCTTCCTGCCGGATGGCTTCGAGCAGGTAGCGCGTGCCATCCATGTTGATGCGATAGCCCTTGTCGAAATCGGCTTCGGCTTCGCCCGAAACGATTGCGGCAAGGTGGAAGATCACGTCGGCGCGCTTGGCGGCCAGCGTCACGGCCGTGCCCGGCGCCGAAAGGTCGGTCGCCAGCGTCTCGACGGCGCCGGTAAAGCCGGCAGGCTTGTCGGCCGCGATGACGTCGGCCAGCGTCAGCCGCGAAATGGCCTGGCCGCGCAGCTGCCCGGACTTGACCAGCGCGGCAGTCAGCTTGCGGCCGACCATGCCGGCAGCACCAATGATCAGAATATGCATGGGGGACCCCTCGATTTTCGCGCTAACTTAGCGGCGATCGCGGGAAGCGCAAGCGCTCCAAACGTCCAATCCGTTCGCTCAGCAGACCGCTCGATAACGTTCTACACAGGTTTTGATAACCTCGTCGCCCGCTCGCTTCCACCAGTTGTCGCGCGAGAAAATCTCGACTTCCTGCGGGCCGGTGTAGCCAGCCGCCTCGATCATGGCGCGAATAGCTTTGAGATCGATGACCCCGTCCCCCATCATGCCCCGGTCGAGCAGCATGTCATTGGTGGGAACCAGCCAGTCGCAGATGTGATGGGCAAAGATCCGCCCCATGTCGCCAGCGCGGGCGATGGCGCTCGCCAGATTCGGGTCCCACCAGACATGGTAGACGTCGATGGCGACGCCGACTCCCTCGCCCAGTTCGACGCAGATATCGAGCGCCTGGTCGATGGTGTTCACGCAAGCCCGGTCGGCTGCATACATCGGGTGCAGCGGCTCGATGGCGAGCGGCACACCGGCGGCGCGCGCATACGGCAGCATGGCGGCAATGCCGTCGGCCACCATTTGCCGGGCGCCGACAATGTCCTTGCTGGAGCCGGGGAGGCCGCCGACCACCAGCACGAGGCAATCCGCGCCGAGCGTTGCGGCCTCATCGATGGCGCGAAGATTGTCGTCGATCGCCGCCTGCCGACCGGCCGCATCCGGCGCCGGGAACATGCCGCCGCGGCACAGCCCGGTCACACGCAGTTTGTTGGTCTCGACAATCAGCGCCGCTTCCTTGAGGCCGACCGCCGCCACCTGATCACGCCATGGCGAAATGGCGGTGACGCCGTGCCGGAGGCAATCGTCGATCATCTCGCCGAAGGACGAGCCATTGCGCAGCGTCGCCAGGTTCATCGACAGCATGCTCATGCGTGCACTCCTGCGAGTTCGGACATTCCGGACCAGTCCGGTTCGACCGCGGATCCAAGACCAACGGCACCCAGCACGGACCCAAGCGCGACCGACCCGTCCCGAATGGCCAGCCGCGCATTGCCGTTGGCGCCTACATAGAGGTCGCCGTGTCGGGCAAGGAACGCCGCGCGTTCGCCAGCCGGCGCCGAGGCCATGCCATCGACATAGTGGTGGCCGTTGCGCTCGATATGGCTGGCGCCAATCAGACTCGCCAGCACCAGATCCTGCTGGATGCCGATGCCAGCCTGGGTGGTGAGGTCTTCAGCCGACATGAAGAACCTGCCGCCTTCCTCGTTCAACTTGGCTACCCGAGCCGCATTGAGCAGTGCGCGATAAAAGCCCTTGCAGGATTTTGACGAAATTCCGGTGTAGCCGAGCTTTGTGGCCGTCGGGAACGCCGCCATGTCGGCATCGCTCTCATCGATTTCGAGACCAATACGCGCCGCCACCTCGTGCATGGGCGTGCCGAGCGCACTAGTGCGGGCAATAGGCTGCTCGAGAAAGCTGATCCGGGATGCAAACGTCGCGAGCCGCGGTTCGGCAGCGATGCGGTCGAGCAGCTCGATCACCACCTCGGGGCCGGCACATTGCTCGTTGCCATCCATGGTGACGGCATAGTCCGGAGCCCGACGCCCCAGCACCGCGGCGATGCGCACCAGCCGCGCCACATCCGCCTCGGGCTGACCTGAAACCTTGATTTTGAACCAGCGGTGCCCGTTCTTCGCGATCACCTGTTCCAGCGTCTCCGGCAGCCCGTCGCCGAGCGGCGTCTCGAGCTCGCCGTCGGTCAGCACATCACCGAGCCCGACGGTATGTCGGATGGCGATGGATGGTACAGACGGACGACCAGCAAGAAAGGTAGTGAGGTCGAAGCCTTCAAGGTCGGGTGCCGTCGCCGCCGTAACACCCAGCCGGTTCTCGCGCACGGCCACTGCTGCCGGAATCTCCTCCAGCCGACAGAGCGCATCGATCACCGCCCGATCCAGCAGCGCCAGCCCGAACGACGCGATCAGCCCATTGAGCCCAGCCGCCGCGCAAGCCGCATGATGGGCCGCTTCCAGACCGGCATGGAGGCCGAACGCTGTGCCGGAGCCAGCCGCAGCCATGCCCGCCATGGCGATGCGCACCGACTGCCGCAGCTGCTCGATATTGTCTTCGGCGCTGAGCTCCGGCGACTTGTCGAACCACTTGGGCATCATCATCTCGGCCGACCAGCCGATAGCCGAACGCCCTGCCCTGTCGGTCACCCGCAACCGGACAAACGCCTGCGACGTGCCCTCGACCTTGGCCGCACCGAACCGGAACGGCATCCGGAATGTCACCGGGCGCTCGAAGGCGACGATGTCGCTGACAGCAATGAAGGGCGCGTCGGACATGCCTCAGCTGACGCCGTGCACGGCCAGCACGGACTTCATGCGCGATACTGCCAAGGCAGGGTCCGCCAGCACCCGCGCCTTGTCGGCCAATCGGAAGAGTTCGGCCAGATGCTGCAGCGAGCGTGTCGACTGCTGCCCACCGATCATGGCGAAATGGTCCTGCAGCCCATTGAGATAGGCGAGGAACACCACCCCGGTCTTGTAGAACCGGGTCGGCGCCGCAAAGATGTGCCGGCTGAGCGGCACGGTGGGTTCGAGCAGCTCGAAGAACTCGTTCTGGCTGCCTCGGCCCAGGGCCGCGAGCGATGCCGACGCCACCGGCGCAATCGCGTCAAAGATGCCGAGCAACGCATCGGAGTGCCCCTTGGCATCGCCGGCGATCAACTCGGCATAGTTGAAATCATCGCCCGTATACATGCGCACGCCGGCCGGCAGCCGCCGCCGCATGGCGATCTCTTTTTCCTTACTCAGCAGAGAAATCTTGATGCCGTCGACCTTGTCGGCATGCGCCGCGATCACATCGAGGCAGACATCCATCGCCTCGTCATGCGTTGGCCGACCCCAATAGCCTTCCAGCGCCGGATCGAACATTTCGCCCAGCCAGTGCATCACCACCGGCTGCTTCACCTGACTGAGAATGCGGCCATAGACCCGGGCGTAGTCATCCGGCGACTTGGCGGCCGCCGCCAGCGCCCGCGACGCCATAAGGATGATCCGCCCACCCTCACCTTCGACAAAGCCGATCTGCTCTTCATAGGCAGCAATGATGTCGTCGATCGTGACGTTCGGCCCCGGCGCCAGATGGTCGGTGCCAGCGCCATAGGCGATCAGCGCATCGTCGCGTGTCCTGGCTTCGCGCTGGGCGCGACGGATCAGTTCCTTGGCCTCGGCCCAGCCCAGACCCATGCCGCGCTGCGCCGTATCCATGGCCTCAGCGACACCGAGCCCCAGATCCCACAACCGATGACGGAACTTCATCGTCGTGTCCCAGTCGATCGCCGGCGTCAGCCACGGATCATTGCTGGCCAGCGGATCGGCCACGACATGCGCCGCCGCATAGGCGATCCGCGGGAAGTCGCTGGCCTTGTGCTTTTCGAACGGGATCGGCGCGCCGCTGAGGCGATAGGCGGTGATCGTCCGATCGGCGTTCGGCAGATTGATCTCAGGCATTGGCTTCCCCCCGCATCACTGGGCTCAGATCCCCAGCGCCGGCACATCGAGCCAGCGGCGCTCTTTCCAGCTCTGCAGGCCCAGCATGGCGAGTTGCACGCCCTTGGCACCCTGCTCGAGTCCATATGGCCAGGGCGCGTCCTCGGCGACATGCCGCAGGAACATTTCCCACTGCGCCTTAAAACCGTTGTCGCCGGCCAGTTATTGGGAACCTCTTCCCAGTTCTCGAAGAAGTTGATGGTCTGCGGCTGGTCAGGGTTCCACACCGGCTTGGGCGTATTGACCCGGTGCTGGGTGAAGCATTTGTGGAGCCCGGCCACCGCCGAGCCATGCGTGCCGTCCACCTGGAACGTCACGAGATCATCGCGCCGGACGCGCACGTCCCAGCTCGAATTGATATGCGCCACCACCCCACCCGCCAGCTGGAATGTCGCGTAGGCGGCGTCGTCGGCATCGGCGAGATAGGTGTTGCCCTTCTCGTCCACCCGGGTCGGGATGTGGGTGGCGCCCAGGCAGGAGACTGCCTCGACTTCGCCGAAGAGATTGTCGAGCACGTAGCGCCAGTGGCAGAGCATGTCGAGGATGATGCCGCCGCCATCGGCCTTGCGATAGTTCCAGCTCGGCCGTTGCGCCGCCTGCCAGTCGCCCTCGAATACCCAGTAGCCGAACTCGCCGCGGACCGAGAGGATGCGGCCGAAAAAGCCGCTGTCGCGCAGCATCTTGAGCTTGAGCAGGCCGGGAAGGAACAGCTTGTCCTGCACCACGCCGTGCTTGATGCCGGCAGCCCGCGCCTTGCGAGCCAGCGCCACGGCCGTGTCGAGATCGTCCGACACCGGCTTTTCGCAGTAGACATGCTTGCCCGCGTCGATCGCCTTGCTCAGCAGCTCGGCGCGCATCTGCGTGGTGCCGGCGTCGAAGAACACCTGGTCATCGGGATTGGCCAGCGCCGCCTCGAGGTCGGTGGACCAACGGGCGATGTGATGCTTTTCGGCAAGCCGCTGAATTTTATCGCGATCCCGGCCGACAATGATCGGATCGGGGACCAGTCGGTCGCCATTGGCGAGCGTGACGCCACCCTGATCACGGATGGCGAGGATGGAGCGAACCAAGTGCTGGTTGTACCCCATGCGCCCGGTCACACCGTGCATGATCAACCCGAGCCGTCGCTCCGCCATGCCACCCTCCCCTACGTCTTCTTTGTAACTGGTTGGTTACTTGGATACACGGGGCTACAGTCGACCGTCAAGAGCGCCGGCGGCGGGCCGAGAGAAGTGATTGCGAAAATCGCTGGCGGGAGGAGTGGCCGGCCGGGGGAATTGTGTACACTATAGCGCAGGCGTCGGCGGCGGGGACAACAATACCATGACGAGCGAAGGGGCGGTGCTCGACAAGCCGCGGACCCGCGATGCGGAGCGCACCAAGGCGGAGATCCTGCGCGCCGCGCGGGATGAGTTCTGCGAACAGGGCTTCAACGGCGCCCGCGTGGACGCCATCGCGGCCCGTGCCAAAGCCAATAAACGGCTGCTCTACCACTACTACGGCAACAAGGAAGCGCTCTATTCGGCAGTGCTGCTGGACGCGTATCTCGAGATCCGCGGCGGCGAGCGCGAGCTGTCGCTCGGTCAGTACGACCCGGTCGAAGCCATGGATCGACTGGTCCGCTTCACCTTCCGGCATTTCCTCGCAAACCCCTGGTTTCCAAGGCTTCTGGCCGTCGAGAACCTGCAGAACGCGCGCTTTCTCAAGACCCTCAAGGACATCCCGGCGATCAACTCGCCGCTGGTGCCACAACTGAGCGACATCCTCCGTCGCGGCGCCGAATCGGGAGCGTTCCGCAAGGACGTCGACCCCATGCAGCTCTACATCTCGATCGCCGGCCTGGGGTACTTCTACGTCTCGAATATGAAGACCCTCAGCGTCATCTTCGATCGCGACCTCAGCCAGTTCGCGCTGATCCAGGATCGCGAGGCGCAGGCGGTCCAGATGGTCCTCGACTACCTCCGCACCCGGCGCAGCTGACTCTTTTTCGCCTGATGAATGAACGACTTATGAACGGCGTACGCGCACCGTTTGCGAACCGCTTGACAGCAAATCCATATCAGACGAAGGTTGTAACCAGTTGGTTATTTAGCGGTGGAGGCCGCTAGGTGACCGCCCGACCGGCAGCACCGGCGGCAATTTTGGGAGGATTGCAGATGACTTTTCGCGTTGACCGACGCCAGTTCCTGATGGGCTCCACGGCGCTGCTCGCCGCTGGCGCCCTTTCACCCGTCCTTGCACAGGACAGCTCGCTGCGCCTGCTCTTCTGGGGCAGCCAGGCCCGCGCCGACCGCACCTATGGCGTGACCGATCTCTACACCAAGGCCGGTGGCCCGGCCGTCGAAGGCGAGTTCCTCGCCTGGAACGACTACTGGCCCAAGCTGGCCACCCAGACTGCCGGCGGCAACGCCCCGGACATCATCCAGATGGACTACCGCTACATCGTCGAATACGCCAACCGCGGCGCCATCGCCCCGATGGACGAATTCGTCGGCGGCGCCCTGCAGCTGGCCGACTTCGACGCTGACCAGCTCGAAGGCGGCAAGGTCGGCGGCAAGCTCTATGGCATTTCGCTGGGCGCCAACTCGGTCGCCCTGATGATCAATACCGCCGATTTCGAAAAGGCCGGCATCCCGGTGCCCGGCCCGACCACCACGTATGCCGACCTGGCCGCGATGGCCGAGGCCTTCAAGGCTGCCGGCATCGAGAAGAAGGTCATTGCCGACGGCTCGGGTTCCGAACCCATGTTCGAGAACTGGCTGCGCCAGCGCGGCAAGGCGCTCTACACCGCCGACGGCAAGCTGGCCTGGGAAGTGGCGGACGCCACCGAATGGTTCACCATGTGGGCCGACTTCCGCGCCAAAGGCATCTGCGTTTCTGCTGAAGACCAGGCCCTCGACACCGGTCCGCTCGAAACCACCATGCTCACCCTGGGCAAGGCCTCGATCATCCCGTCCAACTCCAACCAGCTGGTGGCGTTCCAGGCGATCAACCAGGACAAGCTCACCATCTCGAACTTCCCGCGCATTGCGGCTGACGCCCCCGGCGGCCACTACCGCAAGCCTTCGATGTTCTTCTCGATCGGCGGCACCGCTGCCAACAAGGAAGCTGCAGCCAAGCTGATCAACTTCTTTGTCACCAGCAAGGAAGCCAGCCTGGTGCTCGGCGTCGAGCGCGGCATCCCCTGCTCGGCCGGCGTGCGCGAAGCCCTTGCCCCGACCCTCGACGAACAGAGCCAGACCGCTCTGAACTTCGTTGCCAATCTCGGTGACCTGCTCGGCGCGCTGCCGCCCTCCCCGCCCGCCAAGGCCGGTGAGATCGACGCTTCGCTGTTCCGGACGCTGAGCCAGGAAGTAGGCTTCGGCGCCCGCACTCCGGAAGACGCTGGCAATGCGCTCTTTACCGGTGCCAACGACATCCTGTCGCGCGCCAGCTAAGATCAGATGACCGCGCGCAGCATGTCGACTTCATCAGTCAATTCCCAGCGCGCGGTCAATAACGCGTGGTGGTCGAGGGCCTGGTCCAACAATGCCCCCGGCTACCTGTTTCTGCTGCCCTGGCTGATCGGCTTCCTCGGCCTGACCATCGGGCCGATCATCAGCTCGTTCTATCTCAGCTTCACCAATTTCGATCTGTTGACCCCACCCCGCTGGATCGGGGCGGACAATTACATCCGCATGTTCACCAACGATCCGAAATTCGTCGCCTCCATTCGGGTGACGCTGTTCTTCGTGATCTTTTCGGTGCCGCTCAAACTGGCCTTTGCGCTGGGTGTGGCGCTGCTGCTCAATCGCGGCATGCGCGGCCTGCCGCTCTATCGGGCCCTGTTCTACCTGCCCAGCCTGCTCGGCGCCTCGGTAGCCATTGCCATTCTGTGGCGCCAGCTGTTTGCCGGCGACGGCCTGGTCAACCAGGTACTGGCCAATTTCGGCATCATCGGACCGAGCTGGATTTCCAACCCGAACTATTCGCTCTGGACGCTGATCATCCTGTCGATCTGGCAATTCGGCTCGCCGATGATCATCTTCCTCGCCGGTCTGCGCCAGATTCCGCAGGACATGTACGAAGCGGCAAGCCTCGACGGCGCCAGCAAGTCGCGCATGTTCTGGAAGATCACGCTGCCGCTCCTGACCCCGGTGGTGTTCTTCAACGCCATCATCCAGACCATCGAGGCGTTCAAGAGCTTCACCCCGGCCTTCATCATCTCGGGCGGTACGGGCAATCCGATCAACTCGACGCTGTTCTATACGCTCTACCTGTTCCAGGAAGCCTTCGGCTACTTCCGGATGGGCTATGCGTCGGCGCTGGCCTGGTTCCTGCTGCTGCTGGTGGCAGCGTTCACCGCCTTCTCTTTCCTGACCTCGAAGTACTGGGTGCATTATGACGAGTGAAGCACCCCGCCTGACCGTCGTGACCGGCAGCGAAGCCAACAACGCCTGGCGCAAGCGCACCTTTTCGGTGATTTCGCACGGCCTGTTGATCGGCGCCTCCATCCTGATGCTCTATCCGCTGCTCTGGCTGCTGTCGGCCTCGTTCCGTCCGGAAAACGAGATCTTCAACGCCACCAGCCTCTGGCCCTCGAGCTGGAGCCTCGACGCCTACTTCCGCGGCTGGAATGGCCTGCGCGTCAGCTTCAGCGTGTTCTTCCTCAATTCGTTCGTCATCGCCATCCTGTGCGTGGTGGGCAACCTGCTCGCCTGTTCGCTGGCTGCCTTTGCCTTTGCCCGCGTGCCGTTCCGCGGCCGCAAGTTCTGGTTCGCCATGATGCTGATGACGCTGATGCTGCCCGGCCAGGTTACCCTGATCCCGCAGTATGTGCTGTTCCGCTCGATCGGCTGGATCGACACCATCCTGCCGCTGGTGGCGCCAAAATTCCTCGCGGTCGATGGCTTCTTCATCTTCCTGATGGTGCAGTTCTTCCGCGGCATTCCCAAGGAACTCGACGAGGCTGCCATGATGGATGGCTGCTCGTGGTGGCGCATCTATTGGAAGATCATGCTGCCGCTCTCGATACCCGTGCTGGCGACGGCGGCCGTCTTCACCTTCATCTGGACCTGGGACGACTTCTTTGCGCCGCTCATCTACCTCAACGAGATGAAACAATACACCGTCATGCTCGGGCTGCGGACATTCACCGACTCCACCGGGGAGAGCGATTTCGGCGGCCTGTTTGCCATGAGCGTGCTCAGCCTGGTGCCGATCTTTGTCTTCTTCCTGCTGTTCCAGCGCCTGCTCATCGAGGGCATCGCGACGACCGGGATGAAGCGCTAGCCTGACCAGAGAGTTCGAAAGACCCGTTTCATGACCATCCGTTTTGCGCTATCGGCATCAACCATACGCCATATGTATGGGCGAGGTCGATCTGCTGCTGCGGGCCGGCGCCGAGTTTGTCGCCTTCCACGCCATCGAGGACGATCTGGCCAAGCCCTTTGGCGAGAAGTATCCGCAGGCCAAGCGGGTCAGCGACCGTCGCGCCATTCTGGAAGACTCTTCGATCCAGATGGTGCTGACCTCGGCCATCACCAACGAGCGTGCCGGCATCTCGATTGCCGCCATGCAGCACGGCAAGGACGTAATGAGCGACAAGGCCGGCATGACCGACCACGCCCAGCTCGCCGAGCTGCGCAAGGTGCAGGCCGAGACCGGCCGCATCTATTCGATCTGCTATTCAGAACACTTCGAGACCGGCTCGACCGTCAAGGCGGGCGAACTGGTGCGTGCTGGCGCCATCGGCAAGGTGGTGCACACCATGGGCCTCGGCCCGCATGCCATCCGCAACAACCAGCGGCCGGAGTGGTTCTTCGATCGCAAGCGCTATGGCGGCATTTTGTGCGACATCGGCAGCCACCAGTGCGAGCAGTTCCTGTTCTTTGCCGATACGCTGGAAGCCGAAGTGATCTCTGCCACGGTTGCCAACCGCGCCAATCCAGGGCGCCCGGGCCTGCAGGATGTCGGCGACATGCACCTGCGCACCAAGGACGCCACCGGCTATGTGCGGCTCGACTGGTTCACACCAGAAGGTCTTGGCACCTGGGGCGACGGGCGCCTCACTATCCTGGGTACTGAAGGCTATATTGAGCTTCGGAAGTACATCGACATCGCCGGTCGCCCCGGCAAGGACCACCTGTTCCTCGTCGATGGCAAGGGCACTCACTACATCGACTGCGCCAATGTCGCCCTGCCCTATGGCCCGGCGCTGATCTCGGACGTGCTCAACCGCACCGAGACCGCCATGAGCCAGGCGCACTGCTTTAAGGCGATGGAACTGGCGCTCGACGCGCAGCGCCTCGCAGAACAAGGGACCGTGTGGCAGCAATGAGCACCATAAAGACAGTCGCCGTCGTCGGTGGCGGCATCGGCCGCAGCCACATCACCGAGGGCTATGTCACCAATCCGGACAAGTTCAAGGTCATCGCCATCTGCGATCTCGACCCGGCCCGCATGAACGCGCTGGCCGACGAGTTCGGCATCGAGCGCCGCGTCAACAATTTCGACGACCTGCTGACGATGGACGACCTCGACATCATCGACGTCTGTACGCCACCGATGGTGCACTATTCGATGATAATGGCGGCCCTGAAGGCCGGCAAGCACGTGATCTGCGAAAAGCCGCTGGTGGGGTCGCTCAAGGAAGTCGACGAGATCATCGCCGCGGAGCGTCAGAGCAAGGGCATCCTGATGCCGGTGTTCCAGTATCGCTTCGGCAACGGCATCCAGCAGGCCAAGGCGATCATCGATGCCGGCCTCGCCGGCAAGCCCTTCGTCGGCACGGTGGAAACGCTCTGGCGCCGCGAGGCCGACTATTATGCCGTGCCCTGGCGCGGCAAGTGGAAGACCGAGCTGGGCGGCGTCCTGATGGGCCACGCCATCCACCCGCATGACATTTTCGTCTACCTGATGGGCCCGATCCGCTCGCTCTATGGCCGGGTAGCAACGCGGGTCAATCCAATCGAAGTCGAGGACTGTATCTCGGCCTCGGTGGAACTGGAATCCGGTGCGCTCGGTTCGTTCACCGCAAGCCTTGGCTCGGCCGACGAGATCACCCGCATCCGCCTCGCCTTCGAGAACGTCACCATAGAGAGCGACCACGCGCCCTACAATCCCGGCGCGGCGCTCTGGAAGATCCTGCCGCGCAACGAGCCGACGCGGCAGGCGATCGACGCGCTCCTCAAGGACTGGAAAGACGTGCCGCCACGCTTCCAGTCGCAGATGTCGCGTTTCCACGATCACCTGATGGGCAAGGGCCCGCTGCCGGTGACCAGCGCCGACTCGCGCCGTGCGCTTGAGATCGTCACGGCCTTCTACCATTCGTCCGAGACGCGCACCGAAGTGGCCATGCCCATCGGCCCCGGCCACCCGAAATACGACAGCTGGCTGCCGGAGGGCTTCCGGTGAACGCTACAGCAACGACCATCGAGACTGGGGCGACCCACCGTCCATACTCTCAACACCCCTCTTGTGGAGGACTGAACTGATGTCCACCAGCGTCGCCCTCACCAAGGTCTACAAGCGCTATGGCGACGTGGAGGTCATCCACGGCATTGACCTGCAGATCGACCCCGGCGAGTTCGTGGTCTTCGTCGGCCCCTCGGGCTGCGGCAAGTCCACATTGCTGCGCATGATCGCCGGGCTTGAGCCGATCTCGGGCGGAGACCTGCTGATCGACAACCAACGTATGAACGAGATGCCGGCAGCCAAGCGCGGCATCGC
>JACDQI010000311.1 GCA_015657675.1 Devosia sp.
CGTCGCCGCGCCGGGAGGCTTGTGATGAGCTTCGATATCGGCTGGGGCTGTTCTTTGCCGCCGTCATCCTCGTCTACCGCCGTGGCGGCGCTGCTCCGCCCGGAAAAGCTCTGAGGGCGCCATGCCATCCGATCTGATGCAGTTCGCGCTCTATTGCGCCGTCCTCCTCGCCATCGCCGTGCCGCTCGGCTGGTACATGGCCAAAATCTATGCCGGCGTGCCCGGCTTTCTGTCGGTCGTCGAGCGCCCCTTCTTCGCGCTCGCCGGAATTGACCCCAACAAGGGCCAGAGCTGGTCGGCCTATGCGTTGGCCATGCTTTCCTTCAACGCGGCCGGTTTCGTGCTGCTGTTCCTGATCCTCAAATTCCAGGACCTGCTGCCGTTCAATCCGCAGGCTTTGCCCGGGCTGCGCGCCGACCTGGCGTTCAACACCGCCATCTCCTTTGTCACCAACACCAACTGGCAGTCCTATGGTGGCGAGACCACCATGTCCTACCTCAGCCAGATGGCGGGTCTGACGACGCAGAACTTCGTCTCGGCCGCGACCGGCATGGCTGTCGCTGCCGCCGTGGCGCGCGGTCTTGCCGGCAGGCAGGTCAAGACCATCGGCAACTTCTGGGCCGACATGACCCGCTCGACCCTCTACATCCTGCTGCCGCTCGCCATCATCCTGACGCTGGTGCTGGTCTGGCAGGGGGTGCCGCAGACGCTCTCGCCCAACGTGATCGCCACCACGCTCGAAGGCGGCCAGCAGACCATCGCTATGGGCCCGGTGGCCAGCCAGCTTGCCATCAAGCAACTGGGCACAAATGGTGGCGGCTTCTTCAACGTCAACTCCGCCCATCCGTTCGAAAACCCCACCGCGCTGTCGAACTTTTTCGAGATGGTCTCGATCCTCGCCATCTCGGTCGCCTTCTGCTTCACCTTCGGCCGCATGGTCGGCGACAAGCGGCAGGGCCGGGCGCTGTTTGCCGCCATGGGCGTGCTGTTCGTCCTCGGCTTTGCCGGCATCTACGCCTCCGAGATAACCACCAACCCGCTGCACGCTCCATATCTCGCCGATGGCTCAGGCAACATGGAGGGCAAGGAAGTCCGCTTCGGCGTGCTCAACTCTGCCCTCTGGGCGCAGGCGACGACGGCCGCGTCGAACGGCTCAGTCAATGCCATGCACGACAGCTTCAACCCGCTCGGTGGCATGGTCGCCATGCTCAATATAGAGCTGGGCGAAGTGGTGTTCGGCGGCGTCGGCGTCGGGTTGACCGGTATGCTGCTGCTGGTGATCATCACCGTCTTCCTCGCCGGCCTGATGGTCGGGCGTACGCCTGAATATCTGGGCAAGAAGATCGAGGCCCGCGAGATCAAGCTGGCGGCGCTGACGCTCTTGATTATGCCGATCGGCGTGCTTGCCTTCTCCTCGCTCGCCATCGTCTTCGGCACTGCGCAGACCGCCGTGCAGGATGCCGGCCCGCATGGGCTGACCGAGCTGCTCTATGCCTATAGCTCGGCCACCGGCAATAACGGCTCGGCCTTTGCCGGCTTTACCGCCAATGTCGACTGGCACAATGCCTGGCTGGGTATCGCCATGCTCGTCGGACGCTTCGGCTACATCATCCCGATCCTCGCCATTGCCGGCTCGCTCGCCGCCAAAAAGACCGCCCCCGCCTCCGCCGGTACCTTCCCGACCCACGGCCCGGTCTTTGTGACCCTCCTGGTCGCCACCATCCTGATCGTTGGCGCCCTCACCTTCCTCCCCGTGCTCGCCCTCGGTCCGATCGCCGAACAGGTGTCGATCGCCGCCGGCCAGAGCTTTTGAGGTTTCAAGAAATGTCCAAGACAAACGCTGAAATCGGCCTCTTCGACGGGGCCATTCTGCGCCGCGCCGTCGGCCAGTCGGTGCTCAAGCTCAACCCGCGCGGCCTGATGCGCAACCCGGTGATCTTCGTTACCGCGCTCACCTCGGTGCTGGTCACCATCCTCGTCGTGCGCGATGCCTTCATCGGCTCGCCGATGCTGGGCATCGGCATTCAGGTCGCCATCTGGCTCTGGTTCACAGTGCTGTTCGCCAACTTCGCCGAGGCCATTGCCGAAGGTCGCGGCAAGGCCCGTGCCGACGCCTTCCGCGCCACACGCTCGACGACCCGCGCCAAGGTGCTGGCCGATCCGCGTCGCCGTGACATCTTCCACCCCAAGGATGCGGCTGCGCTCGAAGAGGGCGACGTCATCCTGGTCGAAGCCGGCGAGATCGTACCCACCGACGGAGAAGTCATCGAAGGCGTTGCCTCGGTCGACGAAAGCGCCATCACCGGCGAAAGCGCCCCGGTGATCCGCGAGTCAGGCGGCGACCGCTCCTCGCTCACCGGCGGCACCCGGCTGGTGTCGGATTGGCTGGTGGTGAAGGTCACCGCCGCGCCCGGCAACACCTTCCTCGATCGCATGATCGCCCTGGTCGAAGGCGCCAAGCGCGCCAAGACCCCCAACGAGATCGCCCTCGACATCCTGCTGGCCGCGCTGACGCTGGTGTTTCTGTTCGTCGTCGTCTCGCTGCCGGTCTTTGCCATCTGGTCGGGAACGCAGATCCCGGTGATCTACCTTGCGGCGCTCTTTATCACCCTGATCCCCACCACCATCGGCGGCCTCCTCTCGGCCATCGGCATCGCCGGCATGGACCGGCTGGTGAAGGCCAATGTCATCGCCAAGTCGGGCCGCGCCGTCGAGGCCGCCGGCGACATCGACGTGCTGCTGCTCGACAAGACCGGCACCATCACCTTCGGCAACCGCATGGCCGATGCCTTCGAGCCCCTGCCGGGCATTTCCGAGCAGCAGCTGGCCGAGGCCGCCTACCTCGCCTCGCTCTCCGACGACACGCCGGAAGGCAAGTCGATCGTCGACCTCGCTCGCGCCAAGTTCAGCGTGCGCGACGATGCCGCCAAGGACGCCGTGTTCGTGCCCTTCACCGCCCAGACCCGGATGTCGGGCGCCGACCTCGCCGACGGCACCGCCATCCGCAAGGGTGCCTCCGACGCCATGCTGCGCCATGTCGGCGCCCAGATGGAGCCGGCGCTCGACAAGATCGTGCGGCGAATCGCCTCCTCCGGCGGCACGCCGCTGGTGGTGGCCGAGGACACCCGCTTGCTCGGCGTCGTGCACCTCAAGGACGTGGTCAAGCCCGGCATCCGCGAGCGCTTCGCTGAACTCCGCACCATGGGTATCCGCACCGTCATGGTCACCGGCGACAATCCGCTGACCGCCGCTGCCATCGCGGCCGAAGCCGGGGTCGACGACTTCCTCGCCGAAGCGACCCCCGAGCGCAAGCTTGAGCTGATCCGCGCCGAGCAGGCCGAAGGGCGTCTCGTCGCCATGTGCGGCGACGGCTCCAACGACGCCCCCGCCCTGGCCCAGGCCGATGTCGGCGTCGCCATGAACTCGGGCACCGCCGCCGCCAACGAGGCGGGGAACCTCGTCGATCTCGACAGCGATCCGACCAAGCTCATCGAGATCGTACTGGTCGGCAAGCAGCTGCTGATCTCGCGCGGCGCCCTCACCACCTTCTCGATCGCCAATGACGTGGCCAAGTATTTCGCCATCCTGCCGGCGCTGTTCGTCACGGCCTATCCCGGCCTCGGCGTGCTCGACATCATGGGCCTTGGAACACCGGCCTCGGCCATCCTCTCGGCCTTGATCTTCAATGCCCTGGTGATCGTCGCGCTGATCCCGGTGGCCCTGAAGGGCGTTAAATACGTGCCAGCATCCGCAGCGGCACTGCTGGGACGTAATCTCACCATCTACGGATTGGGCGGCCTGGTCGCCCCGTTCATTGGCATCAAGCTGATCGACCTCGTGGTCGACCTGCTTCACCTCGCCTGAAGGAGGCATAGATGTTGTCCAATCTCCGTCCGGCCATCACCCTACTGCTGGCCTTCACCCTCCTCACCGGCATTGCCTACCCGCTCGCCATGACCGGTGCCGCCCAGGCCCTGTTCCCGACGCAGGCCAATGGCTCGCTGATCCAAGCGGACGGCAAGGTCATCGGCTCAACCCTCATCGGCCAGAGTTTCGAGACCGACCGCTACTTCCACGGTCGCCCCTCGGCCGTCGGTTACGACGCCTCGACCTCCTCGGGCTCGAACTACGGACCCAGCTCGGCCAAACTTCTCGAGTACATCAAGATGCGGGCGGCGGCCTATGGCGGCGGCAAGCTGCCGGCCGACCTCGTCACCGCCTCGGGCTCGGGTCTCGACCCCCACCTGTCGCCGGAAGCCGCTCTGGTCCAGGTGCCTCGCATCGCCGCGGCGCGTGGCGGCGGGGACCCGACTGAGGGGTTGGGCGCTCCCGGAAGTCAGGTCGCCGGCACAGCGCCAGTGATGAAGGCGATGACTTTTTCGACCGGCATTTCGCAGGGGCGGAGAGTGGGGGAGCCGGAGGTGGGGAGGTAGAGGTTGAGGCTGACAAAGTCGGTGCCGCCCAGTTCTTCGGCATAGAGCTTGCGGCTGCGGCCATCGAGGTGGCTGGAGTTGGTGACGCCGTAGCGGCGGCCCTGGTAGTCGGCGACGAAATAGCCCTGCGGCCAGGCGGCAAGGCGGGCCTGCATGGTGTGGGCGGGGAGCTGCATCGCGCAGATATGGGTGCTGTCGCGGCCCAGGAAAAGGGCCGAAATCGGCGCACCAACCCCGCAGGGACCTTTGTGCGAGGGGCAACAGTCCCCACATCTCTCCCAGATGCAGATGCAATGGAGGTCGACATGACCGACGACAAGAAGACCGGCTGGAAGACGTTCACCGAAGAGATCGAAGTCACCGGGCAGCAGCTGCTGGGTGAGATCAACCGGCTGATCGCCGAAGGCAATGTGCACAAGCTCAATGTCAAATCGGCAGACGGCGAGGTATTTCTCTCGATCCCGCTGACCGGCGGCGTGGTGGCGGGCGGCCTCGTGGCGCTGACAGCGCCGTGGCTGGCGATCGTCGCCGGCGTCGCCGGACTGGTGACAAAGATCAAGCTCGAGGTGGTGCGCAAGGAAGCGCCGGCCGAGGATGAGGCGCCGGCACCATCTCCGGCTGAAGAGCCGAAGGGGCCGGATCAGACGGTTTAGCCAACAGGGCCCTCCCACTCGGGAGGGCCCAATTGCTTCATGAGCCTGCTGCGTGCGTCGGGATCTGGTAAAGGGCCCGGCTGACGAGTTCGTCGGCGAGACGGGCCGCGTCGGCCGGTTCGCCCCAACTGATGGGCAGCCGCCCGCTGATCAGCAGATCGGCAGCCCCATGGACGATTGACCAGGCCGCCGAGACCGCGAGCAGGCCGTCCTCGCTCTGGTGCGGATCATAGCCGAGGACCGCCCCGACATCGGCCACCAGCTGGCCATAGGCATCGTTCGCGGCTGCCGAGAGGTCGGCATTGCTGTGATCGAGCCGGCCGGAGGCAAAGATCAGCCGGAACATTTCGGGATTGTCGCGCGCAAAGTCGATGTAACCGCGGCCCGCGGCAATGAGCTGATCGCGCGGGTTTGGCGCGGCGGCGTCCTTGCGGCGCTGCTGGGTGGCGAGGAAGCGGCGATAGCCCTGGGCCGCGAGCGCCGTCAGCAGCGCATTGGCATCAACGAAATGATGGGCCGGCGCCGCGTGGGACACACCCGCGCGGGCGGCGCAGCCACGCAGCGTAAAGCCCTCAACACCCTTGTCGCGGAGCTCAGCTTCGCCGGCGCGCAGCAGGGCATCGCGCAGATCGCCATGATGATAGTTGCGGCGGGGGGATGGGGGGCGTTCGCTCATGCATCGATCACGTTTTGCATCCGTCACTCCTAGGCGCCAGTCGCCATCTTGACAATGTCAATTTCCAGCGGCACTCATCTAGACATCGTCAAGATTGGAAGTGCGTCGCATGGATCTCGATCGACTTTTCGAACTGGCCAATCTGCTGGCGCTGACCGGCTGGGTGGCGTTGCTGCTCAGCCCGCTGCTGCCCCGGTTCAGCCAGGTGTATGCGGGGATGGCGGTGCCAGTGGTGTTGGCAACGCTCTATACAGCGCTGGCGCTGGCCTTCTGGGGCAGTACGTCGGGCGGCTTTGGCAGCCTTGAGCAAGTCGCGGCGCTGTTTGCGTCGCCGCCGATTCTGCTGGCCGGATGGGTGCACTACCTGGCCTTTGACCTGATGGTGGGCGCCTGGGAAGTGCGGCGGGCCCGGGCGGAGAGCATTGCCTTTATTCTCGTGGTGCCTTGCCTGGCGCTGACCTTCCTCTTCGGCCCGGCTGGAGTGCTGGTGTTCTTCGGGGTGCGGCTGGCGGTTCGGCTGAGCCGGGGCCGGTTGCACAAGACCGCCAAGGAGACGTCTCATGACTGACCTCACGCATCCGGCGGCGGCGATGCGCCTCTCCGGGCTGTCCCGGCTCTGGCGCAGCGAACCGCAACTGGCGGCAGCAGGCCTCTTCACGCTGCTGCTGATGCTGCCCACCGGGGCGGCGGCATTGCTGGATACGCGGACCCTCGACGGGGTGGGCATCTGGGACAAGCCGCTCAAGTTCCAGCTGTCGCTGGGGATCTATCTGCTCAGCCTCTCGGTGTTTGCGCATTGGCTGCCGAGGGGCTTTACCGATGGTCGCATCTACCGGCTCTACCGGGCGAGCGTACTGGTGGCGATCGGCCTCGAGCTCGCCTGGCTGATGGGCGCGGCGGTGCTCGGGGTGGCATCGCATTTCAACAGCACGGAAATCGGCGCGATGATCTATCGGGCAATGGGCGGGCTGGCGATCTGGCTGGCCTCGATCAGCCTGGTTTATGGCCTCGTCATCCTGCGGCGCGGACCGGACCATGGCGCCACGGCGCTCAAGGAAGGCGTGGGGCTGGGGCTGGCGCTGGTCTTGCCGCTGACGCTGGTGACGGCGGGCTTCATGGGGGTGCTGGGGAGCCACCAGGTGGGCGTCGGCGCCGAAGTCAAAGGGCTGTGGCCGCTGGGCTGGGCGCGGGATGGCGGCGACCTGCGGGTGGCGCATTTCTTCGGTACGCATGCGCTGCATTTCGTGCCGGCGCTGGCGCTGCTCAGCGTATGGCTGCTCGGACCAAAGCAGGTGTGGCCGGTGCGGATCGGAGCGGCGCTGTTTGTGGGGCTGGTGGCCTACACCTTTGTCGAGGCCCTCGCCGACCGACCATTTCTCAGCTTTCTGAGCTGAAAGCAAAAGGCCCGGGAGCGATCCCGGGCCTTTCTGATTCTGGTATCCGTTACTCGGCGGCGGCTTCGGCGGCTTCGCCCTTGATTTCCTTGCCGGTGGCCTGGTCGACCACCTTCATGGAGAGGCGGACCTTGCCGCGCTCGTCAAAGCCGAGCAGCTTGACCCAGACCTTGTCGCCTTCCTTGACGACGTCTGTGGTCTTCTGCACGCGCTGATCGGCGAGCTGGCTGATGTGGACGAGACCGTCCTTGGCGCCGAAGAAGTTCACGAAGGCGCCGAAATCGGCGGTCTTGACGACGGTGCCCTGGTAGATGGCGCCGACTTCAGCTTCGTCGGTGATCGACTTGATCCACTTGATGGCGGCGTCGATGGCCTTGCCGTCCGAGGACGAGACCTTCACGGTGCCGTCGTCGTTGATGTCGATCTTGGCGCCGGTCTTTTCGACGATCTCGCGGATCACCTTGCCGCCCGAACCGATCACTTCGCGGATCTTGTCGGTGGGGATGGTGATGGTCTCGATGCGGGGAGCGAACTCGCCGACCTGACCACGAGCCGCGGTGATGGCCTTGGCCATCTCGCCCAGGATGTGCTCGCGACCGCCCTTGGCCTGACCGAGAGCGACCTTCATGATCTCCTCGGTGATACCGGCGATCTTGATGTCCATCTGCAGGCTGGTGATGCCGTCGGCAGTGCCGGCGACCTTGAAGTCCATATCGCCGAGGTGATCTTCGTCACCCAGGATGTCGGAGAGCACCGCGAAGCGGTCGCCTTCGAGGATCAGGCCCATGGCGATACCGGCCACCGGCTTTTTCATCGGGACGCCAGCATCCATGAGCGCCAGCGAGGTGCCGCAGACGGTGGCCATGGAGGACGAGCCGTTCGACTCGGTGATCTCGGAGACCACACGGATCGTGGTAGGGGGAACTCTTCGGCCTTGGGGCGGATCGGGTTGATGGCGCGCAGGCGAGCTTGCCGTGACCGATTTCGCGACGACCGGGCGAGCCCATGCGACCAGCTTCACCCACCGAGTAGGGAGGGAAGTTGTAGTGAAGGAGGAAGGTCTCCTTCTTGGTGCCTTCGAGCGAGTCGATGAACTGCTCGTCGTCGCCGGTGCCGAGGGTGGCCACCACGAGGGCCTGGGTTTCACCACGGGTGAAGATGGCCGAACCGTGAGTACGCGGGAGCACGCCGACTTCGGCCTGGATCGGGCGGACGGTGACGAGGTCACGGCCGTCGATACGGGTCTTGGTGTCGAGAATGTTCCAGCGGACGATCTTGGCCTGGAGGTTGTGGACGACTTCGCCCAGGTCCTCGGCAGAGACGGCGCCGGCTTCGATCTGGGCGGCAAAGTGCGCCTTGACCTTGGCATTGGCGGCATCGACCGCCGCGTAGCGCTGGGCCTTGTCGGTGATCTTGTAGGCAGCGCGCAGGTCGGCCTCGGCAACGGCGAGGACGTCCTTTTCGAGCGCCGAGTAGTCCGGCGGGGTGAAATCGCGCGGGTCCTTGGCGGCCAGCTCGGCGAGCTTGATGATCGCTTCGATGACCTTGACCGAGGCGGCGTGGCCGAACATGACGGCGCCGAGCATGATCTCTTCGGAGAGTTCCTGAGCTTCGGACTCAACCATCAGCACGGCGTCGTGAGTGCCGGCCATGACGAGGTCGAGCTTGCTCTCGGAGCGGCGGTTGACGTCGAGGTTGAGGACGTATTCGCCATCGATATAGCCGACGCGAGCAGCGCCGATCGGGCCCATGAAGGGCACGCCGGAGATGGTCAGGGCCGCGGAGGCGGCGACCATGGCGAGCACGTCGGGATTGTTTTCCATGTCATGCTGCAGAACGGTGACGACCACCTGGGTCTCGTTCTTGTAGCCATCGGGGAAGAGCGGGCGGATCGGACGGTCGATGAGGCGCGAAACCAGGGTTTCGTTCTCGGTCGGGCGGCCTTCGCGCTTGAAGTAGCCGCCCGGGATCTTGCCGGCGGCGAAGTACTTTTCCTGGTAGTTGACGGTCAGGGGGAAGAAGTCCTGCCCGGGCTTGGCCTTCTTGGCGCTGACGACGGTGGCCAGCAGCACGGTTTCGCCCAGGGTGGCGAGCACGGCGCCATCGGCCTGACGGGCGATCTTGCCGGTCTCGAGGGTCAGCGGCTGGCCGCCCCAGTTGAGCTCGACCTTGTGGTGATCAAAATTAATGGACATGTTTCGTCTTTCCATTCTGCCGGATAGGCGGAAACGCGGGGCGTAGGAGCCCGCGAACCCATCCGCTGTGCCAGCCTGGCCCTTTGCACCCCATGTGCTGGACCGGCCCAAAATCGGCACTGTTTTCCGCCGGCGACCCGCTTGGCATTGGGACCGACCCGGCCGCAGCAACGCTGTGGGACGAGGACAGTCCAGCGGGGCGGAACATGGACAAGACGATGAGCCGCTCCGGAGTGGCTGCACCCCTGGTGCACCCGAGCGGCCGATGATCTCGCCATGCTCCGCGTAGATTTTGCCGGTCTACGCTGGCATTTCCCGGCTGGGCCGGGCTGGTCGCGAGGCGTGCCTCGCGATCCGGTTTGGAGGTCGCGCAGCGTTAGCGGCGCAGGCCCAGACGCTCGATCAGCGTCTTGTAACGCGTCTCGTCGATCTTCTTGACGTAGTCGAGAAGGCTGCGGCGCGTCGACACCATCTTGAGCAGGCCACGACGGGAATGGTTGTCCTTGTTGTGGCTCTTGAAGTGCTCGGTGAGATTGGCAATGCGCTCGGAGAGGATCGCAACCTGCACCTCGGGCGAACCCGTATCGGTAGCGTTGGTGGCGAAGTCCTTGATGAGAGCCGCTTTGCGTTCAGGCGTAATCGACATCGTACATCCTTTCGAAAAAGAGGAGTGTGGGACGCTCGCGCCCGGGATGTCGTCCAGACGGAGCCGCAAACGAATAACGGGGCCGGCAAGCCGGGCCCGTCACTCGGGGCTCCGTATAGGGGAAGTCGGCCGCAAGTGCCAGCTATTTTTCCTCAGCGGGCGGAGCCGGAGCGGCCGGCGGGGTCAGCGGCGCGGGGCGTTCGAGGTCGGTTTCGCCGTGCGGATCACGGGCCGGATCGAGGGCTTCGACAGGGACTGAAAAGCTCCACTCGATGCCGTCGTCGTGGAGGGTTCGGCGGACTTCGGCGCCCAGGGCCCGGCCGACCATGTTTTCGAGCACGGTGGTGCCGAAGCCGCGACGCTCTGGGCGCGGAGCGAGACCGGGGAGGGTTTCGCGCCAGAGGAACTGCACATCCGTGGCCGTGCGGGTCCAGGTGACGCGCAGGGTGCCGGCGTCATTGGCGAAGGCGCCGTATTTGACCGCATTGGTGGCGAGCTCGTGGGCTGCCATGCCGAGGATCTGGGCGGACTGCATGTTGAGCCGCATGGGCGGACCGGAAAGGGCGACGCGCTTGCCATCGACCGGGCAGAAGGGCTCGATCTGGCGGATCAGCAGTTCCTCGAGATCAACACCGGCGGCGCCGTTAGCGAGCAGCAGGTCGGTGGATTTGGCGAGGCCGAAAATGCGGCGCTCAAAGCTCTGAACGAATTCAGGAACGTTGTCGGCGCCGCGGGCGGTCTGCTTGGCCATGGCGGCGATGACGGTCATCTGGTTTTTCGAGCGGTGCGCCAGCTCGCGCATCAGGAAGCGCACCTCGACTTCGGCGGCGCGGCGGCGACGCGAGGCGTCGGCGAGGGCCTGCGAGATATTGGCGATCTCGCTGATGGGGTAGTCGCGCGCCGGGACGGCCTCGCCGGAGCCGAGCAGGGCCGCATCGTCCTCGAGACGGTGGACTGAGCGGGAGATGCGCAGACTCACCGCGTAAATGGCCAGAATGGTGATGGCGGCGAGTAGCAGGCCGCCGACGATCAGCGACCAGAAGGCCTCAGAGAGCGGTCGGGTGACGACGTCGCGGGGGGCCCAGGCGACGACGGACCAGCCGGTGAGCATGGAGCGGCCGGCGACAGCGATGGTGGGCACGCCGGCGGCTTCGACCTCGGACCAGCCGCCGGAGCTGCCCAGTATGGTGAGGTCGGAAAGGACGAATGTGGTGCCGGTGGAAGCTGTCGGATCGGTACCGGCGATGACCTGGCCCTTGCCGTCGACGAGCGCCACGTTCCAGCCCGCCGGGAGCTTGTCGGCAAGAAGGGTGGCGGCCATGGTTTCGCCGTCGCGGCTGAGGCCGAGCACAACAGGATCGCGGTTGGGCGGGAAGACGGGGACGAGGATGTTGAAGACGTAGCGCTGGGCGATCCGGCCGAAGACAAGGTCGGAGACGACGACCGCGCCGGTTTGCAGGGCGCGCAGGCCGGTGTCGGGATCGTTGCTCTTGGTGCGGGGCGATGGATAGTCGACGCGGGTCGACATGATCGAGGTCATGTCCTTGTCGAGCACATAGGCAAAGGTGCCGGTGTTGGCGAGGCCGGCTTTGGCGCGTTCGTGGAAGGCGGCGAGATCGCCCTCCAGCAGGGCGGGCGTGTTGGCAAGGACGCGGAGGGTGGTGATGTTGGCGGTGAGCTCGCGATCCACCGCCTGGACGATGGAGCGGGCCGTGCCGGTGATCAGCGCTTCAACGACGCGCTCCTGCGCCTCGTTGTTGCGCTGCAGCAGGATGGCCGAGAAGATGAAGGTGGGGCCGAGGGCGACGAGAGCGAGGACGAAGAGGTAAAGTGCTATCGGCCGCGACCGGCCCTTTATGGCCGGAGACGTTGCTGCAGAGCTCTGTTCACCACGACGTTCTGACATAACTCCCCGGGCTTGGCGGATGCCATCACAGCGTGCCCCAGCAACGCCTAGCCACCTGACCGAGCGGGACCAAACGCGCGCGTTCGGAAAAGGTTCCCTACAAAATCACGCGGTCTGGTTTGAAGTGTCCAGCCTCGACGCGACCGAGCGCCAAAGCCTTGCCGGCAAAGCTCGCCCATGCGGCGTCAAGCTGCAAGGGCGCGCCGGCGCCGGTGAGCAGCACAGCGTTGCCGTGGCGGATGGCGGTGGCCTGATCGGGCCCCATGCGCAGCTCGGGAAGCTGCGACAGGCCGGCAGCGACCGGCAGCAGCAAGGCGTCCCGATTGGTCGAGGCTTCCAGCGCTTCGAGGGTCACCGAGCGAGCGTCGGTGAACGGGCCGACGGCGGCGCGATGCAGGCGGCTGACATGGCCGCAAGTGCCCAGGGCCGCAGCGAGATCGCGGGCGACGGCACGCACATAGGTGCCTTTTTCGCAGACCATCTCGAAGTCCGAGGTCTTGTCGCCATGCACCAGGAGCTTGAGGCTTTCGATAAAGACCGGGCGGGCGGCGAGGGTGACAGTTTCACCAGCACGGGCGAGGTCGTAGGCGCGCTCGCCATCGACCTTGATGGCCGAGAAGGCCGGCGGGGTCTGCATAATCTCGCCGACAAAGGCGCCCAAGGCCACCTGGACGTCGGTCTCGCTGGCGCGATGATCGGAGGTGGCGATGGCCTCGCCTTCGGCATCGTCGGTGGTGGTGGTGGCGCCCCAGAGAATGGAGAAGTGGTAGACCTTCTTGCCGTCCTGGATAGCCGGGACGGTCTTGGTGGCTTCGCCGAG
>JACDQI010000312.1 GCA_015657675.1 Devosia sp.
ATCCCCGGGCTTGACCCGGGGACCCAGCTCTCCCCCACGTCGACAGTCCGGGGTGTCTTGCACCATGGCTCCCCGGGTCAAGCCCGGGGATGACGGTGGAGCGGGCAAGTATGGAATACCGCTCTCAGCGGTCTACCCTCGATGCTTGAACCTCACCCCAACCGTATCCCCCACCGCAAAGATGCGGTCGCGCGCCGTGGCGTATTCGGCCAGTGTGGAGAGATGCTCGGTGAGCAGTGGGACCTCGCGGGGGAGGCGGCTCAGTTGGGTGAGGTATTCGCGATAGTCGAGCACGCCCTCGCCGATCTGGCATTCGTCGAGGTGGAGGGCCGCCTGGTGGAGGAGCACGATGTCCTTGGCGTGGCAGGAGACAACATGAGCGCCAAGCTTGTCAAAACACTCGCGGATGAGGGCGGCGTTGTCCCAGTAGACCCGCGGCGTCATGATGATGTTGACCGGATCGAAATGCGCCCCGAACATCGGCCGGTCGATGGCCTTGATGAGCGCCACATAGCTCTCGACGCTGTCGGGCAGCGAGTACTGCATCATCTCCAGCGCGAACTTGGCCCGCTTCGGTTTGACTGTGTCGAGCAGGTAGCGGACGGTCTCGACCGCCGCGTCGAACGCTTCGGCGCCCATATTGTCGGCGGTCGGCGCATAGTCGGTGCCGGCGCTGAACGAGCCGATATAGCTCACCGCGCAGCCGGCGCCGACCGCATCGGCCACCGCCAACTTGTCGGCCGCGAATGCAAGATTGGCCTTCCGTACCGCGTCATCCGGCGTGACGAGGTTCCGCCAGATGCCGATCTCGGCCAGCGTCACGTCGGCCGCGGCGAAGGCCGCTTCCCACGCGGCCAGCGCCGAAGAGTCCGCCGCCGTCAGCGACGCCGGCACATAGGCGGCGCCGTAGCCAAAGGCTACATGCGCGCGGGCAAAGGCCTCCGGACCGGCCTCAGGGCCGACCGGCAGGCCGTGGCCACCGAGCCGGAGCATCAGACGTGGTTCTTCCAGCTGTGCTGCGGGTTGTAGTCGAGCAGCCGCTTGGCCTTGTCGATCGAGAGCAGCGTGCCATTGGGCGACAGGCTGCCCTTGATCGGCACATTGGGGAAGACTTCGGCGACCAGCGACTTGTTGTCCCGCCGCATGACCGTGTCGGCATTGGCGATGATGAAGGCCTCAAAGCCCTTGAACTCGGCCTCGATGCCGCGGCGCACGGCCTGGGCGCCGTCGCGCGCGTCGATATAGCCCCAGAGGTTCCACTTGCGCTTGCGCGGATCGTTGTCGAACGACGGGAAGGCCTTGTAGTCCTCGACGTCCATGACGTTGGAAAAACGCAGGCCGACCATCTTGAGGCTGGCATCCCAGCGGCAGAACTGCGCCGCCATCTGCTCGTCCAGCAGCTTGCCGAGCGAGTAGGCGGTCTCGGGGCGCGGGAAGTATTCTTCGTCGACCGGGATATAGGGGGGCGGGTTGTCGAAGGGCAGGCCAAGCACGGTTTCGCTCGAGGCAAAGACCACGTTCTTGATGCCCGCCTGCCGGGCTGCCTCGAACACGTTGTAGCTCGACGGCACATTGTTCTTGAACGTGCGCGAGTTGGAAAACTGCCCCGGTGCGGGGATGGCGGCAAGATGCACCACCGCGTCGAACGGCCCCTTGTGCTCGTCGACCCCGAGCATGGCTTCGAGCACCTGGCCGAAATCGGCAAGATCGATGCGCACGCTTGGGCAGATCGCGTCTCTTGGCAACGTCTGATCGATGTTGAGGACCTCGTAGCCGTTCGCCACCAGATCCTTCAGCACCGCCCTGCCGAGCTTGCCGCTACCGCCTGTGACCAGAACCTTTGCCATGCCGTCCTCCTCGTCTCTTGCTGTTGGATCGGAGCCTATCTGTCGGGTCGCAAAGGGTAAATGGCTTGATCGTGGTTTTGCGATGCACGCGACGTCTCGGCTCATCCGGGGCGATCAAGATTGGCAAAGGACTGCCTAATTCGATCGATCGAACTGCACGCAGTTTGGCACCAAACCGTGAGTTTTTTCGGTTCAGGATGCTCTGCGTGTGGGGGCTCACTGGCAGGATCGCCGGATGAGCCAAGGACGGCTCGTGAGGATTTGAGTGCTACGGCGAACGCAATCCGTCGCTGCCAGGGTGAGTGACGACAATTCGGGTGGGCTGCGTGCAGCCAATGAACGGGTTTTGTCGACTGCGAGCCTGCGCCGCCCGCAATCCAAGCCTGTCGAGGCATTTCTGGTGCCCGACTCCATGCCGGCGCGGCAGTAGAGGACGAGCCCGTGAGCATGGAACCTGCGTTTACCCCGGAGCGCCCGAGCTTTACGCCTAAGGCCGACGAGGGTCGTGCCGGCCGACGCGGTATGGATGCGCTGCGTGAAAAGGCCCTGCAGAACCTCATTTCTCAGGTCGAGGACCGCAACTTTGGCGGTATCCGTCGCCGCAACTCCGGCCGCGGACTGGCGCCATCCCGAGTCATCCTGGTTGCCGTCGCGGTGATTGCCGCCGGCGTCGCCGCCTATCTTGCAACCACTCTCGAAAAGCCTGCCGAACCGGTGACAGTCGTCGAAACGGTCGTCGCACCCACTACCAAGGTGCTGGTTGCCAAAAGCCTGATCGGCGTCGGCCAGCGCGTTAGCGCCACGACGATGGAATGGACCGAGTGGCCCGAAAGCGCCGTGCGGCCCGAGTTCGTCACCAGCAGCGCTGACCCCTATGCGATCACCGAAATGGACGGGCAGGTGGTGCGCACCGAAATCCAGCCGGGCGAGCCCATCCTTCCCACCAAGCTGGTCAAGCCCGACGGCAGCTATATGGCGAGCTTGCTGGGGCCCGATACGCGTGGTGTCTCTGTGCCAGTCAATGCCGCTGCGGCGTCAGGCGGGTTCATCTTGCCCAATGATCGGGTCGACGTCATCGCCACCCGCATCCTCGAAACCCGTCAGGTCACCGAGACCATTGTCAGCAATGTCCGCGTGCTCGCCCTCAACGGTCAGTTGGGCAATGTCGACGCCGCCGCAACACCCGAGGGTGCGCCGCCACAGACCGGCGTGTTCAGCGGCGAGGCTCTCGCCACGCTCGAACTCACCACCGCCCAGGCCGAACTGGTGGTCAACGCCATGTCGATCGGCACGCTCGCCCTGGTGCTGCGTCCGCTGACCGACAGGACACTCCTCGAAAGCCCGCTGCAGCGCGCCGCCAATCAGTCGATCCGCGCCACCAGCCCATTCTGGACCAAGTAACCCATGTCCGCCTTCCCCCGCCAACAGGTCTCGCGCCCCATGTTCTCTCGCTTCCCTCGCCCGGCTGTGTTCATCCAGTCGTCCGGCGTGACGGCCTGGCTGACCTGGTCCGCTATGCTGCTGTTCCTCTGCCTGATGGCTTTCCCCTCGCAGGCGCAGACCGTCAACTACGACCTCTCCACCACCTCGGTGATGCGCATCAACCTGCCGGTGTCGCAAGCCGTGACGGTGACCATCTCGGGGCCGGTCGGCAAGATCGTCTCGGCTGACCCGCTGATCGCTGAGGCCCAGCCCATCACCGATCGCTCGCTCTACCTCGTCGGTCGCGGCTTCGGCACCACGACGGTGAACCTCTTTTCCGACATCGGCACGCCCATCGGCCTTCTGGCCGTGGAAGTCGGCGCCGACACCGACGACATGACCGCCTCGATTCGGGCTGCCTTGCCCAGTGCCGACGTGCAGGTCTCGACCATCAATGGTCGCGTGCAGCTTTCGGGCACTGTGCCCGACGACGTGGCGATGAAGAAGGCGCTCGACATCGTTGCCCAGTTTGGCAGCTCTGCGGTCATCAACACCATGACCATTTCCGGTGGCCGCCAGGTCAATCTCGAAGTGCGCATCCTGGAGGCGCAGCGCGATGCTGGTCGGCAGCTCGGCATCCAATGGCGGGCCAGCGGCGGCGGCTTCCAAGGCGCGCTGGGTGGCAGCGCCGACGATCCGTCCTTTGAGGCCTCGACCTTTTCGGCCTTCATTACCAACATCATTTCGGGCGGCGGCATCAACATCAGTGCTGCCATCAACGCTCTCGAGGCCAAGCGTCTGGTGCGCACTCTGGCCGAGCCGAACCTGACGACGCTCTCGGGCGTGAACGCCAGCTTCCTTGCAGGTGGCCAGATCCCGATCCGCACCAGGGACGGCGACGGCAATATCACCATCGAATACCGCGACTTCGGCGTCCGACTGCAGTTCACCCCCGTCGTGCTCGATGACGACCGTATCCAGATCCACCTGACGCCCGAAGTCAGTGGTATCGGCGGATTTACCACCGCCGGCGACCCGGTGTTCAATACGCGCAACCTGGACGCCACGGTGGAGCTGCGCGACGGCCAGAGCTTTTCGGTCGCGGGCCTGCTCCAGAACGAAACCAACCTCAAGCAGGACCAGTTGCCCTGGCTGGGCGACGTGCCGATCCTTGGCTCACTGTTCAAGTCGTCGAGCTTCCAGAAGCACGACACGGAACTGGTGGTGATTGTCACCCCGCGCCTCGTGCAGCCCAGTACCCCGGGCAAGGTTGTGGCGAGTCCACTCGACCAAACCATGCCGGCCAATGATGTCGAGTTCTTCGCTCTGGGCCAGATGGAGGTCACCCCCAAGATGCTCGAGACCTTCCAGACCGGCGCCGGCATTGCCGGGCCCTATGGCTACATCATCGACCTGGGAGAAGGCAGTTGAGCGCGTTCCTCAAGCTGGCCGCCGGCCTCGGACTTGCCGCAACCCTCGGCGGCTGCAGCTACGACTACCTGCAGCGTACCGACCGGGTCGCCTACAGCGCCGGTGACGCGGTCCGCGCCAATCTCGAGCGGGAGACCATCAATCCCACCAAGCGCTCGCAATACGTGACCAAGGGCCTCGGCCGCGACGGCAACGTCATTCCGCCCACCAGCCCGACGATCGTTCAGTAGCGCTGCTGGATCTTAAGCAAGAGGCCGCCCCCCCCCGGGCGGCCTCTTTGCTTTGAGGAGGGGGTACGTCCAAAGTCATCATACAAGGTGTCGTAACTTGTCTGTTGACATGGCGGTGGCGGCTCCGCTACCAAATCCGCCGAGGAGACTTTCGAAACCACAGTGCCTGACCGATTGCGGCCCGCCATGCCTTGGCGGGTTGGGATCGCGACTGCTCTCGCGCCGGTGTTCAAGCCGACGGCTCGCACCACTGGTGCTGGAGGACTCAGCCGCGGAGCTCGCTTGAGCTCTTCGGTTCTGAACGGAACATTTCAAAACTCTGGGAGGAGAAAATATGTTTCAGATGACCAAACTGGCCGCTGCCACCCTGCTGGCTGCCGCAATGTCCGTTACCGCTGCCAGCGCGCAGACTGTGCTGCGTTCGTCCGATACCCATCCCGACGGCTATCCGACGGTCGAAGCGGTGAAGTATTTCGGCCAGCTCATCGAAGAGCGCACTGCCGGGCGCTACAAGGTGGAGGTCTATCACTCCGCCCAACTCGGTCAGGAGGCCGATACCATCGAGCAGGTCCGCTCGGGCGTCATCGACCTCAACCGCGTCTCCATGGGCCCCTGGAACGGCCTTGTGCCGGAAACCCAGGTCCCCTCGCTTCCTTACGTGTTCCGCTCACCCGAGCACATGCGCGGCGTCATGCTGGGCGATATCGGTGCCGAGATCGCCAAGGGTTTCGAACAGCACGGCGTCGTGGTGCTGACCTACTATGATGGCGGCTCGCGCTCGTTCTACACGTCCAAAAAGCCCATCGAGACCCCAGCAGATCTCGCCGGCATGAAGCTGCGCGTCATGCAGTCCGACATCTTCGTGGATATGGTCGCGGCGCTGGGCGGCACGGCCACTCCGATGCCCTATGGCGAAGTCTACTCCGCTATCCAGACCGGCGTCGTCGATGGTGCCGAAAACAACTTCCCCAGCTACGACACGGCCGGACACTTCGAAGTGGCCAAGAACTACTCGCTCGACGAGCACCTGATCGTTCCGGAAGTCTTCGTGATGTCCAAGGCCGCCTGGGACAAGCTGACGCCGGAAGACCAGGCGATCTTCAAGCAGGCGGCCATCGACAGCTCGGCCAAGCAGTTCGAGCTCTGGGACGCCCAGGTCGCGGCCTCTCGCGCCAAAGTCGAAGCAGCCGGCTCGGTGATCAACACTCCCGACAAGCAGCCCTTCATCGATGCCATGAAGCCGGTCTACGACAAGTATGTCACCGACCCCAAGCTGCAGGATCTGGTCGCTCGTATCCAGGCCGCAAGCTGATCGAACCGGGCGGGCGAGGTAGACACTCGCCCGCCTGTCTCGCCGCGCGCCGAAAGGCGCCCTCCCCGAGGATGTTGCAATCGTGGCGCATTCCAAGATACCGGAACTCCCGGTCCATCCGGGCCTAGCTCGCCTGGCCGGGACCTTTTCGGCCCTCTCCACGCTGGCGTTATGGCTCGCCGGAATCGGCCTCGTCGCCATGACCTGCATCGTCAGTTGGCAGGTGTTCACCCGCTTCGTGCTCAACTGGTCCAACGCCTGGACTGAGCCGGCAGCGGTGCTGCTCATGAGCTGGTTTATCTTCCTGGGCGCGGCAGTCGGCATTCGCGAGAACTATCATCTGGGCTTTGACGTGCTGCTCTACGTACTGCCCAAAAGTTCCAAGCGCGTGCTGCGCTCGATTTCAGATGTCGTCGTCATCGCCTTTGCCATCGGCATGGTCTGGTACGGACTGCAACTGGTCGTGCTCGGCTGGCCGGCGCGGATGCCGTCGCTGGGAATTCCCGAAGGCGTGAAGTACCTGCCCATCGTCGCCGGCGGCGCGCTGATCTTCCTGTTTTCGATCGAGCGCCTGCTGTTGCGCTGGTCCGGCGTCGACGTCGATGCCGATATCAACCTAGAGGCCGTTCCGGACCTCGCCGACGCCCCCAAGGAAGTCTAAGGCCATGGCAGTCGCAATTCTGTTCGGTACATTGACGGTGCTGATGCTGATCGGGACGCCGATCGCCTTCTGTCTTGGCGCTGCGAGCTTTGTCACCATCCTCTACATGGGCCTGCCGCCGCTTGTGGTGTTCCAGCAGATGAACTCCGGGATGAGTGTCTTTACCCTGCTCGCCATTCCGTTCTTTATCTACGCTGGCGACCTGATGGTGCGCGGCGGCATCGCCCAGCGTATCGTCAATTTTGCCGGGGCATTGGTCGGCCATCTGCGTGGCGGGCTGGGGCAGGTCAACATCGCCGCTTCGACCCTGTTCGGCGGCATTTCCGGTTCTGCCGTGGCCGAAGCTGCTGCTGTCGGCGGACTGATGATCCCGCAGATGAAGGCGCGCGGCTATGGCGCCGACTATGCCGTCAACGTCACCTCGATGGCGGCCCTCATTGCGCTGCTGCTACCGCCCAGCCACAACATGATCATCTATTCGATCGCTGGTGGCGGCCGCATCTCGATTGCCGACCTGTTTACCGCCGGCGTGATCCCGGGCCTGCTGTTTGCAGCGGCGCTGATGATCACGGCGTACTTCGTTGCGCGCAAGCGCGGCTACCCAGTAGAGGCCTTTCCCGGCTTCCGCCGCGCCATGCAACTGGGCGCTGTCGCCATCCCCGGGCTGCTGCTGATCGCCATCATCTTCGGAGGCGTACGGTCGGGCGTCTTTACCGCCACCGAGAGCTCCTGCATTGCCGTGGCCTACGCGTTCCTGGTGACCGCGCTGGTCTACCGGCAGATGGGCTGGGCCGCGTTCAAGGAGGCCACTTTCGGAGCGGTCCGCACCACCGCCATGGTGCTGCTCATCATTGGCACAGCCGCAGCCTTCTCATGGCTGATGGCCTATCTGCGTATCCCGGCGCAGCTCGTCGAATGGCTGCAGAGCGTGTCGCAAAATCCGCTGGTGATCATGCTGCTGCTCAACGTGATCATGCTGCTGCTGGGCACCTTCATGGACATGGGGCCCACCATCATCATCACAACGCCGATCTTTCTGCCGATCGCCATTGCCTATGGCATCGATCCGGTGCATTTCGGAGTGATCATGATCCTCAACTACGGCATTGGTCTGAACACGCCTCCTGTAGGAGCGGTGCAGTTCGTCGCCTGCGCGGTGGGCAAGATCACCGTCTGGCAGGCCATGCGATCGATCTGGCCGTTCTATGGCGCCGGTCTCGTGGTGCTGGGTCTGGTTACCTATGTGCCGGAGATTTCTCTCTGGCTACCGCGCCTGTTCCGGGGAGGCTAGATGTCGACATTTGCCACGCGGACCCTGCCGAAGCCAAAGCTCTCGGCACGGCTGATCCTCGACTTGCGCAGCGAGATCGAGTCCGGGCGGATTTCCGGCGGCCAGAAGCTGCCCACCGAAGCGGAACTGACCACCCGCTATGGGGTCAGCCGCACCGTGGTGCGCGAGGCGCTGGCGGCGTTGGCGGCTGATGGATTGGTTGAAGCCCGGCAGGGCGCCGGCAACTATGCCATCGGCCAGCGCCTCGCTGCGTTCTCCAACCTGGCGGCCGACAAGATCTCGATCGCCATCAACGTGCTCGAAGTCCGCATGGGCATCGAAATCGAGAGCGCAGGCCTGGCTGCGCAGCGGCGCAATCCGGCCCAGGACGCCGCCATCCATGAGGCCTATTTCGAGTTTGATCGGCTGCTGGCCCAGGATCTCGCCACCGGCAAGAATGACTTTGCCTTCCATCGCGCCATAGCCGCCGCCACCAACAACCCGTTCTACATCGAAGTGCTCGATGCGCTGGGCGAACGCACCATTCCTTGCGACGTGACCTCACCCTGGAGCACCGACAGTGTGCTGACCAGGGACTACCAGATCGGCCTGCAGGTCGAGCATGCGCAGATCATGGATGCCATTTCGGCAGGCGACGCCAACGCCGCACGGAGCGCCATGCGCGCTCACCTCAGCAACAGCCAGGATCGCTATCGCGCCCGCCTGCAACGCGCGACGACCACGCCCTCAAGGACATCGTGATGACTGACCACACCGACTACGAGAGCCGTTGGGCCATCGACCCTGACGCCGCTGCCCTGATGGGCACGGACGAGCTGCGGCAGAACTTCCTGATTGAGACTCTGTTTGTCTCGGGCCGGGTTTGCCTCACCTACACACATTACGACCGGATGATCGTCGGCGGCATTATGCCTGCAGCCACACCACTGCTGCTGGCGCCGATCAAGCCGACCGGTACCAGTGCCTTTCTCGATCGGCGCGAGCTGATCGCCGTCAATATTGGTGGGCCCGGCAGCATATCGGCCGATGGCCAGACCTTTGCGGTCGGCACGCGCGACATGGTGTATCTGGGCATGGGCCTGCAGACCGTCGCCTTTGCTTCGGACAACGCTGACAATCCGGCCAAGTACTATGTGCTGTCAGCGCCCGCGCATGCCAGCCACCCGGCCATGCTGCTCAAGATTGATGGCGCCAGGCGCCTCGACCTGGGTGCAGCCGAAACCTGCAACAAGCGCTCGATCTTCCAGTTCATCCATCCGGACAGCCCGGCGCGGACCTGCCAGCTGGTGGTTGGCATGACCACCTTTGCGCCCGGCTCGGTGTGGAACACCGTGCCCTGCCACATCCACGACCGGCGGATGGAGGCCTATCTTTACTTCGACCTGCCAGAAACGGCTCGGGTGTTTCACATGATGGGCGAGCCGGACGAAACCCGACATCTGGTCGTGGCCAACGAACAGGCCGTGCTCTCGCCCGGCTGGTCGATCCACTCGGGCGTCGGAACCGCCAGCTACACCTTTATCTGGGCGATGGCCGGCGACAATGTCGACTATACCGACATCGATCCGGTGGCCATCGGGGACCTGCGGTGACCGATCTCTCAGCCTTCAGCCTGGAAGGTCGTACGGTTCTGGTGACCGGCGCCAATACCGGCATCGGGCAGGGGATAGCGCTGGCAGTGGCTCGGGCAGGCGGCCATGTGCTCGCCGTCGGCCGCTCGGCGATGGACGAGACCCAAGCTCAGATCGCAGCTATCGGCGGACGCTGCACCTCGATCCAAGCCGATCTCGCGGACCATCGGGCGGCGGTGGCAATGCTGGATGCCGCTTGGGCGACGCATGGGCCGATCGATGGGCTGGTCAACAATGCCGGCATCATCCGCCGTGCCGATTCCGTCGACCTCAGCGAGACCGACTGGGACGAGGTGATCGACCTCAATCTCAAGATGACGTTTTTCCTGTCGCAGGCCTTTGCCAGACACGTGCTGGCAAGCGCAGGGCGGGGCAGGGTGGTCAACATTGCCTCCCTGTTGTCGTTTCAGGGCGGAATTCGTGTCGCCTCCTACACAGCCAGCAAGCATGGCGTGGCCGGGCTGACGCAGGTGCTCTGCAACGAGTGGGCGGCCAAGGGCATCAACGTCAATGCCATAGCCCCCGGCTATGTCGAATCCAACAATACAACCGCGTTGCGGGCCGACCCCGATCGGTCTACCGCCATCCTGTCCCGCATCCCGGCCGCCGCTGGGGACAGCCGGCCGACATTGGCGATGCGACGGTGTTTCTGTTGTCCGATGCATCCAGCTACATGCACGGCGCCGTCATCCCTGTGGATGGCGGCTGGCTCGCGAGGTGATCCCATGACGCAATTGTTCGCTCAACCCAACGACGGCAAAGTGACACAACTCAATGGCTCGACCCGCCGCGTCGTGCTGCATCTGCCCGAACTGATGCTGGTTGAGTTCACCTTTGAAAAAGGCGGCATCGGTGCTTTGCACAGCCACCCGCATATCCAGTCGAGCTTTGTCGCCGAGGGGGTATTCGAAGTGACGATCGGCGATGAGACGCAGACCATCGCGGCAGGCGGCGCCTATATCGTGCCTTCAGGAGTCACGCATGGCGTCAAGGCGCTCGAAGCGGGCAAGCTGATCGACAGCTTTACCCCGGTGCGCGAGGACTTCCTCTGAGGCAGCGCAGGCCGCCCGGCGTCAGATATTCGACGTCGCCGCCGCGCGTTTGACCAGCTCGACATTGTTGGCGATCACGATGCTGTCGGGCGCCAACTGCCGGGCTTTGCTGAAATTGGCCATCGCATCCTTGAGATTGCCACGCAGCATCTGCGAATAGCCGACATTGTTGTAGTACTGCGCGGTGCCGCCCGAGAGCTTGAACAGCGACGCGTAAACCCGGTCGGAGAGATCGAAGCGGCGCAGCCGGTCATAGGATGCACCGAGCCCGACATAGCCTTCAGCTGAGTTCGGCGCGAGCTCGACGACCCGCTTGTAGAGCGCGGCCGAGTGACCGAAATTATTGTTACGGAAGTGCCCCCGCGCTTCGACCAGCGCCGAGTCGGCGGTGTAGCTACCGGGGTTCTTGAGCTCGGCAACATCGAGGCGTGCGTTGCCGTTCGTGCTCAGTCCCGCCAGGCTGCAGGCGGCAAGCGGCAATGCGATCAGCGCAGCGGCGGCAAGGCGAATTGCGGGATGAAATCCCTTGTGGCCGATCATGGCGTGTCCCTCATGAGCGCCAGCACACACAACGCCGCCGCATCTAGAGCAAACCTAGCAGAGCCAACGGCCGGACTTGGTAAATGCTGCGGTAATTCAGTCCTTTGACGCTGGTTTTCTGACGCCGCTGGCTAACGCCAGCTTGTCGGGATCGCTGCAAATTGCACCGATTTCCACGGTCGCGACGTGGTGAACGAAAGCTGAATACGCGGATCAGCAGGCATTCAAAGCGACGCCTCTAGAAGGGGCGCCATCGAACGACGGTGTTCGACGACACCCAACGGTGGCGAGCGTCGCAGAGCCCACGAAGGCAGCGGCAGCGCCCCCAGAACGAAAGATGGAACTGAAATGAAAAAACTCACACTCGCTCTTGTTCTCGCTGGCGGTATCTTCGCCCTCTACGCCGCTCCCTCCTTTGCGGCCAGCACTCGGCCCGCCAACGCCTGCACCGTTTGCGGCCCCAAGATCCCGACCCCGGGCAATCCCGGCAATCCGGGCGGCGACCCGGGTAACGAGCCGACCTCTCCCGGCGACCCGTTCATCCCCGGCAATCCGGGTGATAACCCGGGAGATAATCCGGGTGACAATCCCGGCGACAACCCGGGCGACAACCCCGGCGACAACCCGGGTGACAATCCCGGCGACAACCCGGGCGATAACCCCGGCGACAACCCGAACAACCCCGGCAATCCGAACAATCCGGATAATCCGGACCTGCAGAAGCAGGCGGCGGCCGAGATGGTGGCATGCCTTGCTCGCCTCGACGACCTGCCGCAGGTTGATGCCCAGCAGATCAACAAGTTCGGCCAGCCCAACCAGGTGTCGCTGAAGCCGATCTGCGAGATCAAGTCGCTGACCGAAGTGGGCGAGACCTTCATCGCCAACGGCAATGTCTACGGTCTGGAGCCGGTGCTGAAGTCGAACGAGCTGATCCGCTCCAAGCTCGCCCAGTCGGCCTACAAGGCCCGCGACGTGGTCGGCATCGACTTCGACGCCAACGGCAATGCCATCCTCTTGGTGCACAAGCAGCGCGGCTAAGTCCGAACCGGACGATCACACAGGGCGGAGGCTTCGGCTCCCGCCCTTTTTCGTTTTCTGCCACGTCCTCGCCACGCCGATGAACGCAATCTGAACCGCGGTCTCAGGGTGGGTTCAAAGCGAGGGGGCTAAAACCACCTCAACGCAATCGAAACGCCCCGAGGGGACCCACCATGAACCGCACGCACGAAAAACTGCTGATCGCCACCCTGGCTGGCATGATCGTCGCCGGCGCCGCCGTCTTCGCCGTCCAGCCCGCGATCGCCGCCGGCTATGACGTCGACGCGCCGGCCCAGGTCACCGGGGTGAAGTCCTGGGACGTCCTGAACCTTCGCAAGTGGCCGGCTTCCTACTCCAAGAAGACCGGCGCCCTGGCCCCGAAAGTCCATGTCTGGGTCGACCGCTGCATCGTCAAGGACGACGGTGCCGACTGGTGCCTCGTCGAACGCGGCAGCCAGAGCGGCTGGGTCAACTCGCGCTTCCTGACCCTGGCTTACGACACCGACATCTGAGTTTGCCTGCCTCGCCTACAGTCCCATGCACCCACTGACCTCCGACTACTGATCTCCAAGACGTTGACTTTCACGACCCGGTGTTGTCCCAAGAACGGACCACCGGGTCCTTTTTTCATGTCAGACGCCAATCCAGTTCTTGCCGAGCAGACGCGCGGCAGCTTCGTTGAAAACCGCCACCGCGGCGCCTTCGTCGTCATCGACGCCAGCGGCACCGTCATCGCCTCGGCCGGCGATATCGACGCCGCGATTTTCCCCCGCTCGGCCATCAAGTCGATGCAGGCCCTCGCCATGGTGGGCGCCGGCTCCATCGACCGCTTTGCCCTAACCGACGAGGAGCTGGCGCTGGCCTGCGCCAGCCACCAGGGCGAGGACTTCCATGTTTCGGGCGTCACTGCCTTTCTCGCCCATGTCGGGCTGACGCCCGCCGCGCTCGAATGCGGCGCGCATGCGCCAACCTACGCCCCCGCCCGCGACGCGCTGCGCGCCTCCGGCGCAAGGCCGACGCCGCTCCACAACAACTGCTCGGGCAAGCATTCCGGCATGCTGAGCGTGGCGCGGGCGCTGGGTGTGCCGACGGAAAACTATGTCGAGCGCGACCATCCCGTGCAGGTGGCCGTCCGCCGCGCCATCGAAGCGGTGACCGGCACGACGCTGTCGGAGGATCGCTGCGGCCGTGACGGCTGCTCGATCCCCACCTGGGCCGCGCCGTGCGCAACTTCGCCCAGGGCTTTGCCCGCATGGCCACCGGCACCGGGCTGCCGCCTGATCTGGCAAAGGCCGCGCAGCGCATTTTTGACGCTGCTACCACCCACCCGCATATCGTCGCCGGGACTGACCACATCGATACGCTGGTGATGCGGGCCTTTTGCGGCCGGGTGATGCAGAAGGGCGGCGCCGAGGGCGTGCAGTGCGGCGCCATCCGCGACAAGGGGCTCGGCTACGCCCTAAAGATCGACGACGGCAACATGCAGGCGAGCCAGCTCGCCGTCGCCAACCTCTTGAAGCGCTTCGCTGATCCGGACGCCGATCAGCTCGCGGTGCTCAACCGCTTTTCCCGGCAGACCGTGCTCAACGTACGCAAGTTCGAAGTGGGCGAGATGCACCCGACGGCGCTGCTCACCGGCTGACTTTTTTCGCGCGCCCCCCAAGGAGGTTGGGGTGGCGCGCGTCTGATTGAGAGAGCCCGGAGTCCATCGGCCGGGCGGAGTTCTGGAGGAACCCTTGCGCCATCGTCTCGTCCTGCTTGCTGCCCTGATGTTCGCCACGCCCGCGCTCGCCGGCCAGCCCTACACCCCGCTCAAGGTGGCGGACGGCAAGACCGTCACCCCGCCGGCCGCGCTGATCGCCGACGCCAAGGCGCTCTACGCCAACCTCAAATCGGGGAATGGCGACGGCATCGCCGAGGGCTTTGCCGACAAAGTGACGACGCTTGACGGGTCGATCGAGCTCGAAATCCCCCGCAACACGGACGTCGTCGGCCCGTTCAAGACCATCGAGGAGATGCTCGAAGCGCTGGGTTACTCCACCGGCGGCATTCTGCCTGGCCAGGAAGACGGCACGATTGTCGCCAAGACCGCGATCAATGCCGAGCGGCAATATGTGGTCGACGCGCTCACCGACGGCGTCTGGGGCACCGACCCGCTGGTCAAGGGCGGCATCTGCACCTACGCCTACCGCAGCTACGATACCAAGGCACTCAAGCGCCTCGCCGCCGAAATGGACGTGCAAAGTTCGAGCTTCTTTTTCGTCGACGCCCCACTCGAACTGCGCGCCGCCCCCGATGCCGGCGCCGCGGTGGCCGCCACGCTGCAGCCTGGCCTGCTCTATGCCCTCGACTACGACACCCACGCCCCCGGCCGCTGGCTTGCCGTCCATCTGCCTGAGGGCGGCGTCGCCTTCGCCAACACCGAGACGGCCGTGTTCGACAAACCCTATGTCGCCGGCGTCTGCTTCGGCGAGCGCAAGGACGGCAAGTGGGTGATCATCGCGCAGGCGTCGACGAGCTTGTAAGGGAAAGGGGGTTGCAGGGTCCGCTACTGGGCACTTGGCTGCCGTTCGCCGGCCGTGGATCCCGCAGGTCTAACCTTTCTGCAACGCGCGCTGGAGGAGCGCGGTTGAATAGAACTCGTACGAAGCCGCCTTGTCCGGGAAATCGATCAGGTGGACGGTGAAGCGGCAGGGAACGCCATTTTCGGGAAGGTTATCGGCGAAGAAGGCTGAGTAGGCCTCGGCATAGGCTTTCCGAAGCCGATCCTGCTCAGCGGCATATCCGGCGGGGTCGGCGAGGATGTTGGGGGTCTTGGGTTGGGCACCGAACGCGTGCATCTCCACGAAATCGATGTCCTGCAAGGACGAGCAGATCCCCGCATCGACTAGCCACTTCTCCCAGCACCGGAAGACTAGGGCGACTTCCTGATGGGGATCCATCGACACCAGTTTGTCGAGTCCCAGGACGCCCTTGGCTGAGTAGCCACCCGTCAGACCAGCGAAATGAATCTTCAGGTCGCCATCGGCCTGTTCCTCGGTGACCAGCGCCGACAGAACCGGTCGATCGCCTTCATAGTAGTAGGTGAGTTTGCCGCGCTTCCTGACATTGAATGCCATCGATGCTTTTCCTGTACTTAGCTGGTCAGAACCTGTCGCAGTCGAGCCGCGACCACGTCGGCCTCTTGGCGCGTCAGCGTCTGCGGATTCAAGGCTATGGCGTTCGGGTCTTCGGCGAGTGTACCCACCTCTATCCAGACATCGCCGGTCTTGAGTTCGTCAACGACCTGGTCGCGCGTCTTGCTGAATCCGGCATCGAGACGAACAATAGCGCGGGCATGGGGTTGACCCGCTTCACTTGGGAAGCCGCGTTCCGTCGTCACTCCCGCAATCCCGGTGAGGTCTTTGATCCAGTTCTGGACGATCACCTCGTACCCTTCGAGCATCGCGTCTTCATCCTGATGCAGCGTGTACTGGACGGCGGCGAGCATTCCGGCGAGTTCTTCCTTGCCGACTTTCAGAGGTCGACCGATGCCCTGCGTTGGCGATGAAAGTCGGCGGCAGCCCGCGATCAATTCCCTGGTCCCAAGGACCAGACCGGCAGCTTGCGGCCCGCGGATACCTTTGCCGCCACTAAAGACCACACCCTCGCAGCCGAGGACTTTTGTGTAGTGCCAGAGATTGGAAACCGGGGGGATCTGGGCAGCGGCGTCAACCAGAACCGGCACGCCGTGCTTCTTGGCGATCGCGATGACATCCTCGATCGGCGGCGATTTCACTGCCAGCGCGCCAGCAAACCAGACCAGGCACGCTGTACGCCCGGTTATGGCCGACTCGAAAGATTCCAGGCTGTCGTCGCACTCGACGAGTGAGGCGCCGGTCTGGAGAATCGCAAAGTCGTAGCCGTTGCGCTGCGAAGCAAAGACGATGGCTTCGTTCCTGGTGATGCCCTTGAGCGTTGGATACGCCATCGGATCGGGTGCGTTCGGCGCTGCCATGAAAGTTGCGACAGCGAGCACTATCCCACCTGCTGCACCTGAGGAAACGAATGCGGCGTCATTCCGGGTGAGCTCTGCGATACGGTCGCCGACCCGCGTCTGAAAGAGTGGCAGATCGACAAACGAGCCAGCAGCCGCATGCATTGCGTCGAGGACTTCCTCGGGCATGCGCGATCCACCAAGTTTGGTGAGTGTTGCTGACGCGTTGACGATCGGCCTGATGCCCAGGTCTTGGTAGATACTCACCCGCAAAGCTCCCCGCGAAAAATGCGAACTCATTCGTCAGCCTAGCCAATCCGGACGGCTGTTGCATTCGCCGATTGTGCGCGAATGACGTTGCCCCAACCCTCTGTCCAACGTGAGGTCGACTTGAGGAATGCTGATGGCGCAAAGCGGAGCTATGGCAAAGCTCGTCGGTCTTCCGAAAGGTCTCGTCCGGTCGTGTCGCGTTCAGAATTCCAAGGCTGCGACGTCTAGCGCGACAAATCACGAACTGGGCGAACGTGATCCTCGAACCGCACGTGTCGTCGCTGAAAGGTAGCGCCTTCGTCAACCTCAGGTCTGCTGATCCGATCCATTCGGAAATGCCGGAAATCGTCGCGCACAGGGTCCCAGGCTACCAGGTACCAGAGTGGCGGCAGGATCAGCAGAGCGTGCGGTTCCACAAGACGATTGGTTGTCGCCCCTTTTGCGTCACGGTAGCGGAAGCCTAGGGGCTGTCGTTGGAGAAACGCCGTCTCGAACGCAGGCAGCAGTGCGGAGTCCATAGCCGCCAAGTCAGAAATGTCCACTTGCGGTGAAAGCTGCCCCACATAGAGGCAGTCCAGAAACCGGCGGAGGTCACGTACCTTGTCCCGCGGCAGAGCCTTCTCGATCTTGGCAAGCCCCGCATCGGCGAGTCCCGCAAAGGGCAAATTCCCGGCGGCCCGCATTGAAGCAACGCTGATGAGCAGCGCAAAGACCTCGGCGACGGAAAGTTTCGCCGTGGTCTGGACCGATTGCGGATCAAGCTGCAAGCCGCCGCCGCGCCCGGGTTCGGAATGAATGACAAACCCATCGTCGCGCAGCGCGCTGATGTCACGCAGGACTGTGCGCCGGGATGCGCCAATCTCTGCGGCCAGGTCCGCAACTGTCGTAGTGCCGTTGCGGCGAAGGCTGCGCACGATGGCGTCATGTCGAAGGCGAACATTCATGCCGCAGACTGCCACCTTTCAGTGCCAGCTTTTGGCACCATTGGTTCTTAGTCGTTCACTGTGCTGAGCCGAAAGCCCCTCAAGGCGAACTGAGGCTGGACGCACACCTGATCGCCAGAACCATAGAAGGAAGTGCCGTGTCGACCGCAACAGATTTTCCCCAGCCGACGCTTGTTCCAGTCAACGGGATTGAACTGGAAGTCTTTGAAGCAGGCCGAGAAAATGCAGGACATCCAATCGTACTCTGTCACGGATGGCCCGAGCATGCCTATTCCTGGCGCCATCAGGTCCCCGCGCTTGTTGCTGCGGGCTATCATGTCATCGTCCCCAACCAGCGGGGCTATGGTAACTCTTCCCGCCCCGACGACGTGACCGCCTACGACATTGAACATCTTGCCGGTGATCTCGTCGCGCTTCTCGATCACTATGGCTACGCCGAAGCGACCTTTGTCGGGCACGACTGGGGTGCCGCTGTCGTCTGGGGGCTTACTCTGCTGCACCCGAACCGGGTGAACAAAGTGATCAATCTGAGCCTGCCATATCAGGAACGAGGCGCAATGCCGTGGATCGCGTTCCTAGAGCTGGTCCTGGGCAGCGACTACTATTTCGTTCACTTCAACCGGCAACCTGGCGTGGCAGACGCCATCCTGGACGAGAATGCGTTTCGTTTCCTTCGCAATCTCTACCGGAAGAACGTCCCCCTCCGGGCGGCTGAGCCCGGCATGGCAATGATCAACCTCGCCAGAGCGGAAACGCCGATCGGCGAGCCTGTGATGAGCGACAGCGACTTGGCCGTCTACGTCTCGGCCTTCGAAGAATCTGGGTTCACGGGTGGCATCAATTGGTACCGAAACCTAGACCGCAACTGGCACCTGCTCGGGCAAGTGGACCCGATCATCCATCAACCCACGCTCATGATCTATGGCGATCAGGATGTGATCCCGAAGTTCGAAAGACTGGCGGACTTCGTGCCCAACGTGGACGTCGTCAGCCTGGATTGTGGCCATTGGATACAGGAGGAAAAACCGGAAGAAACGACTGCTGCGATCCTGGCCTGGCTGGGACGGCAGTGCGCCCCCTGATCCAGGCGGGCGTTCGAAACGCCTCCACCCTCGGCGTGGCCGAGGGTGGAGTGACTGTCGAATGCGATGAACTGCTGCAACAGGCGCCGAGGGCGGGGCGCGTGTTAGCCCAGTGGCCCGCAAGTGCCGCTTCTTGGATAGTGGTGTACCGGCGGCGAGCTCCGCAATCCTGCCGGCAGGAAAGAGCCGGCCCAAGCGATCGGCGCTTTCTCCACAATAGCAACCTGGACGACGAACATCAGCGTAACCTCGCATAACTCGATCGAGCTTGGTCGCTTCGAACACATAGTAGCCGTCGATCTGGTGCACGCGGCAGCCACCGAAAATCGCCGCAAGTCTGTTGCGGTACCAGTCGTGCCGTTTGGCGACGAGCCACAGGGTACCGCCCAGCACGAGCCGGTTGAATCCCTTTTCGATGAAGTGCTTCGGAACGGCGAAGTCGGCGTGGTAGGGCGGGTTCGAAATGATCTTGGTGAAGCCGGTTTCACGCGTGCCCTGAAGCCTCGGACAGCGAGATCGTTACCTCGGGCACTCCATTCGCATCCGCGTTTTGGCGGGCGACAGCTACAGCCTTTGGATCGTTGTCGATCATGAGCACGCGTTCTGGAGCGACATGGTGGGCGGCGAAGATGCCAACCAAACCATAGCCGCAACCGAGGTCTAGCACCTTGTCCTCGGGATCAAACGACAGCAGCGAGAGTAGTGCGAGCGTGCCGGCGTCGGCTCGGCGCGGAGAAAAAAGACCGGGCTCGGTCTGCAGTCGCAGCGTCACCTTGCCGATGGTCACTTCCAACATCGTCATCCCCTCAAATGGACTTTGAGTGGGATCAGTGTTCAGCGGGGGTGTCGGGTCGCGGATGGCCGCCTAGCGCTCCGCTTCTGGCGGACCCGCAGCGAAAGTGCGCCAGCGTGGCGCGCGACCCAATTCTAAATGGAACTCAGGTTCTTGCCGAGCATCGGGCATGAGCGATGGCAAAAGCGGCAAGGGGCTTCGGTTGAAGCAGCGAGTCCAACCCAGAGAACGATCTGATCCATGGCGGTTGCGCCGAATCCGGGGCGAGCAAAAGCTATCGCTGCCCGTTCATGGCGTCATTGCCCTTGGATCAGTAGGCTCTCATGGAGTGCTCCTGAGCGAAGAATTCGCTTCAAGAAAATGTATTTGGCTCAGCTCCAAGTCAAGTCACCGCTTCCCGCGCACAGTCGACTTGGGCGGGGTGAGGGTCCGGTCGACGGTTGCCCAAAGCCCCCAAGTGCTGTTTCTTGGATAGTGGCATACTTGGCGGCGATCACTGCAATCATGCCCGGACAAGCGCGCAAAGTCTGTTGTGGCGCGGGCGCACGGTTGAGTTCTAGCCTAGGCAACGATCCAAGCGGCGCGATGATCGCTGCCGATGCATCTTAGGGAGGGGACATGAGATCGATATTCCGAGGCACAGTTCTGGCCATACTGACACTGTTGGTCGTCTCGACTGCGCGGGCCGACTCTGGCGCCTGTGACCCGGGCAACGGCTTCTCCCTTGCCGCGTGCCTTTCACTTGCCGAGCAGGGGGATGCCTCGGCCCAACACAAGCTTGGGATCTTGTATGCGAAGGGCGAAGGCGTTCCGCAGGATTTTGCCGAGGCCTTGCGCTTGTTCCGCCTAGCCGCTGCGCAGGCAGATGCCGAGGGCCAGTATAGCCTCGGGGTCATGTACAACAACGGTCTGGGCGTTTCGCAAGACTTCGCCGAGGCCATGCGTTGGTATCGACTGGCGGCCGAGCAGGGCCATGCCCCGGCGCAGTTTAACCTCGGGGTCATGTACCGCGATGGCGAGGGCGTTCCGCAGGACTACGCCGAGGCGGTAAGCTGGTATCGACTGGCGGCCGAGCAGGGCCATTCACAGGCCCAGAACAACCTCGGGAACATGTACGACAAGGGGCTGGGTGTGCCGCAGGACTACGCCGAGGCGGTGGACTGGTATCGTCTTTCCGCCAAGCAGGGGAATGACAGTGCGCAGGGTAACCTCGGCAACATGTACCTCAATGGCAACTTCGTCCCGCAAGATAGGGTCAAGGCGGCGCAATGGTACCGTCTCGCCGCCGAGCAGGGCAATGCCCAAGCCCAGGGCACCCTCGGCTACATGTATGCTGCTGGCCTGGGCGTTGCGCAGGACTATGTGCTCGCGCACATGTGGTTCGACCTTTCGGCTCAGCAGGGCAATGCCGACGCGGCAAGGGATCGCGACAAAGCGGCTTCCCTGATGAACCCCGCCGGAATCGCCGAGGCGCAGCGGCTTGCCCGCGAGTGGGTTGCGGCACACCCGAGATAGCGAGAAGCAGTGCAGCTTGGCGTCTGACGTGCCGGGCGGACGCACAGGTTGCGGGATTGCGACGCCTGGGGTGCCAGACTTGGCCCAGCGTGAGCGGAGCTCGACTGCGGTCAGACTGGCACCTTTCGCCCGGCTTAAAGATTTGTATGGTGGGCGTAACCCAGCCGTTATCTGGCCTGCTTAACGTCAGAAATCACCTCAAGACCAAAGCCCGGCATGCGCATCCTGTTGATCGAAGACGACCCCGCGACGGCTGCCTATGTCTCGCGTGGCCTATCTGAGCAAGGTCATGTCTGCGATGTGCTGGGCGACGGCACGGACGGCCTGTTTCAGGCTACGCGCGAAAGCTATGACCTGCTGGTGGTGGACCGTATGGTTCCGGGGATCGACGGTCTTTCGCTTGTCCGCGCCCTCCGCGCGGCGGGGAGGAAGACGCCGGTCCTATTCCTGACCGCAATCGGCGGCATCAACGATCGGGTCGAGGGGCTGGAGGCAGGCGGCGACGACTATCTCACAAAGCCCTTCGCATTTGCCGAGTTTCTGGCGCGGGTCAATGCGCTGGCCCGCCGCCCGCCGGTTCAGGACGTGAAGACCGTGCTGCGGGTAGCGGATCTCGAGCTGGACCTCTTGCGCCGCACATCCTCACGAGCAGGGCAGATGATTGATCTGTTGCCAAAGGAGTTTACCCTGCTGGAGGTGCTGATGCGGAACGAGGGTCGCGTGGTGACTCGGACCATGCTGCTCGAGCAGGTCTGGGATTTCCACTTCGATCCGAAAACCTCAGTTGTCGAGACCCATATCAGCCGGTTACGCGCCAAGATCGACAAACCCTTCCCAGTGGCCCTGCTTCATACCGTCAAGAACATGGGATACGCGCTTCATGCGCCCCGTTGACCTGTGGCGACACACCTCGTTTCGACTGGCGCTTGGCGTCGCTCTGTTTGTTCTGGCAACGCTTATGCTGGCCGGCGGTATTGGCTACGGGCTGATGCAAGCCCAACTGGCGGTGCGGCAAGACGCCCGCGTCACGGAAATCTATGCAGCCATCGAGGAGACGGGCCAGCTCGGTGATGAGGCCGAGCTGATCGAGCACTAGAGTCCCGTATCAAGGCCAGCCCGGACCGAGCAACGGTCTATCGGCTGCTTGACCCCACAGGCGCCACGCTGGCAAGCAACATAGGAGATGCGGCTACCCCGGACGGTTGGTCTACGGTTCCCGCTGCCCGCCTGACGATAGCGGCCGACCATTCGTATCGGCTGTTTACTGGAAAGGTGGGGCACTACAGCCTGACGGTCGGCCTTTCCAACGCTGACCAGGACGTTCTGCAGGCGGACGTGCTGGCGTCCTTCGGTTGGGCGGCCCTGGCGGCCCTTCTGGCGGCACTCGCCGTTGGCACCGATCTGGCTGTCAGGGTACAGGCTCGGATGACAGTGACCGAGGCAACTGCCGCCCGGATCGCACAGGGCGACCTTTCTGCGCGTTTGCCGATCACCGGAAAGGGTGACGATCTGGACCGGGTTTCGCAGGCCGTGAACGCCGCACTCGAACGGCTGGCATCGGTGGTCGAGGCATCGCAACAGGTGAGCTCCGACATCGCCCATGACCTCAGGACGCCACTGAACAGGTTGCGTATCAACCTCCTGGAGGCCGCGCAAAAGCTTGCCTCCGGCGAAAACCCGGAGGACGACCTTACCGCAGCCCTGGCGCAAGGCGAGACGATCGACCAGACCTTCACTGCCCTGCTTCGAATCGCTCAGATCGAGGCAGGGGCCCGGCGCGAGAAGTTTGCGCCAGTCGATCTGGCTGCGCTGGTTGCGGATGTGGCAGATGTTTATGCCAATGTCGCAGAGGATGCAGGCAGCTCTCTGGCGTGGGAGACGCATGGCCCCATGTGGGTCATGGGCGACAGGGAGTTGTTGACGCAGACCTTTGCGAACCTGATCGAGAACGCCATCCGCCATTGCCCTCCGGGCACCGCGATAGCGCTTGCCGTTCAGGCCGAGGGGGAACATGTGACAGCCTCCATCAGCGACACCGGACCCGGCATACCTGTGGCCGAGCGCGACAAGGTCCTGCGCCGCCTGTATCGGCTTGAAAAGAGCCGTACCACTGAAGGAACCGGGCTGGGGCTTGCCCTGGTCAAAGCGGTCACCGACCTGCATGGCGCGAAACTGATCCTGACCGATGCCGCGCCGGGGCTGCGCGTGATCATGCAGTTTGTCCGCATCCACGGCGTCGCGTGAGATCCTGACGATCAGTCCGACCCATGTTGCGAGCGGTCACCGTCGCACAGGGTGACCGTGTCAGATGGCCTCCGCGATCGGCAGTGCGTTTGAGTATCATCGGCCCATAGGGGACGGTGCGCAGGCGTTCCCAACGCCGCATCTCGCTCGTTCGGCTGGAGACGCCTCTCCAAACCTCGTTCGACGCTTACAGAGCGGGTTCAACTATCTGTAATGCCCGGCAAATGTGCCTGAAAACCACGGGGGCTAAACCTATCGCCATGACCTAACAGTCATCGCAAACCAAACCCAATGGAAGCACATCATGATCAATCTCAAGCAGTCACGCCTGGCACGGCACTTGGTCGCCTCGACGCTCTTGGCAGTTGTCGCAGGCGTCGTCACGCCCGTTTTCGCCGAAAGCACGACGGCGCCGATCACCGAGGCGGAGGTCGTTGCCGCCGAGACGTCCTGGGGCACCGGTCTCGTGCAGATCGGCGATGTCTTCACCAAGGGCGGTGACTTCAAGGCTGCCGCATCCACCTTCATCGATGAGCACTATGCCTTCAACGATGGCACCGTGCTGTTCAAGCCCACCAAGGCGGCCATTGATGAATTCCGCGAGGACAAGCAACAGGCTCTCTCCTACTTTGTCGGCGGCATGGAGCCTGAAGATCACGGCTTCGCAATCAACCCATGGTCGAAGGTCCGTTTCGATAACAAGGGGTTCTACATCGACGAGGACAGCGCCATTGCAATGGGCAACTACTACTTCACCGATGCCAAGACCGGGAAGGACGTGAAGGTCGACTTCACGATGGGTTTCAAGCGCGCACCCAGCGACGGCCACCTCGAGCTCTTCCTGCAGCACTCTTCGTTGCCCTACGAGCCCAAGCACTAGGCTGTTCCAATCACTCGGAAAGACGGGCCTTAGGCCCGTCTTGTGCCGAGGACGTGGGCTCGGAGCGGGCATCGGCGTGCCCGCTCCGTCGCTCGTTTCTATTTGACCGCGGCGTCCCAGTGTTCGTCGGCCTTGCCGTCGACGATCCGCCAGGTGTCGTACCAGGTGGTGGTGTAGGTCTTGGACGGGTCCGCGGGATCCTTTTCGGTGCGGACGGTGGCGACGGTGACGAGGTCGCCCTCGGCGGTGACGAAGACCACCGGGGTCGACAGCTTTTCGGGGATCGGCGTCGCCGGGACCTTGAGGACTTCGGTGAAGAACTTGACCACGGTGTCGCGGCCTGAGGCTATCAGCGGATTGTGCTGGATGTAGCGCTCGCTGAGATAGAGCGGCGCCAGGTCCCAGTTGTTGGCTTCGAGCAGGTCGCGCATGATGTGGTAGACGACCTGCTTGTTGGCGTGGAGCTGCGGGTCGGTGCTGGTAAAGAGCGCCTCCTTGTCGGCAGCGGCGACCACTGCTTCCTGGGCGAGAACGGGCGCGGCGGCCATGAGGGGCGCGGCGAGCAGGGCGGCGGCAAACGCCGTGGCGAATAGTCTGGACATCTGATCACTCCTTGCGGCCGGCAGCGCCGACCGGACACTGCGCCCCTCAGGAGGCGCATGGGACTGACTTAGGTCAGTCCCAGCTCCCGTGTAAGGATGGAGCCAGCTGGGACAAGGTGACCCGGGCGTAACCGCTGGGACTAGCGCGAGCCGGCTTCCCCCGTACCCGCCGACAGCATGCGGTTGATGTCGTCGCCACGGGCGGCGCGGGAAAACGGGGCAAAGCTGCCCGCGTCGAGCATGCTGGTCATGGCTGTGGCGATAGCGGCATGGGTGAGGCGGGCAATCATCGAGCCGGTGGAAATGCGACGGACGCCCAGGGCAGCAAGGCCCGCGACGCCGAGCGCAGCGAGTGGGCCGGTGGCAAGGGCGTTGACCGGCTTTTTGACCGAACCGGTCACGCGGCGCAGGGCGTCGGCACTACCGGGAACCGGGATGTAGAGCAGGTCCGCCCCCGCGGCTTCGAAGGCCTGGATGCGGCGGATGCCTTCATCGAGATCATAGGCGCCGTTCATCACCCCGTCGGCGCGAGCGCAAAGTACGAAGGGTCGCCCGAGAGTGCGAGCGGCGGCCGAGGCGGCAGCGATGCGTTCGACCGCGAGGTCAAAACCATAGGCCGGATTGCCCTCGACCATCTGCGTGTCCTCGATCGAGCAGCCCGACAGTCCGACTTCGGCGGCGAGTCGGATGGTCTCGGCGACATCCTCGGGCGCATCGGCAAAGCCGTTCTCGAAATCGCCGGAAACCGGCAGCGACGTCGCCCGCACGATGGTTTCGGCATGCGCGAGGGATTCGTCGCGGCTGACGCGGCCCATGTCGGGGCGGCCCAGGGTAAAGGCAAGGGCCGCCGAACTGGTGGCGAGCGCCTTGGCGCCCGCCGCCGCCATCATCCGCGCCGAGCCGATATCCCAGGGGTTCGGGATGACAAAGCAGCCCGACTGGTGAAGATCGAAGAAGGCGGTGTGGCGGGCAGCTGTGGACATCTCAGAAACTCCCTTGGCGTGGCAGCCTAGGAGCGGCGACAGCCCGGCTCAAGCGCTAATCCGGGACAACATGCCACTGCACCGCGGCAGGCCTTTTGGTCGCCGCCATGCCCGTCTATAAGGGGCCAACCCCAGCCCGGTGAGGCCCATGCTCGTCAACGACAAGATCTACCTCGGCACCAGCTCGAAACCCGAATACCTGGCGCTGAAATACGCCAATCGGCACGGTCTGATCACCGGCGCCACCGGCACCGGCAAGACGGTGACCCTGCAGGTCCTTGCCGAAGGCTTTTCGGCGGCCGGTGTGCCGGTCTTTGCTGCCGACATCAAGGGTGACCTTTCGGGCGTCGGCGCCATGGGCGAAATGCTCGGCTGGCAGACCGCCCGGGCCACCGATATCGGCTTTACCGACTACACGGCATCCAAATTTCCGGTGATGTTCTGGGACCTTTTCGGCAAGCAGGGCCACCCGGTCCGCACCACGGTGTCGGAGATGGGGCCGCTGCTGCTCTCGCGCATCCTTGATCTCAATGACGTGCAGGAAGGCGTGCTCAATATTGCCTTCAAGTTCGCCGACGATCAGGGCCTGCTGCTGCTCGATCTCAAGGACCTGCGGGCGCTGCTCACCCATATCGGCGAAAACGCCAAGCAGGTGTCGATCACCTACGGCAATGTAGCCACGGCGACCATCGGCGCAGTGCAACGCTCATTGCTGGTGCTCGAGCAGCAGGGCGGTGAAGGCTTTTCGGCGAAAAGGCGCTGGAAATCAGCGACCTGATGCGTACTACGACAGACGGTCGCGGCGTCGTCTCGATTCTCGCCGCGGACGAGCTGATGCAGTCGCCGCGGCTCTACGCGACCTTCCTGCTCTGGCTGTTGTCGGAGCTTTTTGAAGTGCTGCCTGAAGTCGGCGACCCGGAAAAGCCGCGTCTCGTCTTCTTCTTCGACGAAGCCCACCTGCTGTTCAATGACGCGCCGCGGGCGCTGATCGAAAAGGTCGAGCAGGTGGTCAAGCTGGTGCGCTCGAAGGGCGTCGGCGTTTACTTCGTCACCCAGAACCCGATCGATATCCCGGAATCGGTGCTGGCCCAGCTCTCCAACCGCGTCCAGCATGCGCTGCGCGCCTATACGCCGCGCGAGCAGAAAGCGGTGAAGGTGGCGGCGGAAACCTTCCGGCCCAATCCGGCCTTTTCCACCGAGGAAGCCATCACCCAGCTCGGGGTCGGCGAAGCGCTGGTCTCGGTGCTCGAGGAGAAGGGCGTGCCCTCCATGGTCGGCCGCACGCTGATCCGGCCGCCCTCGGGCAAGGTCGGGCCGATCAAGCCCGAGGAGCGCGTGGCGCTGACCCAGACCTCGCCGGTCGCAGGGCTCTATGACACGGTCATCGACCGCGAGTCGGCCTACGAGACGCTGACCAAGCGTACGGCCGAAAAGCAGGATGCCGACGCGGCATCCGCCCGGGCCGAGGAGTATCGCAAGGCCGCTGAGGAAGCCGCCAAGGAAAAGGAACGCAGCGAACCGGCGCCGCGACGCTCGACCCGCGCCGGTCCCTTGGAAGCTGCGATCACCTCGATGGCCCGCTCGGCGGCGACCACGCTGGGCCGCGCCCTGGTCCGCGGCATTCTGGGGAGCCTGACGCGTGGCCGCTGAACCCGCCCCGCGCCGCCCGACGCTCGCCGTCTTTGCTTCCGATATCGGACCAGGCGACCCCGAACGGTCCTCGATCATGTCACAGGTCGGAGCCATCCTGGCACGCCGCGGCATGCGCATCGTCTGCCTCGCCGAAGAAACCGGCCTGCCGGTGCCGCTGATCACCAGCGCCCGCACTTCGGGCGGCGAAGTGCTGTTGATCGGCGACGGCAAGGTGACGTTACCGCCCGCACTGGCAACAGTGCCGATCGAGCAGGTCGAAGACCCGGTCGCGCGCCTCGCACGCGTGGCGGCGCTGGCGGATGGGTTCGTCGGGCTGCCCGGTTCGCTGCAATCGGCGGCCAATCTCTACCGCAGCTGGGTAGCGGCGGGAGCCGGGCCCAGCCACAAGCCGGTGATCCTGTTCAACCGCAACCGCGCCTTCGAGGTGGTCCGCGGCATGTCTGCCGACGTGCTGTCGCACTCGGTCAAGCAGTTCGACCGCATGGCGGTGTTCTGCGACAATATCGACGACTTCTGGAACAAGGTCGCCTGGGCGCTGGGTCATCCGGCCGACTGAGTGGGTGCGTCAACTTTGCGGGCATGCCTTGCAGCCGCTCCAGCGCATCCGCATATTCGAGGTATGACCGACAAGGACCTCAGCCTCAAGAAGATCATCAGGCCCGAGACGGCAAACAAGCCGTCCTCGAGCAGTGAGATCGCTGACTTTCTCAAGCAGGTCGGGAGCGTGGCCCGACCTGCTGGCGCCAAGGTGCGCGGCCGGCTGCTGTTTGCCCTCGATGCAACAATGAGCCGGCAGCCGACCTGGGACCTCGCCTGCAGCCTGCAGGCCGAAATGTTCAAGGCGCTGCCCGGCGACAGCGGGCTGTCGGTCCAGCTCCTGTATTTCCGGGGCCTGGCCGAATGCAAGGCGTCTCGCTGGGTTAATGACACGGGTGAACTGGCGAGGCTGATGGCGGGTGTCGCCTGCCAGGGTGGCAATACGCAGATCTCGAAATTGTTCGCCCATGCGCGCCGCGAGCACGCTCGCCAGCCCATCGATGCCTTGGTGTTTGTTGGCGATGCGATCGAGGAGAATGTTGATGCGCTGGCCGCCAAGGCCGGCGAGCTTGGGCTGCTGGGCTGCCGCATGTTCATCTTTCAAGAGGGGCGCGACCCAGTCGTCGAGGCCGCATTCAAAGAGTTCGCGCGCTTGACCAAGGGCGCCTACGCCCGCTTCGATGCCAGTGCCCCGGCCGAACTGGCGGCGCTGCTGCGTGCTGTTGCGGCCTATGCCAGCGGTGGGCGCGAGGCGCTGAAACTGCAGAAATCGGCCGGCGCGACGGCCCTGCTCAAGCAATTGTCCTAGTATGACCTATGTCCTGCTCGCCGGCGTCGTGCTCATTGTGGCCGGGCTGGCCTATGCCGGATATGGCCGGCTGCGCCCGGCGGCGCGCGCCAATGTGCTGCGCTGGGGCCTTGGCGGCATGGCGGCGCTGGCGACAGTTGGGCTGGCCCTGGCGCGCCGCATCGACTTGGCGGTCTTTACCGGCATGGCCGCCGTCTCGATCCTCCGCTTCGGGCGGCTGGGGCCATTCAACCTGGGCGGCAGCGGCGACGTCAGCCCGAACAATCTGTCCAAAGTTCGCAGCCGCTACTTTGCCATGGAACTCGACCATGACAGCGGCACCGTTGCCGGGCGGGTGATCAGTGGCGCGTTTCGCGGCCGCGATCTGATGGACCTCGACGAGGCCGATACACGGGCGTTGTTTGCCGAAATCGAGGGCGATGCCGATAGCGAGCGGCTGCTTGAAAGCTGGCTCGACGCCAACCGTGCCGGCTGGCGCGAGTACTTTGCCGCGAGTGGAGAAGCAACCGACACGGCATCCACGCCGCCAGCCGACCCCGATGCCGAGGCCTATGCGGTGCTGGGACTATCGCCAGGCGCCGGTGTCGAACAGGTCAAGGCGGCGCATCGTGAACTGATGAAGGGCGTGCATCCCGACCACGGCGGCTCAAGCTATCTGGCCGCCAAGATCAACCAGGCGCGGGACCAGTTGCTCAAGTCGCTCGGCGCCCGCTAGCGCCTAGTGGCCCTGCGGCTGCGGCGCCTGCCCGAACAGCGGAATGACATTGGCCGGCCACTGCAAGGCCGGAGACGGGCGACGAGGCGGCGGCGGGCGGCGGCTGAGCTGGGAGAGGACGCGTTCGAGCAGGTAACGCGGCGACATCGGCTTGACGATGATCTCGTCGATACCGGCCTGCACCGAAGCGGTCTTGAGGGCGGCGTCGATACGGGCAGCAAGAGCGATGACGCGGAAGCTGGGCCGCTCAAGTTTGCCATCGGCGCGCAGGTCGCGGGCCAGCTGATCGGCCGGGGTCTCGCCATCGAAATCACAGACGAGGACGTCGACCGGAGCGAGGCGCATGTAGGTGGTGAGTGCCAGCTGCGATTCGAACGGACGGATGCGCAGTGCCGGCGAGGACGCGAGCGTCGCCGCCAGCAGCGCACTGAGCGCCGGGTTCGAAACGAGGATTGCAACGACAGCGGCGTTTGACGCCATACCGTCCTCCCATGGTTAATGGGAGGTTAACACTAGGTGTGCCCGAAGTTGAAGCGGCAGCTGAGGTGGGGATGCCGATTTTGCTGCTTGCAACGAAAAAGGCCCGCCGAAGCGGGCCTTTAGCCAAGAGTCGCCGGCCTTAGCGGGCTTCTTCGAACATGTGCTCGACATGCTCCCAGTTGACCAGATTGTCGAACCAGGCCTCGAGATACTTCGGCCGCGCGTTGCGGTAGTCGATGTAATAGCTGTGCTCCCAGACGTCGACGCCGAGCAGCGGCTTGGCATTGCCATGCACCAGCGGGCTTTCGCCATTGGCGGTCTTGGTGACCTGCAGCTTGCCGTCCTTGAGGCTGAGCCAGGCCCAGCCCGAACCGAACTGCGTGGTACCGGCAGCGATGAAATCGGTGCGGAACTTGTCGAAGCCGCCGAGGTCGGAATCAATCGCCTTGAGCAGGGCACCCGGCACCTTGGCCGCGCCGCCGCCGCCATTGGGCTTCATCCAGTTCCAGAAATGCACGTGGTTGTAGTGCTGGCCCAGATTGTTGAAGAGGCCCGGGTCCTTGCCGAACACTTCCTTGACCTGGTCCTCGAGCGGCAGCACGTCGAGGCCTTTGCCTTCCATCAGCTTGTTGGCGTTGGTGACATAGGCCTGATGGTGCTTGTCGTGGTGAAACTCGAGCGTTTCCTTGGACATGTAGGGCCCGAGGGCGTCGTAGGCATAGGGGAGCGGTGGGAGTTCGAGAGCCATGGAGTGTGCCTTCTTCTTTCCGGATTTTTGGGATGGACGCCCGAGGGGCGCGGAACATCGACGCCTCTCATATAGGCGCTTTGAGTTTGCTCAACAATCGCAGCGGCGGAAGGATTATGCCAATCCCACGCAACTGAGCGCAAAGCTGTAGCTCAGCGCTGTCTCCTTGATGCGCTCGAACCGGCCCGAAGCGCCGCCGTGGCCGGCGCCCATATGGGTCTTGAGGTAGAGTGGATTGGCGTCGGTCTTGCTGGCGCGCAGCCGCGCCACCCACTTGGCCGGCTCCCAATAGGTCACGCGCGGATC
>JACDQI010000313.1 GCA_015657675.1 Devosia sp.
CGCCCATGCACCACGAACGCCGGCCGACTTCGAGCAGGTAGGAGATGCGCTGGTCGCCCTCGGCGGGCAGGTCGACGATGAAGCCATCTACCGAGTTGTCGTTGACATAGCGATCATAGACGGCGAGCTGCGTGTCGCGCGTGCCGCTGGTCAAGAGCACGTCATAGCCGCCCGCCCGCGCCCCGCGCAGCACCCCAGCCATCACTTCCACGAAGTGCGGGTCGACGAATTTGCGGTCGTCGTCGGCCTGTACCCAGGCGACATTGTGGGTGCGTCGTGTCACGAGCCGCTGCGCATTCCGGTTGGGCCGGTAGCCCATCTTCTGCGCTGCTTCCGCCACCCGCTTGCGGGTCTTGTCCCCGACATCGGAATAGCCGTTCAGCGCACGCGAAATAGTTGTGATCGACAGGCCCAGTTCGGCGGCCAGGTCCTTGATGGTGATACTGCGTCCGGAGCCAGCCACAGTGGCCCCGCGTCGCTTGCTGTCGCTATCCATAGTCAGTTGATATTCAACGATTTTCTGGCGACGCATAGCCTGCGCTGCCGATCCCCCCGGAGTTGACGCCCTGCCTCCTCCTTCGATAAGAATAGCCTACTAAAACGTTTTGGCAAAATGCCAAGTTAGGATGAGCCCCTTGAGTGCTGCGCCGCCGATGATGCCCCCGATGACGGAGCAGATGACCGACCGCGACTTCCGCCCCGATGCCGACTGGTGGCGTGGCGCGGTCATCTACCAGATCTATCCGCGCTCGTTCCAGGATCACAATGGCGACGGCATCGGCGATCTGGTGGGCATCACCGAGCGCCTGGAGTATGTCGCCGACTTGGGCGTCGATGCCATCTGGCTATCGCCCTTCTTCACCTCGCCGATGAAGGATTTTGGCTACGACGTCTCCAACTATCGCGACGTCGATCCCATCTTCGGTACACTGGGCGATTTCGACCGGCTGGTGGAAAAGGCCCATTCGCTCGGCCTCAAGGTGATCATCGATCAGGTGATCTCGCACTGCTCAGACAAGCACCCCTGGTTCCAGGAGAGCCGCGTTAGCCGCACTAACGATCGCAGCGACTGGTTCGTCTGGGCCGACCCCAATCCCGATGGCACGCCGCCCAACAACTGGCTCTCGATCTTCGGTGGCTCGGCCTGGACCTGGGACAGCCGGCGCATGCAGTATTATCTGCACAACTTCCTCGCCAGCCAGCCCGACCTCAACTTCCACAATCCGGCCGTGCAGGATGCGCTGCTCGACATCATGCGCTTCTGGCTCGAGCGCGGCATCGACGGCTTCCGCCTCGATACGGTGAACTTCTACTTTCACAGCGAAGGACTGGAATCCAACCCGGTTGTGAAGGCCGAAGATTTCAACGCTTCTACTGCCCCCGCCGTGAACCCCTATAATTTCCAGGAGCATCTCTACGATAAGAGCCGTCCGGAGAATCTGAAGTTCTTGCAGCGGCTGCGCGCCCTGATGGACGAGTATCCCGGCAAGACCACCGTCGGCGAGATTGGCGATAGCCAGCACCAGCTCGACATCATGGCCCAGTACACCTCGGGCAATGACAAGCTGCACATGGCCTACACCTTCGACTATCTGGGCGGGTCGTTCGACGCCAAGCACTTCCGCCAGTCGATCGACGCCACCGAGACCAGTGCGCCCGGCGGCTGGATCTGCCTCGCTTTCTCCAACCACGACGTGGTCCGCCACGCGAGCCGCTGGGCCACGCACGGCCAGCAGGACCAGTTCGTCCGTCTCGCCTCGACGCTGTTGCTCTCCATGAAGGGCTCGGTCTGCCTCTATCAAGGCGAAGAGCTTGGCCTCACGGAAGCGGAGCTCTCGTTCGAGGATCTGGTCGATCCCTACGGCATCGAGTTCTGGCCCGAGTTCAAGGGCCGGGACGGCTGCCGCACCCCGATGGTCTGGCAGAGCACCGCGCCCCTCGGTGGGTTCTCCACAGCCGCAAAATCCTGGCTGCCGGTCCCCTTCGATCACCTGGGTCGCGCCGCCGATCTGCAGATCGCCAGCAACGATTCAGTGCTGCATCACTACCGAGCGATGCTCGGCTTTCGCAAGCAGCACCCGGCCTTGCAGCAAGGGGGCATCAAGACCCTCGATGCACCCGAGGGCGTGCTGGCCTTCACGCGAGCGGCGAAAGGCGAGAACCTGTTCTGCGCTTTCAACATGACCGACCAGCCGGTGATCTATGCGTTGCCCGAGGAGATGGACCTCCGTCCCAGCGGCGCACCAGGGATCAGCGAAGAACCGGTCGGCGGATCATTGAGCTTGGGGCCGTTCGCGGCTTACATTGGAACATTGGCCGGGCGCTAAGCCCGCCGGGGGAGGAGAAACCATGTCGGATCTCAAGATCACCAATCTCTACAAGCGCTATGGCAGCGTGGAGATTCTGAAGGACGTCAACCTCGACATCAAATCGGGCGAGTTCATCGTCTTCGTCGGCCCCTCGGGCTGCGGCAAGTCGACCCTGCTGCGCTGCATCTCGGGCCTCGAGAACATCTCGTCGGGCACCCTCGAAATCGATGGTCGCGTGGTCAACGATGTGGCGCCGTCCAAGCGCGGCATCGCCATGGTGTTCCAGAGCTACGCGCTCTACCCGCACATGACCGTCTACGACAACATGGCCTATGCCCTGCGGCTGCAGAACACCCCCAAGGCTGAGCTCGACCAGAAGGTTCGCGCCGCTGCCGAAAAGCTGCAGCTCACCAAGTATCTCGAACGCCTTCCCAAGGCGCTCTCGGGCGGCCAGCGCCAGCGTGTCGCCATCGGTCGCGCAATCGTCCGCGATCCCAAGGTGTTCCTTTTCGACGAACCGCTCTCGAACCTCGACGCCGCGCTCCGCGTGCAGATGCGCATGGAGATCGGCCAGCTCAAGGATCACCTGCCCAATACCACCATGGTCTATGTGACGCACGACCAGGTCGAGGCCATGACCATGGCCGACCGGATCGTGGTGCTCAAGGATGGTGTGGTGCAGCAGGTGGGTTCGCCCATGGAGCTTTATGAGCACCCGCAGTCGCTGTTCGTCGCCCAGTTCATCGGCTCACCCAAGATGAACTTCTTTACCGGCGAGAACGCCGCCAAATTCCAGGCAACGACCGTCGGCGTCCGGCCGGAGCATCTGGATATTGCCCCGCAAGGCACCTGGAATGGCAAGGTCGTCTATTCCGAGAACCTTGGTTCGGACAGCTACGTCTATGTCGACATCGGTGCTGACGATCCGATCATCGTGCGTCAGCCCGGCAAGGCCACCTATCATGCTGGCGACACGCTTGGCATCTCGCCGCGCGCGACGCCTTCCTGCGCTTTGACCAGGCCGGCAAGCCGCTGACGCACTAAGGGCAGGGGGCTCCTCGAACCTATCTCCCCACCGGCGCAACCACCCCGATGCCCACCTCTGGAAGGCGGGCGTCGGCGAGGGCGCGCGTCGCGGCATGATTGGGATTGTCGAGCAGTTCGCCGGGCTTCCCCTCGTCCACGAGCCGGCCGCCGTCGAGGATCAGCGCCCGATCGGCGATGTGCCGCATCAGGTCGAGGTTCGACGAGGTGATCAATGCCGAGAAGCTGAAATCGGCGCGCACGCGGTTGATCAGCGTCAGCATGTCGCCACGCTGCCGGGCGTTGAGCAGTTGCACCGGATCGTCGAGCACGACCAGCCGCGGCCGTCCGATCAGCGCCCGCGCCAGAGCCACCAGTTGCAACTCATAGAGCCCCAGGTCGCGTGGGTAGAGCTCGAGATGTTCGGTCGTAATGCCGACCGCCTCGAGCACATCCATCAGCCGATCAGTCTGTTCCTCGATGGTATGGTGCTGGTCGAGCAGCAGCGGCTCCGCAATGGAAGCGCCAAGTGTCATGCGCGGACTGAAGGCCTGCCGCGGATCAGAAAAGACGAGGCTGATCTCACCGCGTAGCAGTCTGGGCAGGTCCCGTCCGCGATACGCATGATGCTCGAAGATCAGCTTGCCCTTGCGCAAGCGACCGATCCCGGCAACCGCCCGCGCCAGCGTCGTCTTGCCGGCGCCGGCCGCGCCGACCACAGCGAGCGCCTCGCCCCGCCGGAGCACGAAACTCACATCGTCGAGCGCAATGATCGGTTTGGTGCGCGAGAAGATGCGGTCGCGCTGCCGTATGACAGCTGTGACGCCCTGCGCTTCGAGGAGAGTGGTGCCGATCGGCGACCGCATCAAGGTACGCGCGCGGATCCGGCTGCCGGCGATCAGTTCTCGCGAATAGTCTTCCATCGGCCGCGACAGGACCTGCGCGGTCGGTCCGTTCTCGACGACGCGCCCTTGGTTGAGCACGACGATCCGCTGGCTGAGCGCCGAGGCAGCGGCGAGATCGTGGCCGATGATCAGCATGGCCATCGGCTGGCTCTGCAACAGCTCCACCAGTCGCTTTTCGGCTGGGGCATCGAGCAAGGCAAAAGGCTCGTCGAGGATGAGGAGATCGGGCTTGCGCGCGAGCGCTGCTGCGATCTGCATTAGCTGCCGCTCGGCTGACGTCAAGCGCGACGCGAACCGCTCGGGCGGAAGGCCGAATTGCGCGACGAGTTCGGCATTGCCGATGATCTGCGCCACCGTCTGTGCGGGGTCGAGGGCAGGCGATGTCGTTTGCGCCACGATGCCGATGCGTGTCCGACGCAGCTCAGCCCAGGCGGCTGGCGTCGCCGGCAGCGCTGCGCCATCGAGCAGCACGCTGCCTTTCACTGCTGCGCCTCGTGGCAACAAGCCGGCGAGTGCAAGTCCCACAGTGGACTTGCCGCTGCCGCTCTGTCCGACGATAGCCAGTCGCTCCCCACGATCGAGGCTGAAACTCAGACCGTCAACGAGCAGGGCGTCGTCGAGCTCGACCTGCAGCTTGCTGACCTCAAGCAGCATCGCTCGCCTCCCGCCGCAGGCCGCGTGCCACCGAGTTGAGGGCCAGCACGATGAGCAGCAGCGCGCCGCCCGGCACCAGCGTCAGCATGGGTTCGATCAGCATCACGGTCTGCGCATCGCGCAACATGAGCCCGAGCGATGATCCCGGGGGCTGCGAGGCAAGGCCGAGATAACCGAGACCGGCCTCCAGCAGCACGCCCTGCGCCAGCTGAGCCATGGCGGTGCCGCCGAGCAGCGGCATCAACCCCGGCAGCACATGACGCCGCGCCAGCTCCCAGCCACCCAGGCCAGCAAGCCGCGAGGCCGCGAGGTAGTCGCGTCCCTGAAAGGTCCGCAGGTCATCACGGGTCTGCCGCGCCACCACGGCTATGTTGTAGAGCCCGATAGCGAACATGGCGTTGAGCGCCGAGGGGCCGAACTGCAGGGTGAGCAGCACGGCGATGCCCAGAGCCGAAATGCTGACGAAGATCCCCGCGCCACCCACCAGCACCCGTTCGGCCAGCAATCCCCACCGCGCCGCGGCGACCGCCAACGGAATACCGATAAACAGGCCGATCGCCGCCGCAACTCCCGCGACGACGAAGCTCGTGAGGATGCCTTTCATGGTCATCGACAACGTGTCACGACCGAGCGCATCGGTCCCCAGCAGATGCGCGACGCTCGGCGCCTGCGTCTGCGCCATCGGGTCGAGCTGATCGACCGGGTAGGGCGTCCAGACGATCGACACAAAGCCGATCAAGAGGATCAGCAGGGTTGCGATCACCCCCAGCCGCAAGCGTAGCCGGAACAGCGAGAACGTGCGGCCAACGGGGGGCGGAGCGATGGTCATGCGCCCTCCGGCACGCGCGGATCGACCGCAGCGCGCAGCACCTGGCCGAGCAGACGGCAGACCGCCACGAGGCCCACCAGCGCGACCAGTGCCGCCTGCAAGGTGGCGTGGTCGCGTTCCGCCAGCGCCGTCAGCAGCAGGCGACCCAGACCGGGCAGATAGAACACGTTCTCGACCACCAGACCCGCCGGCACCAGCAAGGCCAGGGGCACAAGGAGGTCTCGGGTCGTGGCGGCCAGTGCATGCCGCGGCACAAAACTGCGGACGGCAACGCCTCGGCTCTGGCCCATCGTCTGTGCCGCCTCCAGCCACGGATCGGCCAGCGCCTTGCGCACGCTGTCTCGCAAGCTGAGGGCGAGCCAGCCGCTGAGGGGCAGCCCCAGAGCCAGGGCGGGAAGGACGAGCGAGCTGAGTGCACCCATCGGGTTCGAGGCCCAGGGCACAAAGCCCCCGGGTTGCAGCCACCCGAGGGTCGCCGCAAACAGCAGGATCAGCAGCATGCCCAGCCAGATCGGCGACACGCTAACCAGCATCACTCCAACGCCGCGGACTACGAGATCGACCGGGCCACTCCAGCCGCCGGCAGCAAAGCCGAGAGGCAGCCCGACGAACCCTGCCACCACAAGGCAGAGTGCAATCATCGGCAGTGTCACCGCCAGTCGGTCAGCCAGCATGCCGAAGTCGGGCGAGACGGCTGCCGGGAGCAGCACGGCAAAGAGGCCAGTGGCGACGGCCAGCGTCGCGACCAGCTCAAGCAGACGCCAGCCGCTATAGGCAAGCAGCGGCGGCACACGTCGGCGCGGCGCTTTGGCAGCGGCAAGCGTTGCGGCAGCCTGCACCGGCACGGCGGCAGGAGCAGGTTCCGGTTGCGTCGTTTCCGCGGCAGGTGCTGGCGCGACCGTCTCGGCAGTTGCCTCGGACGTGTTTTCTACCGCCGCGATAGCATCCTCGAGGGCCGGCATCGCGAGAGCCTCGGCGGGTTCCGGCGCAAGAACGGGGACTTCCGGAGCTGCGCTCAGAGGGGCCTCGCCCGACGCCGAAATCGGCGCAACGGGATCAGTCGCGGCATGCGATGTCGAAGGGGCGTCCGGAGCCGCCGCAGGCGTTTCCATGGGAGCTTCTGCCGGCAACGGCGCGGCCGGAGGCGTCTCCGCCGGCGTTGCCGTGGCGTCGATGACGGGCGGTGTGGTGTCGCCGTCCTTGCTCATCTTTTAGTGTCGCCGTGCCCCCGAAACTCCGCACCCTTATAGCGTGGAGTTTGGCCGTTGCTCGTGAAAAATCGTCGCGTTAGCGCAGCGACTTAACTCGGACGCTGGCTGAAATGCGTGCTCAGCAGCACCGGGATCAGGCCGACGACAACGATGCCCAGCGCCGGCAACGAAGCTTCAGCGAAAAGACTGACATTGGCACGAGCATAAACCAGCGTCGCCAGCGTCTCGACGCCCAGCGGACGCAGCAGCAAAGTGGCCGGGAGTTCCTTGACGATCTCCACGAACACCAGCGTTCCGGCCGCCAGCAGCGCCGGTGACAGCGTCGGCAGATCGACCCGCCAGAGCAGCGCAAATCCTTTCACGCCAAGCACGCGGCCAGCATCGAGCATGGTGTCACCCCGCTTGCGCATCGCAGCATCGAGCGTCGAATGGCTAAGCGCCAGAAAGCGGATGGCATAGACGTAAAGCAGCGCCGCCACCGAGCCCGAGAGGATCAGCCCGGGGCGCCATTCCGCCAACGCCATGGTCAGCCGGTTGATCCACAGGTCGGCCTGTCCCAGCGGCTGCAGCAGGCCCAGCGCCAGCACCGTGCCGGGAATGGCGTAGCCGAGTGCTGCCAGCCGCACAGCGCCCTTGGCCGATCGGCTGGCGCGGGGCGCACTCAGCTTTGCAGCGAGCAACCCGATCCCGACCGCCACCAGCGCACCGGCGAGCGCGAGCTCAAGCGTCGTCACCGCCGCCGCCGCCGTCATCGCCAGCGTTTCGGGTGTGATCGAGCGCGAGGCCAACCAGGTCAGCTCGGCGAACGGCAGTCCGAACCCGGCCAGCAACAGCGCCGTGCAGAACGTCGTCGCCAGCCAGCCAAGCCCGGTGCTGAGCTTGAGATGCGCCGGCGGCACCGTACTGTCGCGATGCGTGGAGTAGACCCGATTCCGCCGCGCCCGCTGTTCGGTAAAGATCAGCAGCGCAATCACCAGCACAATGGTGACCGCCAGCTGTGCCGCGCCACCAAAATTCGAGCGGTTGATCCAGGTGGTGTAGATCACCGCTGTGAGGCTGTTGACGCCGAAATACTGCACGGCGCCCAGATCGTTGACCACTTCCATCATCGCCAGCGTTACACCGACGACAATGGCTGGCCGGCTGAGCGGCAACGTGACGGTGAAGAACGTCCGCCACCCACTGGCCCCCAACGTCCGCGCCGCGCTGTCGATCGAGGCTGATTGCATCAGGAAAAACGTGCGACAGGCCGCATAGACATAAGGGTAGAGCACCATCGACAGCACGAAGGCGGCGCCGGACGGGCTCTTGATGGTTGGAAACCAATAGTCCTGCAGCGTGGTTGCCCCGGTCAGGAACCGCACCAGTTGCTGCACCGGTCCGGTAAAATCGAGGAACTCGACGTAGCAGTAAGCGGCAAGATAGGTCGGCACCGCCAGCGGCAGGATCAGGGCCCATTCGAGCACGCGGCGGCCGGGGAAATCAAAATGCGTCACCAGCCAGGCGGAGAGCAGGCCAAGCACGCCAGTGATCGCGCCGACCCAGAGCATCAGCACCGCCGTTTCGCGCAACGCGGTCGGCAGCATGTTGGCCGCAAGGCCGTTGTCGCCCCCCAGTGCCGCGCCGATGGCCGCCCAGCCGAGCCAGAGGATCGGCAGGCCCATGATCAGCACCAGCAGATACGCAGCGACCGGCAGCGGTCGCCCGCTGCCGGTCTTGCTTTTCTGGTGCTCGATCGCGGTCGTAACGATCGCGGCTCTCCTAGTTCTGGGCGCCCTCGTTGAACTTGAGTTCATCCACGAGTGCCGCGGCTTCGGCCCGATGCGACGCGACGTCGGTCAGCGGAGTCTTGTTGGCGTTCAGCGCGCCCCAGCTTTCCACCAGATCGCTGGCCTTCACGCCCGGCACCACCGGATACTCATAATTGCCGTTGGCATATATCTGCTGCGCCGCGTCGGACAGCAGGAATTCGATCAGTTTCTCGCCGTTTTCCTTGTTCGGTGCATATTTGGCGAGAATGGCGCCCGAAACATTGACCTGAGTGCCTGCGCCATCGGCGTCCGGATAGATGATGCGGGCGGCGGCGGCCCAGTCCTTCTGCTCGGGTTCTGCTTCGTTGTTGAGCATCAGCCCCATGTAATAGGTGTTGCCGATTGCCAGATCGCAGGTGCCCTCAAGGATCGACTTGACCTGAGCTCGGTCATTGCCGTTGGGCGGGAAGGCGAGGTTGTCGCGGACCTTGCCGAGCCACTCGCGGGTCGCGTCCAGGCCCCAGACCGCGATGCGGTTGGCGATCAGGCCGATATTGTACACGTGATCGCCCGGACGGGTGCAGAGGCGCCCCTTCCATTCGGGCTTGGCAATGTCTTCGTAGCTCAGCGCCGTTTCGGTCACTCGGTCCTTGGAGGCGTAGAACACGCGGGCCCGCAGGCTGAGCGCCACCCAGTTGCCCTCGGGATCGCGATAAGCCTCGGGGACGCGCTCGAGCGCCGGGCTGCCGATCGGCTGACTGACACCCCTCTCCTTGGCATTGGCGAGATTGCCGATATCGACAGTGAGGATCACATCGACCGGCGAGAGCTCACCCTCCGCCTCGACGCGTTCGATAAGCCCGTCACCGGCGAACAGCACATTGGCCTTGATCCCGGTTTCCTTGGCGAAGGTATCGAGCAGCGGCTGGATCAGCCCCGGCTCGCGATAGGAGTAGACATTGACCTCGGTGCTTTGGGCATAGGCAAGGCTGGTGCCCCCTACCAAAAGTGCCGCCAGGGCGGCCAGCGTGCGCATCGATCCGATCATGCTAACTCTCCGAATGTCCGGCACTGAAACTGCGCCGCGTTGTCGGCTTGTCTCTATTCTGATCGGCGTTGTCAAGAAATCCGGATGTGTCGGTGACTACGCTCCACAGGAGCAGTTTTGAATGGTTCGAAGAACGCAGAAAAACGTTTTAAGAGTCAGTATGTTGAGGGGTCGGTCGAGGTGCGACGCCTGCGGCAATGTCGCGCTAGTCCTTGGCGACGAGGTCTGCCGGAATGACCATCGAAAAGCGCGTCCCGATGCCGCCGCTTGGGTCGACCGACAGCGAGCAGGTGTTGACGGCAAGCAGCGAACGCGTCAGCGCCAGGCCGACCGTGGACCGCACCGGCGCCAAAGCCTCGCCGTCCTTGCTGACGCCGTCCCTGAACACCACGAAGCGCTCGCCGAGGTCGGCGCTGCGCGTACCGCTATCGCGCACGTTGACCGAAATGCTGCCATCGTCCTCGACCTGAGCCGAGAGGATCACCGAGGCGCCGGCTGGCGTCTGGTCGATGGCACTGGCGAGAAGATTCAGTATCGCCTGTCCGAGCGAGGCGCGGTCGGCGCGAATCTTCGGCAGCCGCTCGGAAATGGCGCTACGCACGAAAACACGGGCGAGACCCGCCTGGCCCCGCACCCGCACGATGCAGCTTTCGAGCAGCGCGGCCAGGTCCAGTTCGGCCGGACGTGCCGCATAGCGGCCTTCCTTAAGCCGGGTGAAGTCGTCGAGTTCATCCACCAGCACGGCAATCTCGTTGCCGGCGGTCTTGATGTCGCGCGCATACTCAATGTAGCGCGCATTCTCGATTGTTCCGAACGCCGATGAACGGATCAGGTCGGAAAAGCCGATGATGGTGTTGAGCGGACGGCGGATGCCCCGGCTCAACCGTGCCAGCATCGAGGGTTCGACATATTCGGCCCGCTCGGCAACGGCGGGAGCCGCCGGGGCCGCTGTCGATTGGACGACCGGCGACGGCTGGTTGCGCAGAAAACCGAAATAGCCGGTGACGACGCCGGCCTGACCTTCGGTGAACAGCAAGACCTGCACCCCGGGGACCACACATCTGGTCGCCAGGCTGGGGCGTTCGGTTTCCGCAAATCGCGCCGGGCGCTCGAGAAACTCCTGCAGGGCCGGGAGATCCTGACCGTCGAGCAGCGCCGATAACGGCACGCCGAGCAGATCGCTCTCGGTCTTGCCCAGGAGGACCCGCGCATGCAGCGACACCTCGGTCACCACGCCTGATCGGTCGGCACGGACGAAGCCCTCCTCACGCGCATCAGCGGCGATCTCGGCAAAGGCTCGCACCGCGCCCTCATGGCCGCGGCCTTCTTCGCCCGTCATGGCCGAGAGCATCAGGGCAGGGCGCCCCTGCCAACTGATCGACTGCAGCCGCGCCCGCACCGCGATGCGACTGCCATCGCGACGTACCAGGTGTGTGACGGGGCCGGCGGTGGCATCGTCCTCACCCGGAAAGATCGCGCCCAGCCCCGCCGAGCGCAAGCTTTCGACGCTGTCGTGACCGGTGAGATCGGTGAGCGCACGGTTTGCAAACAGCACCTGCTGGTCACGGAACACCATGATGCCGATGGGCAGCCGGTTGAGAACGAAAGTCTCGCCGGCCGGATTGATCAGCGCACTGTCCGACGCGCGGCGGCGGAGCGCCGCTGCGTCATCCTCACTTGGCCGTTGCGGCTCGCCACCAACCCGGTCGGTGAGGATGCGGCTCAGTTCATCGAAATTGTAGCGTGAGACCTGCTCGACACTGGCACTGTCCGGTGCGGTCGTCGTTTCGACCGGTGTTCCCGCCAGGAGAGTCGGTTCGGCCGTTTCCAATTCGCTCGGCGAGGTCCCATCGATCTCGGCAAGAACGCCTTCAGGGGCTGCCGTCTCGGAAAGCCGAACAAATCCGAGACCGGTGACCTTCCAAACCCGCGTTGGTGCCGCGGCGGCCGGCTCGTCGTCTTCGTCATCCGCATAGGCGATAACGGCGGCGATCAAGTCTTCACCCGCAGCGGGCGCCGCGTCATCGGTGGCTTCTGCAACAGTCTCGGGCTCGACGTCGACGACCTGCTGTTCTTCCGGCAAGTCCTCCGTCGTCGGATTGAGCTCGTCTTCCGACATTGCGATCAGGCTCGGCGGCTTGAAGTCGGCAGCCGGCGGCGGCTGCACCGCATTTTCATGGAGTGGTCCAGCAAACGTCTCGTCGTTTTCGGTCAGCGGAGTGTAGAGCCCATCGTCTTCCGCCAGCCGATCAAAAAGACTAGAAAGGCCCGCAATCTCCGGCCGCGGCTCGAACGGCTCCACCCAGGGTTCTTCAGCCGTCTCAGCGGTCTCTTCCGCCATCGGCCCCGCCGGCACGTCGGGCAAACCCATCGGCAGCAGAGGTTCGTCCGCGGGCTCCTCACGGGATAGCCCCTCTTCGGCTCGAATCTCTTCGATGCTGGCCTGCGGCGCATCGGCGCTTTCGAACAGCAGCAGCATGGCGTCGCGCGGGCTGGCCTTGAAGCGCGTCACGGTCAGCATCTCGCCGTCGATCTTGGCTGGCGCCGCGCCTTCGTCATGCAGGTCTGGCAGCCCCTCGCTTTCCAGGTGCGGCGCATAGCGCAGCAGAGCCCGCTCGGTGCCCCCGGCGATCTGGCCGTCATCATCGATCAGCAGGTAGTCGCTGCCCGCTGGCAACAAGCGCTCGGTGATGCCATTGAGGCGCTGCGCCTCAAGCAACTCCGGTTCGATCGGATCCACCCCGACGATCAGCAGCCCGATCTCGCCATCCTCGAGCTCAAGCGGCGTCACCGCGCAAGTAGTCGAGATGGGCCTGTCACCGGCGAGAAACTGAATACGCGAGAGGCTGGACCGCCCGACCGAACCCAGTCGGATCAGGCGCGAAATCTGTCCTTTGATCGGCTCGGCTTCCGGCGCCAGCTTGATGCCGTGCTTTTTCGCCTTGCCGTGGAAGAAGCGGGCGCTGGCATTGCGCCACAGCAGCGTTTCGCCGCTGGCGGGCCATAGCCAGGCCGGGCGGGCATCGGCCCAGTGCAGCAGCACGCGGCGGGCCGTTGGCGATTTGATCCACTCAGAAGTCACGCTCGAATACACCGTCAGCCGTGCCAAACCGGCACACAAGGGGCGAAAATCTTAACACTTCTCTAATATAGTGCGGGGTCCGGGGGGTCCATATCGGACGGTCCCGGAGCGGTCACCAATCGCCAGCATGGTTAAGTGCCGAGGCGTAAATTCCGCCTTTCGACAGAGGTGAAATCTGCCCTTGTCAGCGCCGTTGCATCTGACTATGGTCCGCCGCGTTTCGTGCCGCCTTAGCTCAGTTGGTTAGAGCACTAGATTGTGGATCTAGGGGTCCCCCGTTCAAACCGGGGAGGCGGTACCAACTCTCCTTAAGCTTAACGTTTGAAAGCGTTGTCAATTTTGACGCGCCGCCGGTTATGACCGGCTGCGGCGCGGAGTTTTTTGAGTTATGTCGACGTCTATCTATATCGTGCTGTTTGCCCACCAGGCTTGGTGGATCGATCTCAATGGGACCTCCGAAGGCCCCTACAGCTCACTCGAAGCGGCGATGGCCGAAGCAGTCGCGCAGGCGGCCGCAACTTCGCGCCAAGGCGGCCGCAGCGAAGTGCGGATTTCCGGTCCGGGTTACGACAATAAGCTGATCTATCAGTCTGCTGACCGCTCCAGCCTCGGCCGCGCCGTGGCCGAAACGCGCCGCTAGGGCGTCAGGCCTCGTGGCGGTGGCGTCGCCGGCGCTGCGACGCCATGATGATCCACGCGATCCAGGCAACGATCCAGACCACTACCAGGAACCCGATGCCCACATAGCCGAGCGCGACCCAGGGCAGCCCGAAAACGCCCAGGCTCGCGTCGTCCTTGGTGACGAGGATCCAGGTGATCACCAGTGCGAAAGCGATGAGGTTGAAGGCGATGAAACCCAGCCGGCGGGGATGTCGAAAGATTGCCTCGGCCAGGGTTTCACGCATCGGCTAGAGCGCTCTCTGCGCGGGTCGGACATGCGAACGCGAGCCGCGCGGCAGGCTCTTGAGCCTACGCCGGGCAAGCGGCATCGCCAGGCTATCCACCCCGTAAGTCCAGATCAGATCGAGCGTTTCGTCTGTCGCAAGCATCACGTCGGCGCTATGGCCCATCGACCCCATGAGGTCGGCCATGACGGTCGCGCTGTTGATGGCTTCCGATTGGGTGGCGACGTGCGCCATGCTGCGGCCCTCGGTCGTGACCAGCCAGTGACCGGCGCCGGCGACGACGAAATAGCGGTTATGTGCCATGAGGTTACTCCTGAACGTAGCTCAGGGCAACGTCGCTGCCGCCACACGGTTGCCGTATCGATGAACGCAATCTGAACGACGAATAGGCGCGCCGTTCAGGCCGGCTGGCGCAATCTCACGGCCTTGTGCAGAAACCTCAGGGAGGGGGCCCGCGTTTCTTCATACAACCAGTACGGGAGTACGACATGAACCGGCAGAAGCCTCACCCCACCGAACCGACCCCTCGCCCGCATCTCTGGCTGGCCGCCGCTAACGGTCACCGCTTGCCGCGGACCGGCGAACCGATCGCTCCGGTCGATGCCCCCGAAAGCGTGCTGGACGTCCAGTTCGAAGGCCTGACCGAAGCCGAGCAGCGCGCTGCAATCGAAGGGTTTCCGGGTGGCCGCCGTTTCCGGCTGGCAACCACCCAGCACTGATCACTGCGCCAGGCGAAGCTCGGAGAGCTGCTCGGCGATTTCCGTGAAGACATCCGTCAACTCGCTCGAGTTGGTCGGGAAATACCAGTAGTTCGTGGTGACACCGCCCTCGGTCTTGCTCGGGGTCGCGCAGTCCTTGAGCATCTGGATCGTCGTGGCATTCGGTGCCGAGAGACCGATGGTGTAGACGGTGATGCCGGCCGCGCGGGCGTTGGCGCAGGCCAGCACCGTGCGCCGGTTGACCTCGGCGATCACCTGCCCGGACGTGGCGACCGAGTCCCTGGGCGTGGTCGATTCGGTGAGCAGTCGCTTGTCGGAGCGATAGCCCCAGGCGGTCCAACTGGTCACGCCGTAAGGGCTACTGCCATAGCCAGTGTAATTGACGTTGTTTTCGCCATCCGTCATCACGATCATGATCTTGGCAGTCGCATCGTCATAGCTCCGCCCCTCGATGAGCGGCTGGGTCGGCGACAGCGAATGAAAGCCCCAGATCGACCCCTGCTCGATATTGGTTGAACCGCTCGCGACCATGGCGTCGATACGCGCGTCCACTGTCGCCCGGACATTGTTCAGCGGCAAGATGCTAGTAGTCGGGCAGTCCGAGTTGGCGCCGGCCCCCGCCTTGCCGGCATATTTGCAAATCCGCTGCTGCAACTCTGTCGACGAGAAGGTGTATGAACAGGTCGTCACCCTGTTGTAGTTGCGGTTCGTACTCCCAACAGTGCTGGTGTAGGTCACCGGGCAACTGTCCACAGTGTTATAGTAAGAGTAGACCGAATTGTTGGCTGGCTGGGTGGTTGGCGGAGACGTCACCGTAGCGCCCCATTCGTTCGTCCCTGAATAGGATGTGCTGGGCGTCCTGCTGCAGTCGTTGTACCGTGTTTCGTTGATCGACGTCCGGGTCCCGCAATTAGCCTTGGTCTCGGTCCTGATCCATCTCGGGGCAACACGGCATGTGCTGCCTGTGTCACTGCTGATCCAGTTGTCGGCCGAGCTGTCGGGAGCAAACACCGGCTGGAACATGGTGTCCGGCACGGCATTGTTGGGTACCGTATCCTGAGTGTCGTAAGGGGTGATGCGGGCTTCTACACACCCCGTCCAGCTACCGCTGCTAAAGCCGTCATAGAGACTCCAACGGCTGACCGTGGAAGTGAAGGCCGTATCGTCGCGGTCGTCATTGTCGAAGTTGAAGTGCGAGACGCTCGAGGCGCCGGTCTGGCTCATCCAGCTGGCGGTGCGGTTGGCTGTGCCCACATTGACGTACTGGGTGAAGGGAATAATCGACACGAAGACGTTGGGCTGTGTCGTCTTGCCGTCGAACAGGATGTTTGTGGCGCTCTTGGCAGCGGCCTTGAGCTCGGTCATGCGGCTATAGCTCGACATCGACCCCGAATTATCGAGCACCATGGCCACTTCGAGATTGAGCCGCTTGCGCGTTGCTTCCGAAAGCAGCCCCGCCCGCACCTCGGTGATGCCCAAAAGCGCGACGAAGGCGGTCGGCACGTCGATCCAGGCATTCAGGATCAGCTGGCCATTGCGCACATTGATCGTTGCGCCGGTCACCTCTGCGGTGATGCTGCTGTCGCCGAGCCGCTCCTCGAGCAGTTTGTCGGCTTCTAGGATGAAGTCGGCAGACGTCCAGGCGGGAGACGTATCGAACACATGCGGCTGCAGGCCGAGCGCGGCGGCGTCCAGCGCGTTCTGCGCCTTGGTACGCGCCTGCTCGATGCGGGTGAAGTCGACCACCGCTCCGGAGGTTGCCACCAGCACAATCGCCATGATGCCGAACAACACGAGAAAGGCCCCGCCTTCGTCGCGACGGAACCTGCCGACAAGAGCTAAAAATCGCTGCAACACTGCGGACTACCCGGGCTTGATTTGCCCGGATAGTGCCGCAAATTGGTAACTAAAGAACGATCACCTTGGCGCCAATTTTCACGCGCGCGTAGAGGTCCACCACATCATCATTGACCATGCGGATGCAGCCCGAAGAGACGTTCGTACCGATGCTCCAGGGCTCATTGGTGCCGTGAATGCGATAGAGCGTCGAGCCGATATAAAGGGCTCGGGCGCCCAGCGGGTTCTGCAGACCGCCTTCCATAAAGGCAGGCAGACCAGGCTGGCGCTTGCGCATCTCGGCCGGCGGCGTCCAGCTCGGCCACTCCCTTTTGGCGGTAACCTTGTGGGTGCCGCTCCACTCGAAGCCGTCGCGCGCCGTGCCGATGCCATAGCGCATCGCCTTGCCGTCGCCGAGCACCAGATAGAGGAACTTGCGGCTGGTGTTGACGATCACGGTGCCGGGCTTTTCCTTGCCGGCATAACCCACCACTTGCCTCATGAACTGCGGGTCGAGCCGCACCTTGCCGGTGCGCAGCTGCAGCGCATTGCTCGGCTTGCCCGAGGTCAGCGTCACGCCCGGCGGCGGGTTCATGATGAAGGAAAGATTGTTGGCGGCCAGCGACGGCGCCACCGATGCAAAGGAAAGTGCTAGTCCAAGGCCGATCGAAGCGGCACGTACCCAACGCGACATCTGTCTCACTCACGAACTGTCAACGGATCCGGTCGTCCGGATGGTGAGCAGAGTCTTGCGCAAAATGCCCAATTTGCCGTGAAGTGGCATGGTTAAACGCCGGGCAAGCCGCATGGTTGATGGGGGGTTACTGCGGTGATGGGGGAGGCGTGCTTGCTGCCTAACCCAGGTGTCATTCCGCCTCCGCGGGGATGAGGCCGGGATAGGAGAAGTTAAGGCTTGGGCCTCGATTGGCCCCCCACCAC
>JACDQI010000314.1 GCA_015657675.1 Devosia sp.
CCTACCTGCTCGAAGTCGCGGCCGTCCGTGGTGCATGGGCGCGAAGCGCGGTCCGACGAATATGGCTGGGTCGATGTCGACAATTATGGAAATTTCTACCAGCTAACGCGGTTGCTGCTGGCCAATGGTCACCGGAGGCTCGCGTTCATCAATGGCGACGAACACTTCACCTACGCGTCGTATCGACGGCGAGGCATGGTCGATGCTTTGATCGACGGCGGCTTCAGCCCCACGGACGTGAAGGTCTACAACTCGCTGCATCCGATGGGCGATGCCGGACACACGCTCACCGAGGCGGCGCTGGCCGACCCCAAGGTGACGGCAATCCTCTACTCATCAACGCTGATGGCGATCGAGGGGCACGCGGCCATCGCCCGCTCCGGCCGCGACATCGCGGTGGCGAGCATGGACGACGAGTTGCACTACATCGACCTCTCGTCGCTGGCCGGCTCGTTCACCACGGTACGGTCGTCACTAAGGGACGCGGGTGCGGCTCTGATCGGCGAGTTGATCGCGCAGTGCGAGGCAGGCGGTAAGCCGGGCGGGCACCTGATCCCGTCGCACTTCAGTGTCGCGCAGGGCCTCGACAGTGGCGTGCTTGCCGAACCGCTCCCGCCACAACGCGGCTGACCAAAGCATACCGGCCGGGAGTGGCCCGGCCGTTTGCCAAACCAAGTCGATGTGACGGCTTACTTCACTGACCCAGCGAGCAGACCGCGCACGAAGTAGCGCTGCAGCGAGAAGAAGACGATCAGCGGCACCACGATGGTAATGAAGGCGCCGGCCGTCAGGATTTCCCAATTGTTGCCGCGCGAGCCGAGCAGGCTCACTAGCTTGCCGGTCAGCACCAGCTTGCTCTCCTGGGCGCCCAGGAACACCATGGCGACAAGCAGGTCGTTCCAGACCCACAGGAACTGGAAGATCGAAAATGAGGCCAGAGCCGGAAAACTGAGCGGCAGCACCATGGTGGTGAAGATCTTGAAGTGGCTGGCGCCGTCGATGCGAGCCGACTCCATGATCTCCTTGGGTAGGCCGGCCATGTAGTTGCGCAGCAAATAGATAGCGAGCGGCAGGCCGAAGGCGGTGTGTGCCAGCCAGATGCCGAGATAGGTCTTGCCGTCCTCCGCTCCGAAGGTCTGGGCGATGTTGTTGTAGAGCGAGAGCAGCGGGATCAGCGACATCTGCAGCGGCACGACCAGCAGGCCGACCACTACGGCGACGATCAGGCCGCGGAATGGAAACCGCATCCAGGCGAGCGCATAGGCGGCGAACGCCGCCATGAGGATCGGGATCACGGTGGCTGGAATGGTGACGGTGAACGAGTTGATGAAGCTCCGGCCCACGCCATTGGCGGTCAGCACCTCGACATAGTTGTCGAGGGTGAAGCGCGGCGCGATACCAGCCACGTAAAAGATGCGGGGCCCGCGCGTATGGGTGAAGCTGGTGTCGCTCACCCATTCGAAGCTGCCATTGTCGGTGACGGTGATGGCACCGCCTTCCTTCATCGGTAGACTGGTGCCCGGCGCGGCGGCGTTGGGCTCACCGTTGGTAAGGCCGAAGCCCGAAAGGTGCTTGTTGGTGTCGGTGCCGAAGACATTGCCGCGTATAACAAACTTGCCGTTCTCCTCGACCTGGTCAGCAGCGGTGCCGATACGGGACACACCCTGCGAGGTCGATGTGGTGAGCGCTGTCCACCAGCCGGAGACGGCCAACTGATCCTTGTCGCGCAGCGACGAGATCAAGAGGCCTGCGGTCGGGAAGGTCCAGAGCGCGACAAGGATCAGCAGCGCCAGGTGGGTGAAGAGTTTGCCGGCATCGATCTTGATGCCGGTGCGCGGGGCGCCGGTGGCAACGGTCTGGGCGCGATCGACTGTGGTGGTCATCAGCGGGTCCCCTCTTCAGCATTGGCGCGGCGGATGTTCCAGATCATGATCGGCAACACGGCGAGCATGATGACCACGGCGATGGACGAACCGCGGCCGTAGTCGAAGTTCACGAACATCCACTTAAACATCAGGTTGGCGAGAACTTCGGTGTCCCACTGACCGTTGGTCATGGCGAAGATGATGTCGAAGACTTTCAGCACCACGATGGTGATGGTGGTCCAGACCACGACGATCGTGCCCCAGATCTGCGGGATCATGATGTCGAAGAAGATGCGGAAGCCGTTGGCGCCGTCGATACGCGCCGCCTCGAGGGTTTCTTCGGGCACGCCGCGCAGCGCGGCGGAGAGGATCACCATGGCAAAGCCGGTCTGAATCCAGACCAGAATGATCATCAGGAGGATCGAGTTCCAGAATGGAATGGTGATCCAGGCCTGCGGCGGCAGGCCCATGAAGGTGACGAGCGCATTGAGGACGCCGATCTGCTCGGCGGCATCGCCGCGATAGTCATAGACGAACTTCCAGATGACCGAGGCGCCGACAAAGCTGATGGCCATCGGCATGAACACCAGCGACTTAGCAATGTTGCCCCACCACAGCCGATCAGCCAGCACGGCGATAACCAGGCCGAAGCCAGTGGCCAGCGACGGCACGATGATCAGCCAGAGGATGTTGTTGAACACCGCCTGGTGGAAATTGCCGTCGCCGAACAGCCAGAAGTAGTTGGAAAAGCCGACGAACTCGCGACCGGTCTTGTCGAAGAAGGAGAGCCGGAAGGTCTCGAACACCGGATAGATCAGGTAGACGGAGAGGAAGAGGAGCGCCGGGGCGAGGAAGAGCCACGGCTGATCTGGCTGCGCAGCGTGTCGCGCCGGGTCATGGCGTCGCCGGTATCGGTCGCCGAGTCAGAGAGGAATTTGTCGAGGAGCCAGTTGGTGCCCCAGAAGTACGCCACGCAGCCGCCGAGCGCGATTACGATGGCGATAATGGCGCCGATGATCTGCTGAATGATGTCGGTCACGAGGCCGCCCCTCCACCGGGTGAACCCGATTGTCGTTTGGGCCAGTGTGCCCTTTTGATGAACCCGGCGCCAGAGGCGCCGGGTTCGACTGAACTTGCGTCAGCTTATTTGATGGCGTCCCAGCTGGCCTGGATCGAGTCGGCGACTTCCTGAGCGGACTTGCCACCGACGAAGTCGACCATACCGGTCCAGAACGAACCTGCACCCACGGCGCCCGGCATCAGGTCGGAACCGTCGAAGCGGAAGGTTGTGGCGTTGAGCAGGATCTCGCCTTCACCCTTGAGCGTGTCGTTCGCATAGGTTTCGACATTGGCTGCCTTGAGGGTGGAGAGGAAGCCCGACTGTGCCATCCAGATTTCGTTGGAAATCGGGTTCAGCAGGAAGTCGATGAAGGCCTTGGCCGCGGGCGAATCCTTGGTGATGGTGGCCAGCGTACCGGCACCCAACACGGGCTTGCCCAGATCCTTGCCGGCATAGGCCGGGAAGTAGAAGAAGTCGGCGTCAACGCCCAGTTCCGTGCCCTCGGGGAAGAAGGACGGGATGAACGAAGCCTGGTGGTGCATGTAGCAGGCCGGCGGAACCGAGAAGAGGCCCAGCGGGCTTTCACGGAAGTCGGTGGTGCCAACCGCAGCTGCACCGCCAGCGACCTTCTTGTCATCCTTGGCGATCGAGCCGAAGAGCTCGATGGCAGCGACAACCTTGGGGTCGTTGAACTTGAGGTCATTGCTGACCCAGGCGTCATAGTCTTCCGGCGACTGGGTGCGGAGCATGATGTCCTCGACCCAGTCCGTGGCCGGCCAACCGGTGGCGCCGCCCGAACCAAGACCGATGCACCACGGCGTCTTGCCGTCGGCGACCATCTTGTCGGTCAGGGCCATCAGGTCTTCGAAGGTCTGCGGCACTTCGTAGCCGGCGTCGGCGAAGTTGTCGGGCGAGTACCAGACGAGCGACTTCAGGTCCGACTTGTAGGGCACGGCGTAGAAGGTCGGGGCGCCAGCGGCGTCCTTGTAGGTGCCGAGGCTAACGAACGAGGAACCGGCAGCGTGCTCGGCCTCGACGCGGGCCTTGATGTCGTCGCCAAGCGGAACGAGGTAGCCCTTGGAGGCCATGTCGGCCAGCAGGCCGGGCTGCGGCAGGATGGTGATGTTGGCCGACGAGCCAGCGGCGGCGTCGATCTGGGCCTGCTGCTCGTAGTTTTCCGACGAGCCGTACTCGACGTCGATGCCGGTGGCGTCTTCGAAGTAGGCAAGCACGCTCAGGAACTGCTCCTGATCGCCGCCTTCACGCCACGGGCCCCAGATGGTCAGCTTCTGACCAGCGAGGTCCTTGTGCGCATCGGCAAAGGTCTGGAGAGCATCCCAGCTGAAGGCGCCTTCGCCCTTGGGAAACTTGAATTCCTGGGCCTGAGCGACCGAAAAGGTCAGAGCCACGGCGGAGACGCCCGCCAGTAGGTATTTGTGCATGTAGTCCTCCCATTGCACAGACATGTCGACCGCCCCGACTACCGCCGGCGCGGCCATGTTCTTGGTGCTGCAGTGCGGCCCAGGCGATCTCCGTAAGAGTTCGCTTGTGCCTGCGGCTAGCCAGCACCCACCTCACCTCCCCGATTCCAAAACGTTTTGTTCCAAAACGTTTTGGCCGCCCAAAATTCAAGGCCCTCGGGGCTGTTAGCGGTGGCGCAATGTGGCACGAAAGCGAGTATCCGAGCAAGAGGAGGCGTCAGCTCGGCGTTACGCGAAAAGAGGTACGTACCCGGTCACTATCCTCGTGTATCAGCTCAGTTCTGCCATCACGGGACAAGAAAGGCCCCACTCACATGGTGAGTGGAGCCTCCAGATTCTGCTCAGGACGTCAGCTCAGTTCCAGGTCTGGCGACCGTACCACTCGTCCACGTCCTTGCTGACGTCGTCCTTGGCCTTGCCGTAACGCTCCTGGATCTTGCCTTCGAGCCTTTCGCGCTTGCCATCGATCTCGGTCAGGTCGTTGTCCGTGAGTTTGCCCCACTGTTCCTTGACGCTGCCCGTAACCTGCTTCCAGCTACCTTCGACACGGTTCCAGTCCATGATGGCTCTCCTTGATTTGGTGATGACGGACCAACGCCTTTCGGCCCGAGTGAGTTCCCGCGACCTGCATGGCAGACACAAAGCCCCAGCCAGACAGGCCGATCGCACACACCAGTGTTGCGGAGTATTTCTGAAAGACAGCTGGGTTACATTGAGCAGCAAATTGTCCCGACGCGCGCCTTGAGCTTGGCGACAAAGACAGAGATATCGCTCCCATGGCTGCAGCACCCCACATACTCGTCGTCGACGACGATCAGGAAATCCGCAAACTGCTGGCTCGCTATCTCAGCGAGCAGGGCTTCCGCGTCTCGGTGGCGGGAAGCCGCCGCGAGTTCAACGAGCGCATCGCGACGGAAAAGCTCGACCTGGTGATCCTCGACGTCCTGCTGCCCGATGGGTCGGGCCTCGATCTCTGTCGCCAGCTTCGCCAGAAGCAACCGCAACTGCCGGTGATCCTGGTGACGGCGCTCAAGGAAGATGTCGATCGGATCATCGGGCTCGAGATCGGCGCCGACGACTATATCGGCAAACCATTCAACCCTCGCGAATTGCTGGCGCGGGTCCGCGCGGTGTTGAGGCGGGCGGGCGCAACCAACGCGGTTCCGCCCGCCGGCAAGGCAGTGTTCCGCTTTGCCGGCCTTAAGGCAGACGCTACCGCGCGCAGCGTTGTCGATGCAGAAGGCCGGAGCATTGAACTTACCGGCGCGGAGTTTGATCTGCTCCGGGTGTTTCTTGACCGGCCAGGGCGTGTGTTGTCGCGCGACCAGTTGCTCGATCTGACCCAAGGCCGGGAAGCCGGGCCGTTTGACCGGTCGATCGATGTGTTGATGAGCCGACTGCGCAAGAAGCTGGGCGCAGCGACGCAGGATGCCGTGCTGTTCAAGACCGTGCGCAATGGAGGCTATCAACTGGCGGTGCTGGTCGAGCGAGAAGACGGCTGATGCGCACGCTTCAGCTCAAGATTGCGCTCATCCTCATGGGTCGATCGTTGCGGTGGTCTTTGTCGCGACGGCAATTACCGCTCTGGTGCTCAACAGCGGGGAATCCACTCGCATGATCGGGCCGATGGCCCGGCATATCGAAGCGGGCCATGAGTTCATCAACGCGACACAAGGCAGTCTGCGACCGCCGCCACGTGAGTTGCGCAACGAGTTCGTTGCAACGCCACCTATGGAAGGTCTGCGCGCCGACCTGACTTCGGCGCTGCAGACGGCACTCGCCAATCGGGGCGTGACTGGCAGGGCTCAGGTCACTCAGGCACCGGGCGAACGGCAGCCGGTGGCCGCCCTGCAACTCGAAGACGGCCGGTGGATGCTGTTCCCATTCCCCGAGGCGCCTCCGCCTCCGACCGAACTCTTTCTGGCCATCGGCTCGTGGCTGACCCTGGTGGTGATCGGCGTCGTCGCCGTGGCCCTGATCATGGCACGGCGCGTCACAAGACCGTTTGCCATCCTCGAAGGCGCGATCGCTTCGGTCGGGCCCGATGGGGTATTGCCCCATACACCCGAAGTGGGTTCGGGCGAAGCGCGGCAGACCGCCGCCTCACTCAACCGCCTGTCGGATCGGGTGCGGGCGGCAATGGAAAGCCGCATGCGACTCGTCGCGGCCGCCGGACACGATCTGCGAACGCCGATGACTCGGATGCGGCTGCGTGCCGAATTTCTCAACGAAGAAGAGCGCGCCGCCTGGCTCAACGACCTTGATGAACTCGAGGCCATTGCAGACAGCGCCATCCGCCTCGTCCGCGAGGAAGGTGCCGGCGACGACGCAGTCCCGATCGAGCTCGACGCCATGGTGCGCGAGTGCATCGGTGAGTTGCGTGAGGCCGGGCTGCCGGTGGAAGCCGGGGCGCTTGTGCCGGCGCAGGTTGTCGCCGGTCCGCTGGCGATCAAACGCGCCCTGCGGAACCTGCTGACCAATGCGGCCACGCATGGCGGTGGCGGCGAAGCGGCGCTGACGACCGAGGGAGAGTATGTACGCCTGACAATCACCGATAGTGGCCCGGGTATCCCCGAGGCCATGCTGGATCAAGTGTTCGAGCCGTTCTTTCGGGCCAATCCAGGACGCACGCAAACCGTCAAGGGTGCGGGGCTCGGCCTCGCTATTGCCAAGGAGATCGTCGAGCGCTTCGGCGGGACGATCCGCATCCGCAACCGGTCCGGCGGCGGGCTCGAGCAAGTGGTAACCTTGCGTCTCGCCTAAGCCGGCAGTCGGAGGAGGATGCGGGGCCAATCGGCCCCGCATCGAAGGGTCATGCTGCTTCGTCCAGAATGCTGGTGAGCATCGAGAGCAGGTCGGTCTTTTTCTGCGTCGCACTGTAGGCGCTGGTGGCCGTCGTGAGCAGATCGATGGCCGTGCTGTCTTCTTCGTCGCTCTCGGCGCTATCAGGCGGCGGACCGCCCGGCGGAGGGCCAGGCGGAGGACCACCGGCTCCACCCGGACCGCCAGGGCCACCTGGAGGTGGTCCCATCTGGTCCGACAGGGCCGACTTCAGGGTATCGAGGAAATCCGATGATTCCGTCGCACTGATGGAGCCGTCGCTGTCACTATCGATGGCGGAAAAGAGCTCGGAGAGCTGATCGGTCGAAAGCTCCTCGGCCGCCTCGCTGTCGGAGAACTCCTCCAGGCTCACGCCGCCCGATGAATCTGTGTCGGTCGCCGCGAAGATGTCGTCATTGGTCGGCGGCTGCATGCCGCCGGCCATCAATTGCGTCATGAACTGCATGGCCTGCTGCCGTTCCTGCAGCTTGGCATCGAAGGCATCCTTCTCGTCGGTCGAGACCGAGCCGGACCCATCGGCATCCATGGCCTTGAAGAGCTTTTCGGCCCGTGCCGCGCTCTTGGTGTCGGAAGCGCCACCCGGGGCGCCTGACTTCAACTCATCGAGCGTAATGTCACCGCTCGAGTTACGATCCAGGGAACTGAACGTGGGGGGCTGAAAGCTGCGCACCATTGATGCACCGCCACCCACTCCGCTGATCGACATGTCAAAGACCTCCTTGAAATGCGAAGCCGTTTATCGGCCCGCCAGCAAGGCGTCTGGTACGGTTAACCGGGCCTTAAGTTTTCAGGCCCGGCAAAACCAAGTGGTAACGGACTGTTTCGGGGAGTCAGGCGGCAATCTTCGGTAACAAATCCGATCGCCTGAAACCCGATCAGCGGGTGTTGTGCAACATGCCCTGGAAGGCGCGATAGCTGCCCTTGGGGGTGCGCTTCTGAGTCTGGTAGTCGACATGCACGATGCCGAAACGCGACGAATAGCCCTCGGCCCATTCGTAGTTGTCGAGCAACGACCAGGCGAAGTAGCCGCGGACATCGGCGCCCTGCCCCTGAGCGGCCTTCACGGCCTGCAGGTGCGCGTCGTAAAACGCGACACGGCGCGTATCGTCATCCTCGGACATGCCGTTCTCGGTGACGTAGATCGGCAGCTTGGTGTAGTCGCGCGACACGCGGACCAGCAGATCGGTCAGACCCTGCGGGTAGATTTCCCAGCCCAGATCGTTCTTTTCGAGCGGGCCCTTGACCTGGCCGATGGGGAAAAGCGGACGGGTGGCGTCGTGCTTGTAGAGCCCACGCGTATAGTAGTTGATGCCGACCCAATCGAGCGGACGACTGACGACTTCCATATCCTTTTCCCAGCCTCGGCATCACCTTGGCGAGTGCCGTGGTCAGGATCTCCGGGTACTGACCCTTGAACACACCGCCGAGGTACCAGCGGTTGAACAGCGCGTCGCCAAAGTCAAAGGCCACCTGGTCTTCCGCCGAGTCCGTCGCCGGCTCGGACTTTTCCAGGTTAAGGACGATGCCGAGGTTCTTGACCCCCTGGGCGCGCAGCGCGTCGATCGCTGTGCCGTGGGCGTAAAGCACGTGGTGCATGGCGCGAGTGGCGGCGCGCATGTCGCGATAGCCTGGCGCGTGAACGCCGAGGAAATGGCTCAGGAAGGCGACGCACCAGGGTTCATTGATCGTTGCAGTGGCGTGCAGGCGATCGCCGAAGTGCTTGCCGACGACGGCGGCATAGTCGCCAAACCAGCCAGCGATATCGCGATTCATCCAGCCGCCCTTGTCTTGCAAGGCGCTGGGCAGGTCCCAGTGGTAGAGCGTGGCAAACGGCTTCAGCCCCCGCTCGAGCATGCCGTCGATCAGCCGATCGTAGAAGTCGAGCCCGGCCTGATTTACGGCGCCGGTGCCTTCGGGGATCAGCCGCGGCCAGGCCAGCGAGAAGCGATAGCCTTCAAAGCCGGCGTCGCGGATCAGGTCGAGATCCTCCGGCCAGCGATTGTAGTGGTCGCAGGCCATGTGGCCGTCGTCGGCGTTCTTCACGTTGCCGGGGGTCGCCGCAAACGTATCCCAGATGGAAGGTCCCCGCCCATCGGTCTGGCCACCTTCGATCTGATAGGCAGCCGTGGCGGCGCCAAAGACGAAATTGGGCCCGAAATCCTTGCGATCGACAGTAAACATCTTCCCTCCCCTCGCGGCCCGTTCGGGTCCGTTGATGAGCTGCGCGGTTCATACCGCTTCATGAAATCGATTACATACCAGTGAGGGGTTTTTCTGTCACCCCGGCCCCGAGCCAGACAAAAGAACTAGCGCTTGAGCAGGAAAATCAGTTCCGGATCGCCGTCGTCGAGGTTCTCGACAACGCCGCTCTGGACAAAACCGGCCTTGGCTAGCAGCGCGCGCATCGCCGCGTTCGAGGCGTTGGTCGAGCTCCAGAGCTTGGCCTCGGTGGCTGTCTCGGACATGCAGTGATTGAGCAGCGCCAGACCAACGCCGGAGCGCCGATCATCATGGGCCACGATCAGCAGTTCGACAAACGGCTGATGGAAAAACGCCCGGGTCAGCGCCACGTAGCCGACCAGCTTTTCGGCACGCACGGCCACGAAGCACTGCCCAGCTGCTGCCCAGCGGGCGATCGACTGCCGACGATCGACGTCGGTAAGGCTCAGCGGGTCGATGGCAATCAGCGCCGGGATGTCGCCGCGGCCGGCTGGTCGGATGGCGATCATGGGCGCAACTGCGGCTGAGCGGCCAAAATCCTTCCTGCGATATCGCGGAAGGCCTTGGCCTGGGGGCCATCGGGATCGGTCGCCACCACCGGGCGGCCGGAGTCCGAGGTTTCGCGGATCGCCATGTGCAGCGGCACTTCACCGAGAAACGGCAGATCGAGGCGCTCGGCTGCCGCCTTGGCGCCACCATGGCCGAAGATATCGTAGCGGGTGCCAGTGTCGGGCGTCACGAAGTAGCTCATGTTTTCGACGAGGCCGAGCAGCGGAATACTAGTGCGGCGCAGCATGTCGATGGCCTTCTTGGCATCGATCAGCGCCAGGTCCTGTGGGGTGGAAACGATCACCGCGCCCGCAAGTGGCACCTGCTGGACCAGCGAGATCTGGATGTCGCCGGTGCCGGGTGGCAGATCGACGACGAGCACGTCCAGCGTGCCCCAGTCGCTTTCGCGCAGCAGCTGACGCAGCGCCGACGTCGCCATCGGTCCGCGCCAGACCACCGCCTGATCGGCCGTCAGCATCGAGCCGATCGACATTGCCTTGAGGCCATAGGCCTCATGCGGGGAAAAAATCCCGTCTTCGCGGACCGCCGGCTTGCCCTCGATACCCAGCAGCTTGGGCACGGACGGACCATAAAGATCAGCATCGAGCAGGCCGGTGCGCAGCCCTTCGGCGGCAAAGGCCAGGGCAAGGTTGACCGCAACGGTGGATTTGCCGACGCCGCCCTTGCCGGAGCCGACAGCGATGATGTGGCGCACGCCGGGCACCGCTTCGCGCGGCGCCGGTCCGGGCTTACCCTGCGCCTTGGCCTGGCCGGTGGCTGCCTGGTTGCGGTCGGAGGTGACCGAGACCATCACCTTGCGGCCTTCGACGACGCGCTCGGCAGCGGCCTGGGCGGCGACACGGGCCGGACCAAAGGCGACTTCCATACCGGGGGCGACCGAGATGGCGAACGCCACGGCGCCGGTGGTCACGATGATTTCGGAGAGGCCGCCATACCCGGCGAGCGAACCGCCGCCGGGGATTTCGACACTAGCCAAGGCCGCCTTGACGGCCTCGGCGATGCGCGCATCAGCCATGGATCACAGGATCGACTGGCCGGTGGCTTTCCAGTCCTTGACGAACTGCTCGAGGCCCGACTTGGTCAGCGGGTGATCGGCCAGCTTGTAGATGACCGGGGGCGGGATGGTGGCGACGTCAGCACCGGCCAGCGCGGCCTGGGTCACGTGGTTGGCCGAGCGGATCGAGGCAGCCAGGATCTGGGTCTTGAAATCGTAGTTGTCGTAGATCTGCCGGATGTTCTCGATCAGCTCCATACCCTCGAGATTGATGTCATCGAGACGGCCGATGAAGGGCGACACATAGGTCGCGCCGACCTTGGCAGCGAGCAGCGCCTGATTGGGCGAGAAGCAGAGCGTGACGTTGGTCTTGATGCCTTCGTCGGTGAAGGTCTTGGTGGCGCGGAGGCCATCGACCGTGAGCGGCAGCTTGACCACGACGTTCTTGGCGATCTTGGCCAGCTTGCGGCCTTCGGCGATCATGCCGTCATACTCGGTCGAGGCGACCTCGGCCGAAACCGGGCCGGGCACGGCTGCGCAGATTTCTGCGATGACTTCGAGGAAGTTGCGGCCCGACTTGGCCACCAGCGACGGATTGGTAGTGACGCCATCAAGCAGCCCGGTTTCATAGAGCTTCTTGATGTCAGCGATTTCCGCTGTGTCGACGAAGAATTTCATGTCGTTCCCCTCCAGGAAACTTGGTCCGACTTTGATGCGGTCCGAATTGGGTGTTGCCCACTACGTAAGGCGATTGTGGCGCACCACAAGGGTGCGCCGCAAGACTTAGCGAACGGCAGCGAGCAGCTTGTCTGCCAGTTCGTCGACGCGATCCTCGGGGATGCCGGCGACATTGATGCGACTGTCGTTGATCATATAGACCGCATCCTCGGTCTTGAGCTTCTGCACAACCTCCCCCGGCAGGCCGAGGAGCGAGAACATGCCGGAATGCTCGGCGATGAAGTCGAAATCCTTGGAGTTCGACTTCTGCCGGATGGCGGCCGAGAGCTTGACGCGGAGGCGGCCCATGCGCTCGCGCATCTCGGTCAGCTCGGCTTCCCACTCGGCGCGCAGATCCTTGTCCTCGAGGATGACGCGGACGATTTCCGCGCCATGGTCGGGGGTCTGGCTGATGGTGCCGCGGATGACGTTCTGCATCTGGCTGGAGACGACATCGGCCGACTCCGAGTCTCGGGCAATTGCGATCGCCACGCCGGCGCGCTCGCGATAGAGGCCGAAATTCTTGCTCGCCGAGAAGGCCACCATGGCCTCGGGCACGGCGGCGACGACCTTGCGCAGGCCATAGGCGTCTTCTTCCAGTCCGTCGCCAAAGCCCAGATAGGCGAGGTCGATGAGTGGGAAGGCGCCGGTGCGCTGCAGGCTGGCGGCAACCGCATCCCACTGCGTGCGGCTGAGATTGGCGCCGGTCGGGTTGTGGCAGCAGCCATGCAGCAGAACGATGTCGTCGGCTGTCAGCCCGTCGATGACTTCCATCATGCCAGCAAAGTTCACGCCACGCGTCGCTGCATCGAAGTAAGGATAGTAGTGCACTTCGAGATTGGCGTTTTCGGCCAATGGAATATGGTTCGGCCAGGTCGGATCGGAGATGAAGATGCGACCTTTCGGCCGGGCGCGACCGAGCACGTGCATCAGGATCATCAGCGCGCCGGTGCCGCCAGCGCCGTTGACGGTGCGGATACGCGACTTGTCGATGGTGTTGCCGAGCGCCAGATCGACGATGGCGGCGGAGAATTCCTTGTTGCCCACCACGCCCTTGTAGGTCTTGGTGGTGGCGCTATCGAGGATGCGCTGCTCGGCCTTCCGGACGGCGCGCATCACCGGGGTGATATTCTTGTCGTCTTTGTAGACGCCCACACCGAGGTCGATCTTGCCGGCGCGCGGATCGGCGGCATACTCCGCCATCAGCACGAAAATCTTGTCGAGAGTGGCCTTTTTTAGGGTTTCGAACATCGGAAAACTCTGGGGAGAACGGGTGCGGCGGCATTTAGAGGAGCCGCCGGGTGAAATGCAACCCGATCAGCGTTTGAGACCGAGTTTCTGCAGTTCGGCCGTCAGTGCCGGCACGACCTCGAAGATATCACCCACCAGGGCAAGATCGGCGATCTTCATGATCGGCGCTTCTGGATCCGAGTTCACGGCGATGATCTTCTTGGCGCCCTGAATGCCCGCCAGATGCTGCAAAGCCCCGGAAATCCCGAGCGCAATGTAGATGTCGGGCGCGATAATCTTGCCGGTCTGGCCGACCTGCCAGTCATTGGGGGCGTAGCCGGCATCCACCGCCGCTCGCGTGGCGCCGACGGCGGCGCCGAGTGTCCGGGCCAGCCCTTCGACCAAGGCGAATTTTTCCGCCGAACCAAAGGACACGCCGCCGCCGACCACGATCTGGGCCGTCGAGAGCTCTGGCAACTCGGACTCGGTGCGGGAATCGCTCACGAAGGTCTGGTGGCTTGCGGGCGCGGCGCCGAGGGTCTCGATCGGCGCGCTGCCCCCGCCAGCGGCCGGGCGGAAAGCCGAGGCGCGGATGGTGAGAAGGTTCTGTGCCTGGCCCGAGGATACGGTCTCGATGGCGTTGCCGGCATAGATCGGCCGATCAAAGCGCGTGGCGCTGTGGATGGCGATGACGTCGGTGACCGGCATCAGGTCGAGTTTTGCGGCCAGCCGCGGAATGACGTCACGACCCACGGCAGCGGCCGCGGCGACGATATGGGTGTAGCCGTTCGCCAGATCCGCCAGCAGGTCCGTCAGGGCGTCGGAAGGGGCATGGGCAAGGCCGGAGATGGCCAGAACCTTCGCCACGCGTGCAATGCTTGCGGCCTCTTCGGCGATTGGAGCGGCGTCCGGAGCGACGACCAGCAGGTCGACGGGTCCGAGCTTTGAGGCGGCAGCAACAATCCGCGCCGTGGCGGCGCCAAGAACGCCCAGGTCATGTTCGGCAAGCACCAGAACGGTCATCAGAGTGCCTCTAGTTCGGCCACATCGGCGGCGATCAGTTTCGCCAGTTCGGGGACCGTTGCCACCTTTGCGCCCGCAACGCGCTCTGCCGGCGGAGAGACCCTCTCCACGGTGAGGCGCGGCGTCAGGTCGATCCCGAACTCGGCAGCAGGTCGAACGGCCAGAGGTTTCTGGCGGGCCTTCATCACCATTGGCAGGCCGGCATTGCGCGGCTCGTTGAGCCGCAGGTCAGCGGTGACGATGGCAGGGAGCGCAATCTGCACGGTGGTGCGGCCGAAATCGACCTCGCGGGTCACTTCGAGGCCGGCGCCCGCCACCTTGATCTCCGAGGCAAACGTCGCCTGCGGCCAGCCTAGCAGTCCGGCAAGCATCTGCCCGACATGGTTGGAGTCGTCGTCCACCGACTGCTTGCCGAGGAGGACCAAGTCCGGCTTCTCCTCCGCGACCACCGCGCCGAGCAGTTTTGCGACAGTCAGCGTCTCCACCCTGCCCTCGGCTTCCAGCAGGATGCCGCGATGGGCGCCCATGGCGAGAGCGGTGAGGATCACATCATTTGACTGCTTGGGGCCGATTGAAACGACGACGATCTCGGTAGCGGCGCCGGCTTCAGCCAGCCGCATCGCGGCCTCGACGGCGTGGCGGCAGAAGGGGTTCATCGACATGCGGACGTTGTCGGTCTCGACGCCCGTGCCATCGGCACGCACGCGAATACGGACATTGTGGTCGACGACTCGCTTGACCGCGACAAGGATCTTCATGCCGGCTCCTCGCAGGATTTGCGCCATTCCCTTCGCAAATCACAGCAGGAGGGGCAAGGTTGCCGCCCGGAATTCTGACCCACTGCGGCGCCTCGCCTTAGAAAACCATCCCTGCAAGCGTGCTTTGCGGGGCTGCGGGTTGACGCCTTCGGTGGGCAGTGGGCAAGGTGTAAGGACATGATTTTTCAGGGTCGATAATGCCGGTCATCAACCGCGTCGCAGAGTTTTCCGATGAAGTCGTCGCCTGGCGGCGGGATCTTCATGCCCATCCGGAGCTGCAGTACGACGTCCACCGCACTGCCGGGAAGGTTGCAGAACTGCTCGCCTCCTTTGGCGTTGACGAGGTGGTGACGGGCATTGGCCGGACGGGGGTTGTCGGGGTCATTCGGGGCCGCGGGCCGGGCAAGACCATTGGCCTTCGCGCCGATATGGACGCGCTGCCGATCACCGAGCGGTCGAGCCCGGAATATGCCAGCCAGAATGTCGGCAAGATGCATGCCTGTGGCCATGACGGGCATACCGCCATGTTGCTCGGCGCCGCCAAGTATCTAGCCGAAACGCGCGATTTCGACGGTACGGCGATCGTCATTTTCCAGCCGGCTGAAGAGGGCGGCGCCGGCGGCAAGGCAATGGTCGATGATGGGTTGATGGACCGTTTCGGCATCGAGGAGGTCTATGGCCTCCACAACATGCCGGGCCGACCGGCCGGGACGTTTGGCATCCGGGCCGGCGGCATCATGGCGGCGACGGACGAGTTCAACGTTGTCATCGAGGGCGTAGGCGGGCATGCCGCCAAGCCGCATACGGCAACTGACCCTGTGCTGGCGACGGCCAGTATCATCGTCGCCCTGCAATCGATCGTGGCGCGCAACATCGATCCGATGCGGTCGGCAGTGCTGTCTGTGACGATGCTTTCGGCGGGCGATGCGTTCAACGTCATCCCGCGCAATGTGAAGTTCACGGGGACGATCCGCACGCATAGCGAAGAGCTCCGCGACTTCATGGAGCAGCGGTTCCGCGCCATGGTCGAACAGGTCGCGGGTGCTTTCGGCTGTACAGTGTCGATCCACTATCGCCGCGGCTACCCGGTCACCGTCAATTCCGAGGACGAGACGGCCTATGCCGCTGCGATTGCGACAGAAATCGCCGGCGAAGACCGGGTGGACGCCAAGGCCGATGCCAGCATGGGCGGCGAGGATTTTTCCTACATGCTGCAGGCGCGGCCGGGGGCGTACATCTTCCTCGGTAATGGCGATACCAGCGACCTGCATACCGACACCTATGATTTCAATGACGAGATCATCCCCGTTGGCGTGAGCTACTGGGTGCGGCTGGTCGAAGGCGCCTCGCGCCGCAATTGACCGCCCCTGCCCTGCCGGTCCGGACATCGTGATCCGGACGCTGATCACCATCGCCATTTCGGCTGCCGGCGGCTTTGTGGCGTCGCTTTTCGGCATTCCGGGCGCCTGGCTGATGGGTGGTGCGCTGGCGGTGGCCGTCGCGGCGATCCTCGGGGCACCGGTGATGATGCCCAACTGGTTGCGCGATATTGGTTTTCTGCTCACGGGCCTCTCGATGGGGGCATCGGTGGCGCGAGACAGCCTCAACCTGATCGTGCAGTGGCCGGTGACGATGGCAGCGCTGGTGCTGGAGCTGATCCTGATCGTGGCGGCCACCGGCTACATGCTGCGGGTGGTGTTCAAGGTCGACCGGGGAACCGCCTATCTCTCGTCATTTCCAGGACATTTGTCGTTTGTGATGGGGATTGCGGCGGCGGGGGTGGGGGATCCGCGGCAGATCGTGATCATCCAGGTGATCCGGCTGTTGATGCTGACGATCTGCGTGCCGATCGGGGCGCTGTTCCTGCCGGTCGGGCACTTTGCGGGCGGTGCGACGAGCGATGTCTCGTTGCCGGTTTTGCTCGCAATCATAGTGCTTTGCGCGATCACAGGATGGACTTTCAGCCGCCTTAAGGTGCCGGCGGCCTATTCCCTTGGGGCGATGGCGGCGGCGACGACGGCGAAGTTGCTGGGCTGGTTCGAGGGGTCGATCCCTAACCCACTGGTGATCTTCACCTTTATTCTCGTCGGCGGGCTGATCGGGGCGCGGTTCCAGGGCATCACGCGGGCCGAGATCGGCCGGGCGGCGGTGGGCGGGCTGATCGCCACGACGATGACCGTGGGGATCGTGACGGTGGTCGCCTTTGCCGCTAGTGGCTTGGTGGATATGCCTTTTGCGCAGATCTGGCTGGGGTTATCCCCGGGCGGACTGGAGTCGATGGGGGCGCTGGGCGTGGCCCTGGGTCTCGATACGGCGTTCATTGCGGCGCATCACGTGACGCGGCTTTTGCTGCTGACGGTGGCCATTCCGCTGGTCACCCTCTTGGTGCGCGAACGGCCGGCGCCATGAATTCGCCCGCTCGATGAACGCATTCTGAACGGAAAATCAGCCCTTCACGCCACCCTCCGACAGACCGCTGACCAGATAGCGCTGCGCCAAGAGGAAGACGACGGTGATCGGCAGCCCCGACAGGATGGCTGCGGCGGCGAAGTCGCCCCAGAGATATTTGAACTCGTTGAGGTAGAGGCGGGAGCCGACGGCGAGTGTCAGGTTGTCCTCCGAGCGGAGCAGAACCGAGGCCAGCGGGTAGTCGTTGATGATACCGATGAAGGCGAGGACGAAGACCACGGCGATCATCGGCACGGCCAAGGGCAGGAAGATGAAGCGGAAGGTCTGCCAGGGGGTGGCGCCATCGATCTGGGCGGCCTTGTCGAGCGCGGGGTCGATGGAGTCGAAATAGCCCTTGAGCGTCCAGATGTGGAGCGTCACGCCGTACATGTAGACGAGTATCAGCGCCCAGTGGCTGTCGATGCCGAGGATCGGCGAGACGGCGCCCAGGCCATCGAAGATGGCGAACAGTGCCACCAGAGCCAGCGTGGTGGGGAACATCTGGATGATGAACATGGCGTCGAGCAGCCAGGCGCGGCCGGCAAACTTCACCCGCGAGAAGGCATAGGCCGAGATGGTCGAGATCATGACGATGCCGATGGCGGCGATGGCGCCGATCTTGACCGAGTTGAACATCCACAAGAGCACATTGTAGGGCGGATCAACCACGGTGCCGTCGGCGCGGGTGAAGGGAATGCCGAAGGCGAGGTACCAGTGCTCCAGCGTCGGCCGATCGGGCAGGAGCGAGCCGGTGGTGAAGTTGCCCTCGCGGAAGGAGATCGAGACCACCACGAGGAAGGGGAACATGATCAGCGCGATGAAGGCGATCAGGAAGCCATGCGCCAGGATCTTCTTGATCAGCAGGTCGCGCGGTCGCTCGACGATCATGAGTTGCCTCCCTTGTTGGCGGCACGGCGCATGGCGATGAAGTTGGCGTAGGCGATGAGCGTGACGACCAGAAATATGATGAGCGTGATGGCGCCGGCGAGGCCGAACTGCTGGCCGGAATCCATGAAGCTGATGCGGTAGGTGAAGGACCCCAGAATATCGGTCTGGCCGGCCGGGATGACAGTCCCCGGCATGTCTGGCAGGCCGCGGGTCAGCAGCAGGATCAGGACGATATTGTTGAAGTTGAAGGCGAAGGACGCGATCAGCAGCGGCAGGAAGGGCGGCAGGATCTGCGGCAGGGTGATGGTGAAGAACACCCGCAGCGTGCCGGCGCCCTCAAGCGCAGCGGCCTTCTTCTGGTCCTCGGCCACCGCCTGCAGGAAGCCCATGGCAAGCAGCATCATGTAGGGATAGCCCAGCCAGACGTTGACGATCAGGATCATCGTCTTGGCGAGCCAGGGATCGGTGTTCCAGCTCGGCGCCACGCCGAAGAGGAACTCGAGGATCAGGTTGATCTCACCAAAGTTCTGGTTGAACAGGCCCTTGAAGACCAGGATGGAGATAAAGCCCGGCACCGAATAGGGCAGGATCAGCAGGAGCCGGTAGAGCGGCTTGAAGCGCAGATGCGGCCACTGCAGCACCGAGGCCAGCAACAGGCCGAGCGCAAAGGTCAGCGAGACCGAAAGCGTCGCGAACACAAGCGTCCAGACGAAGATCGAGAGCATCGGCGCGCGGATGCCTTCGGAGGTGAAGATGCGCTCGAAATTCTTCCAGCCGATCTCGACCCGCCAGCCCGGCGGAATGGCCTCACCGGCCTCGTTGACATAGAAGCCGCGGCTGTTGTCAGGGGTGAGGACAGAGCCGTCGACGGTCGAGACCAGTCGGCCATCGGGCTGCAATTCATATTGCGGCTGGGTCTTGGCGAAGGTGCGGAGGCCCGACTGCTTGAGCAGCGTGCCATCGGGCAGCGTCACCTCGACCAGCGCCAGCGCATCGCGCAGCGGCAGGACCTCCTTCATCGCCAGAAGATCTGGCGGGGCAGCGGTGACAGGCGCAGAGGCGACCGTCGCCGGCGTGCCATCGATGGCGACGGGATCGCTCAGGAGGCCGCCATCGCCCTCGGGCAGGAAGACGCGGTAGCCGGCGGGGTCGCGCACCAGCGAGAACGAGCGTTCGGTCTCGTCGTCGACAATGCGGGCAGCGAGGTGCACGGCCTGCGCACGCTCGAGCGAGAGCAGGTTGAAGGACGAGTAATTCGTGAAGCCCAGGTAGATCGTATAGACCACTGGAAAGGCGACGAAGAGCAGGATGGCAACAATGCCGGGGAAGATGAAGCGCGTCGCGTAAAAGCGCTTGAAGGAAAAGACGAGTGCGAAGCCGACGGCCGAGGCGAAGACCAGGGCGGCAAGTAGCGGCTGGTCACTGAGGTAAAGCACCCAGACGGCGTAGAGCGCCAAGAGAGTCATTCCGGCGACGAGCGCGCGACCGAGCCAGGCGAGGCTCACGGACGGCGCCGCAGGCGGCGCTTTGACAGCCATATCCAACATGGATTTCTTCCCCCCAGTTCTTTCGCGAGTGCCCTTCGCGCACATTCTCCCAGTCCAGGGAGTAGGTCTGCGAAGAGTTCGGGCGAAGTTCTGATCGGCCGGCGCACCGGCACCGGCCGATCAGTGTATGCGCTTACTCGCCGAGGATGCGCTTGGCGGCGTCGTCGAGGGCGGTCTTTACGTCCTGGGCGCCGGTGGTGATGTTGCCCAGAGCCGGGCCCATGGCCGACCAGAAGGCACCCATTTCCGGGTTGGACGGCATCGGAATGCCGATGGCGGCGTTGGCCAGCGTGGTGGCAACGTTGGGATCGGCCTTCTGGGCATCGCCGACCGAGAGGTCAGCCAGGGCGCCGAGATTGCCACCGGCATTCCAGGCGTTCAGGCCGTCATCGGTGAGGATGTAGTTCTCGATCAGTTCGACCGCGAGGTCCTTGTTGGGCGACGCGGCATTGATGGCGAACGAGGTCACGCCGACGAAGGGCTTGGCCGGCTGGCCGCCAACGCTGGGGAGCGGAGCGACGCCGAAGTTGATGCCCGAGGTCTTGAAGTTGGCCCAGGCCCACGGCCCGTTGATGACCATGGCGACTTCGCCCTTGTTCATGGCGCCGTCCATGACGCCGTAGTCGACGCCAGCCGGCATGACGCCGCCATCGATCAGCGACTTGAGGACTTCGCCGCCCTTGAGCGAGCCCTCATTGTTCACGCCGGTGTCCTTGCCGTCGAAGGTGCCGTCCTTCTTCTGGAACGCGTAGCCGCCATTGGCCATCATCATGGGGAAGGTGAAGTAGGTGTTGTTGTAGTCCCACATGATCTTGGTCACGCCGTCCTTCTTGACGGACATGGCGGCGATCTCTTCGAAGGTGGCCGGGGGCGCGTCGACGAGGTCCTTGTTGTAGATCAGCGCAATGGCTTCGACGCCGACCGGGTAGCCCCAGATCTTGCCGCCGAAGGTGACGGCGTCCCAGGCGGTGGGCAGCACGCCAGCCGTGAAGTCGGCGCTCGGCTCGACCGGGGTGATGAGGCCGCCGGCGGCCCATTCGCCGAAGCGGTCATGCGCCCAGAGCACGATATCCGGACCGTCGCCGGTGGCAGCGGCCTGCTGGAACTTGTCGGTCAGCGGATCGACGACTTCGACGGTGACCGGGATGCCCAGTTCGTCAGTGAACTTCTTGGTGACTTCGACGAGCTTGGCATCTTCGCGGTTGGGGCCAACCCAGATGACCAGCTTGTCCTTTTCGATGGCCCAGCTCAGCGAGGTGGAGGCGAGCAGCACGGCCATGCCGAGCGCGAGGTCTTGATCGATGTCTTCATCACTTGTCCTCCCAGACAATCACGATGTGGTGGCGCCATCGTGGGCGCCTTCTCTTTCAGGCCGACGGTTTGCTCTTCGATCGGCGACTGAACTTGACCTCGAGGTGGCCGCTCCCTGCGGCCTCCGCGAGAATGGCAAAACCGTTGGGGCCGAGGCGCAGACGGGTGCGCGCCAGTTCGGCGCCTTCGGAGATCGGATCGAGCCCGGCATGCTCACCCGTGATGGTGGCCTGCAGCGGTTCGGCCGACAGGTTGAAGAGGCAGACAAGGCTGCCATTGGCATGGGTGCGGCGGAAGGCCAGCAGGGGCTCGCCGACGGAAAAGAACTCCATCCCGCCCTCGACCAGCGCGTCATGCGCTTTGCGGCAGGCGATCATCCGCCGGTAGAAGTTGAGCGTCGAGGCCGGGTCGGCATCCTGGCTGGCCACATTGAGCACCGAATGGGGCAGCTTGACCGGCAGCCACGGCTTGCCGGAGGTAAAGCCGTTCGGCGCCTCGCCTGGCTCCCAGGGGATGGGCGTGCGGCAGCCATCGCGACCTTTGTATTCGGGCCAGAAGCGGATGCCCGGCGGATCGGTCAGCTCCTCGAAGTTGATGTCGGCTTCCGGCAGGCCGAGTTCTTCGCCCTGATAGAGGCAGATCGTGCCACGGAAGCAGAGCAGCATGGCCGCGGCCTGACGGGCCACGGCCGAGGACGACGTCGAATGGGGCAGCCAGCGCGACACGTGGCGCACCACGTCGTGGTTGGAAAAGGCCCAGCAGGGCCAGCCGTTCGGCGCGCCGGTGAAGAAGTTGCGAATCTTGGAGCGGAAATGCTCGGCAGTGAACTGCGGGCCCAGCATGTCGAAGGTATAGGCCATGTGCAGCTTGTCATTGCCGGAGGTATACTCCTCCATCAGCTGCAGGCCCTTGTGGCTGTCGCCGATCTCGCCGACCGTGGTGGTGCCAGGAAACTCGTTGAGCAGGCTGCGGACGCGCTTGAGGAACCCGACATTCTCAGGCTGGCTCTTGCCGTATTTGTGCTCCTGCATGTCGTAGGGATTGACCGCATAAGGCAGGTGCTTGGGGCGGCGCGCGGCGGATTGTTCCGCAACTGCTGGTCGTGGAAATAGTAGTTCACGGTGTCCAGGCGGAAGCCATCGACGCCGCGCTCGAGCCAGAAGCGCATGACGTCGAGCACCGCATCCTGCACGGCCGGATTGTGGAAGTTGAGGTCGGGTTGGCTGGCCAGGAAGTTGTGGAAATAATACTGCCCGCGTGAGGGGTTCCATTCCCAGGCGCGACCACCAAACACCGATGGCCAGTTATTGGGCGGCGAGCCGTCCTTTTTCGGATCGGCCCAGACGTACCAGTCGGCGCGCGCATTGGTGCGCGACAGTCGACTTTCACGGAACCATGGGTGCTGGTCGGAGGAATGCGAGACCACCTGGTCGACGATGACCTTGAGGCCCAGCGCGTGGGCGCGCTCGATCAGCGCGTCGAAGTCCTCGAGGCGGCCGAACAGGCGATCGACTTCCTTGTAGTCGGAAATGTCGTAGCCCATGTCGGCCTGCGGCGACTGGAAGATGGGCGAGAGCCAGACGCAATCGACGCCGAGCGAGGCAATGTGGTCGAGACGGCGCAGGATGCCCGGCAGATCGCCGATGCCATCACCGTCGCTGTCCTGAAAGGAGCGTGGGTAGACCTGATAGATCACCCCGCCACGCCACCATTCCCGCATGCGTTTCCTCCCGATTGCGCGCGCCGGCCGTCCATTACCATACCGACACCGGGAAAGTTGTCAAACCGGTTTAGGTTTCAGGAAGCCGTGCGTCGCGGGTTGTCAGGCTGGCAAACGCGTGCAATCTTCAAACCGGTTTAAATCGAACCTGCGGGGAGGCATGGGTTGACGACGCTGCGAGAGCTCGCACGGCATCTGGGCCTGTCACCGGCAACGGTGAGCCGGGCACTCAACGGCTATCCGGAGGTCGGGGATTCAACGCGGGCGCGGGTGATCGCGGCTTCGGCTGAGTTCAACTATACCCCCAATCTCACGGCCAAGCGGCTGGCGACCGGCAAGAGCGGTATGGTGGGAATCGTCTTCCGCTCCTCGCCCGGGCACGGCATGGATCCGCACTTCGTCGACTTCCTGGCCTCGCTGTCCGAAGCGCTGGCCGATAGTCAGATCGACCTCGTTGTCCACATTTCCTCGCCGCCCGACCAGCTCAGTCACTATCGCCGGTTCATCAATGATGGGCTGGTGGACGGGATGATCGTTTCCGCACCGGAGCCGGACGATGCCCGCATCCGGCTGATGCAGAGCCGCGACGTGGCCTTCGTGGTGCATGGGCGCGGTACCGAGGACGCGGCCTATGCCTATTATGACATCGACAATGACGGGGCGTTCGCCGCGGCGACCAAGCTCCTGGTCGAACTGGGGCACCGGCGGATCGCGCTGATCAACGGCCCCGAACAGATGGGCTTTGCGCAGCAGCGCCGGAAGGCGTTCGATCGGGTGCTGGCCGAGCGCGGGTTGCGCACGCCGGCGCGGTTCCGCAGCAATGACGAAATGACCGAGGAAGGCGCCTATGAGCGCGCGTCGATCATGCTGGCCGAGAGCGAAGATCGGCGGCCGTCGGCCTTTGTCTGCTCGTCGACGCTGCAGGCCCTGGGGGTGATGCGGGCGGCGGCGGAAGCGGGCTTGGCGGTGGGCGATGATCTCTCGATCATTTCGCATGACGACGTGCTGCCGCATCTGCGCAGCGAGAATTTTGCGCCCGGTCTCAGCGTGACGCGGGCGCCGATCCGCAATGCCGGCCCGGTGCTGGCGCGGATGATCATGGCGCGGATGAACAAGGTACCGCCGGAGCGGTTGCAACGCGTCGACAAGGTCGATCTGATCGTGAGGGCGTCGACAGGATCGGCGCCGGCCTGGGGAGGACAAGCATGGTCGCAGTGAGCCACATCGTGGAGCCGGCACAGCTGGTGCTGGAAATCCGCGATCTCAAGAAAACATTCGGGCTGGTCGAGGTGCTGAAATCGATCAGCATCGAGATGGCGGACGGGGACTTTCTGGTGCTGGTGGGGCCATCGGGCTGCGGCAAGTCCACGCTGCTCAACTGCATTGCCGGGCTCGAGGAGACCTCGGGCGGCAAGATCCTGATCGGCGGCAAGGATGTCACCGAGGTGCCGCCGCGGGATCGCGACATCGCCATGGTGTTCCAGAGCTACGCGCTCTATCCGACGTGAGCGTGGCGGAAAATATCGGCTTTGGCATGAAGGTACGCAAAGTGCCCAAGCCGGAGCAGGACAAGAAGATCGCAGAGGTGGCCAAGCTCTTGCAGATCGAGCATCTGCTGGAGCGCAAGCCGGGGGCGCTGTCGGGCGGGCAGCGGCAGCGCGTCGCGATGGGGCGGGCGCTGGTGCGCGAGCCGGTGCTGTTCCTCTTCGACGAGCCGCTCTCCAATCTCGACGCCAAGCTGCGGGTGGAACTGCGCGGCGAGATCAAGCGGCTGCATGAGCGGCTGCGGGCCTCGATCGTTTATGTGACGCATGACCAGATCGAGGCGATGACGCTGGGGACGCGGATCGTGGTGCTCAACCAGGGCGTGATCCAGCAGATCGGCACGCCGGCGGAGATCTACGAGCGGCCGGCCAACATATTTGTCGCCGACTTCATGGGCTCGCCGCCGATGAACCTGGTGCCGGCGATCCACGAGGGTGGGCGGCTGCATTTTGCCGGCGGGCAGAGCCTTGTTGCGCCCGCTGCCCTGCGGGCCGGCGACGTGATTGTCGGCATTCGGCCGGAAGCGTTCTTGCCGGCCTCGGGCGAGGGACAATTGCGGCTACGCGCCGTCTCGGTGGAGCATGCGGGGTCGGACACGTTCGCGCATGTGGAACTGGGCGGCAAGACGATCACGGCGCGGCTGCCGGGCAAGATCAAGGTCAAGACCGGCGACGAGGTGCCGCTCGATGTCGACCTCGACGCGGTCTGCTTTTTCGATCCCAAAAGCCAGCTGCGGCTCGACTAAGGGCGGAGTGAATCCGCCGCGGAATCGGTTAGGGTCGCGGCATGTCAAAACCGATCTTTGTCGATCCCGTCCTCGACGGCGCCGCCGACCCCGTGGTCATCCGCAACCGCCAGAGCGGGCAGTGGTGGATGTTCTACACCAACCGCCGGGCCAATATGGAGGACCCGGGGAGTGGCTGGATCCACGGCTCGCCGATCGGCTATGCGGTCTCGGACGACGGGGTGGATTGGAGCTATCGCGGTCAGGTCGCGGGGCTCGATGATCCGAACCATCCGGGGCTCAATACGCACTGGGCGCCCGAAATCATCTGGGGTCTGGGCGAGTACCACATGTACTTGAGCTACACGCGCGGCGCGCCGGACGACTTCAATGTCGACCGGCACATCGTGCATTTCACCAGCCCGGACCTCGTCACATGGACGCGACGGAGCGTCTTGTCGCTGCATTCGGAGAAGGTGATCGACGCCTGCGTAGCGCTCTGCCCCGACGGGCTCTACCGGCTCTGGTACAAGGACGAGCGCGGTGGCTCAAGCACGTGGTCGGTGACCAGCACCAACCTTTACGACTGGACGCATGAGGGCCTGGTACTGCCGGGCAAGCCCGACGCCAATCCGCATGAGGGGCCGAATGTCTTTCTGCTCGGCGGCAAGATCTGGCTGGTGGTGGACGAGTGGCACGGCATGGGCGTCTACCATTCGGACGATGCCAAGAGCTGGACGCGGCAGGGGGTGATCCTCGCCGAGGCTGGGGCAGATCCCGAGGACCGCTGCTATGCCCGGCATGGCGATGTGGTGGTGCAGGACGGCTGGGCCGAGATGTTCTACTTCACCCATCCGGGCTGGGACGAGCAGGCCAAGCCGGTGCCGCAGACGGCGGGCGAACGACGCACGGTGCTGCATGTCGCCGGCCTCGAAGTGGTCGACGGCGTGCTGGTGGCAAAGCGCGACGTCAGCCCGCGTCCGCTCAAGGATTGGCCGCAGCTCTGAGCTGAGCACTTTCTAGTCCGTCGGAAGAGGTTTACCCTCAGGAGGCGCTGCACCAGGCGGCGCATCCTTACGGGGGAAACATCATGCCGAGCATTCCGATCAACTGGCTGGCGGTGATTGTCGCCGTCGTCATCCGCATGGCGGTGGGCACCGCCTGGTATTCACCGGCGCTGTTCGTCAAGCCGTGGCAGGCGCTGACCGGCGTCACGCCCGAGAGCATGAAGGCCGGCATGGGCAAGGCCGTCGGCGTCGACATCGTGTTGTCGGTGATCATGGCCTTTGCCATGGCCAACATTATCGGCGCATCGGGGATCACCGACTGGCTCAATGGCGCGCTGGCCGGGCTCTGGCTCTGGGTCGGCTTCGTGCTGGCGACGCACCTGCCGCTCTGGGGCTACGAGAACCGGCCGCTCAAGCTCATCGCCATCAATGCCGGGAGCAATCTGGTGTCGATGGTGCTGATGGGGGCGGTACTGGGCGGGTGGCGGTAGGGGCGCTACCCGGACGCTTTTGATTGTGGCACCCCCCTCCACCACCCAGCGGGTGGTCCCCCTC
>JACDQI010000031.1 GCA_015657675.1 Devosia sp.
TCACGGGCGCCCGGATACGCGCCTCTCGGCCGAGGCGCACGCCAAGGTGCACGCCGCGGCGGCGAGCCTGGGATATCGCCCCAATGCGGCGGCGCGGGCATTGCGCACCGACAAGTCCCGCTCGATCGCTTTTGTCTCCGATTATGTGGCCACCACCCGCTTTGCCAGCGGCCTGATCCGTGGCGCACTGGCAGCAGCCGATGACGCTGGACACGTCATGCTGATGCTCGAGACCGGCGGTGAGCCGGCCCGCGAAGTGCAGGCGGTGCAGGCCGCACTCGACCGGCAGGTCGACGGGATCATCTTTGCGGCGATGCGGTCGCGCGAAGTGTTCGTCCCGGACCTCGCCATTCCGGCGCCAGTGGTCATGCTCAACGGCACCAGTGCGCGATTTGCGACATCGGTATTGCCCGACGAATATGCTGGCGGACAGCTGGCAGTGAAGCTCCTGGTCGAGGCCGGCCTCAAGGACGGTATCGTGTTGCTCGGGCACAATGCGGAGGAAGAGCGGGGCCTCTTCCGGTCCGAACAGATCGCGCGGCGACTGGCCGGCATCCGCGATGCGATGGCGGGCCATGGGCTCAGCTTTGCCGCCGAATTGAGCTGCTGGAACTGGGAACCGGCGCATGGCTACGACCTCGTTTCCAAGCTGCTCCGATCGCAGCGGCCGCGCGGGCTGCTCTGCCTGAACGACCGGCTCGCCTTCGGCGCCTATCAGGCGATCGGGGAAGCCGGCCTCAGTATTCCGGGCGATATCGGGCTGGTGTCGTTCGATAATGACGAACTGGCGTCCTATCTGCGGCCGGGGCTGACGACCATTGGCCTGCCGCATGAGGAGATGGGCCGCGAAGCAGTTCGGCTGTTGCTCGGGGAAGACCGACCGGCCTCGGAGACGTTGTTGCCGATGCCGCTGCTGGTTCGTGGGTCGCTCCCCTCGGCCTGATCTCGACGCCCCCGGCTACTCTCAGTGTTCCCTTACCTTCTGGCTCAGAGGCTGGGGGCGCTGCCCCTCAGGCAGGAGCACGCGCAGACGGTCATAGATCACATCGGCCGAGAACGGCTTACGCACGAAGATGGCGCCGGGCGGCATCAGTTCCGGATTGGGATTGGCGATGCCGGAGGACACCAGGATGCCGATGGCAGGCCAGCGTTCGGCCGTGAGCCGGGCGAGGTCGAAACCATTGCGCGTGCCGGGCATCTGGACGTCGGTAAACAGCAGCACGATCTCGTCGGCATAATCGACCAGAACCGCCTCGGCCTGATCGACATTGTGAGCCTCGAGCGGCCGAAAGCCGGCCTCCTCGAGAATGTTCATGGCATCCATGAGAATGAGGAAGTCGTCATCGACGACGAGGGCAAAGGGGCGGCGGTCGTCGGGCTCGTTTTGCATGCGCAGACAATGCCGCGGGTGACGTTTGGTTTCCGCGAAAGAGTTCGCGAAAAGCTCATGGCTGATCACGAAGCCGCGCATGGCGCGACCGCGCAATCAGCCTAGAACCGACCCTATGGTGGCTACATCGCCCCCGGACCGGGAATGGCACCCGGCGGGCATTTGCCCAGGATGATCATGCCGAGCACTTCGTCCTTGGTCACCTTGCTGACGTCCGCCGTGCCGACGACACGACCGTTCTTCATTACCGCTACGCGATCGGCTAGGTCGAAAACGTCGTGGATGTCGTGGCTGATCAGGAAGATGCCGATGCCTTCGCCCTTGAGCTGCTTGATGAGCTCGCCGACCTGAGCAGTCTCCTGCGGGCCGAGGGCGGCCGTCGGTTCGTCCATAATCAGGATGCGGGCATTGAAGTGGATGGCGCGCGCGATGGCCACCGACTGGCGCTGGCCGCCGGAGAGCGAACTCACCGGCTCCTTGAAGCGGCGGAAGTTGGGATTGAGACGACCCATGACCTGGCGGCAGGCCGCCTCCATGGCGATATCGTCCAGCGTGCCCCAGCGGGTGCGGAGTTCGCGCCCGAGGTAGAGATTGGCGGCCGCGTCGACATTATCGGCGAGCGCTAGCGTCTGGTAGATGGTCTCGATGCCGAGCGCCTTGGCGTCGCGCGGATTGCTGATCGCGGCGGATTTGCCCTCGACCAGGATGTCGCCGGAATCACGCTGGTAGGCGCCCGAGAGCACCTTGATCAGCGTGGACTTGCCTGCGCCGTTGTGGCCGAGCAGGCCGACGACTTCTCCGGGATAGAGGTCGATTGAAGCGTGATCGACGGCCTTGATGCCGCCAAAGGCGATCGAGACGTCGCGCATTTCGACGAGTGGGGTGCCGCGATTGGCTGCGGGCTGGGCCTGGGTGGTTTGGGTGGACATGGCCAGCTCCTTACTTCACGCGACGCCGATAGGCCTGGTCGACGAATACCGCCAGCACCAGCACGATGCCCACCACGATATTGGTATAGGCGGAGTCGACATTGAGCAGCGCCATGCCTGACTGCAGCGACTGCATCAGCAGCGCGCCGACGATGGCGCCATAGATGGTGCCGACGCCACCGGCGAGCGAGGTGCCGCCGATGACGGCGGCAGCGATGACATAGAGCTCGTTGAGCGTACCGAGCGCGGTGGTTGCCGCATCTAGACGAGCCGACGCGATGACCGCAGACACCCCGACGAGCGCGCCCATCAGCGTAAAGACCATGACGGTCAGCCGCTTGGTGTTGACGCCGGCGAGTTCCGCCGCCTCCGGATTGCCGCCGGTGGCAAACACGTAGCGGCCGAAACGGGTCCGGCGGGCCAGGAATGTCATCAGGATGCCGACGGCGAGGGTGATCAGCACCGGAATTGGGTAGCCGGTCTGGAAGCTCAGGCCTTCGGCACAGGTCACCACCTTGTCGCCCGCCATACAGATGGCGAGGCCGGCCCTGTCCTCGACGCCGGGCGGAATGGGGATGTTGTTCTCGAGCGCGAAGCGCTCGGCAACCTTGGCAGGCCAGAGGTAAGAGTTGACGACGGCCGTGGTGCCGAGGACCGCGGCACAGCCGACGACGGCGGAAAGAATCTCGGCCCAGATGGGCTTGGGGGCAAACTTGAAGCGGATGCGCTGACGCCGGCCGGCGATGATGGCCAGAATGATCACCACACAGCCGGCTGCGCCCAGCGCCCAGCTCCAGTTGGGGCCAATGGAGGCGAGCGGACCATTGCCGCCGATCAGCTTGAAGGTCTTGTCCATGGGCGCCACTGTGACGCCGCTGGCGATCAGGAAGGCGCCACCGCTGTAGGCGATCAGCCCGCCCAGGGTGACGATGAAGCTCGGGATCTGGCCGTAGGCGATCAGCGCGCCATTGAAGAGGCCGATGGCAGCCCCCAGCGCGATGGCGAAGACCACGGCGATGATCCAGATGGCCGGATGACCGACGCCCAAGAGCGGCCCGAGGTAAAAGACCTGAAGCACGCCGGTAGCCACGGCGACGACGCTGAGCATCGAGCCGACCGAAAGATCGATCTGGCGCAGCACGATGACCAGCACCATGCCGGTGGTCATCACCGCGATGGTCGAAGTCTGGACCAGGAGAATCCAGAGGTTGCGGGAGGTCAGGAACGAGCCACCGAACACGCCGCTGCCGCCTGGGCGCAGGAAACCGCTGATGACGTCGAAGCCGACCCAGATCACCAGGAGGGCGACCAGCATGCCGATCATGCGGGTATCGATCTCGGCGGCGCGGACGAACCGGCGCACGAAATTCTCGTTGCTCAATGCCGGACCACCGGCAGCATTCTGCATCGTCATAACTCGCCCTCTGGCCGGCTGGTCACGGCCAATCGCAATCCGGCCGGGCCGGTCGCTTTGCACTCGTGGCGGCCGGCTTTGCGGCGCCGAAGTACAGATGTTTCGAACAGAAAGGCCGCGCCCCCGGTGAAGGCGGCGCGGCCAGATGCCTAGATCAGGTCAAGTCGACCGATCAGTTGCAGGCAGCAACCGAACCAGCGGCGACGCCGGCACAGGCTGCTTCCTTGGTGATGTGACCAGCGTCGATCGCCACCTGGATGTTGTCCTTGGTGATCGGCGTCGGAGCCAGCAGAATGGCGTTCATCTCAACGCCGTTCTTGCCGCCGTTGAACTTGGAGACGCCTTCGATGGTGGTCGGATCAACGCCGTCAGCGAGGGCGAGCGCGGCCTTGGCCGCCACGGTGCCCAGATCGACCGAGTTCTTCCAGACCGACACCAGCTGGGTGCCGAGGGCAACGCGGTTGATGGCTGCGAGGTCGCCGTCCTGGCCGGTGACCGGCACGGTGCCGGCAAGGCCCTGAGCGTCGAGCGCAGCAACCACACCAGACGCCATGCCGTCGTTCTCGGAGAGCACCGCATCGACGCCATTATTGGTCGAGGTCAGGCACTGTTCCATGTTCTTCTGAGCATTGTCCGGCTTCCAGCCGTCGGTGAAGGTTTCACAGACGTTCTGGATCTTGCCGCCGTCGATGTCTGCCTTGAGCACTTCCATCATGCCCTGGAACAGGAACGTGGCGTTCGGATCGCCCTTATCACCCTTGATGAAGGCATAACGACCCTCGGGCTTCACCTTGAGCATCTCCTGGGCCATGATCCGGCCGACACCGACGTTGTCGAAGGTGATGTAGAGGGCGTTCGGATCCTCGAACTGCACGTCGTAGGCGATCGACTTGATGCCGGCGTCGTTGATCTTCTGGATCGAGGGCAGGATGGCGTCAGAGTCGAAGGCGACCACGAGGATCACGTCCGGCTTCTGCGAGATCAGGCTTTCGATGTCCGCCGCCTGCTTCTGGGCAGAGCCCTGCGCATCGGTGGACAGGTAGGTGTCGCCAGCGGCTTCGACGACGGCCTTGATGGCAGCTTCGTCGGTCTTCCAGCGCTCTTCCTGGAAAGTCTTCCAGGATACGGCAATGGTCTTGCCAGCGGCCAGAACGGCGGTCGGCGCAACGCTCACGAGCACAGCCCCTGCGAGCAGGGTCAGCAGCTTCAACTTCATTTGTCAGAGTCCTCCCAGACTACCAGCGGAACGGCACAACACTCCTCATCAGGCGGGGGCAAACCGGGCCATCGTTCCGCAGCTTATGTTTGGCTTGCCCCAAGCAGTGCGCGGCGAAACGCTGCAGCAACTGAGGCGACGAGTCAATCGTCAACCAGCTCGCCCGCGAAAATTGAAGTGCGTCTCGTCAACCCCGACTTTTGTCGAAGCCATTGACCTGTCGCGTTTTTGCGGCTGAAATGTGCGTGATCAGGCAAGGCGGGGAGGCCGGCTTGATCAGGGGAGAATTGATGATCATTCGTCGGATTGCCGTGCTCGGCACCGTGGCGCTGTTGTGGTGTGTTGCCAGCTTCGGGGCGATCGCCAGCTCGCGACCAGAACCCGGCGCAATGCTGCGCGACTGGTATTTCCTGATGAACGAGCTGGTCCGGCACACGCCGACCTACTCGCCGCCGGTGGCGAGCCGCTCCTTCGCCTATCTGGGCGTCACGGTGTTCGAGTCCGCCGTTGGGGGCTCGGACAAACTGGAGTCACTGGCCGGCCAGTTGCCTGGCCTGACGTCGGTGCCGGCCAGAGAGGCCGGTGCGCGCTACGATGAAGCCGTGATCATCAGCGCAGCGCTGTCTGACGCCATCGTCTACTATTTCGGCAATACCGGGCCGACAGGGCAGCGCTCGATCAAGAATGCGAAGGCCAAGTGGCACGCGGCAGCGATCGAGGGCGTGCCTGCCGATGTGGTGACGCGGAGCGAGGCCTATGGCAAGGCGGTGGCCGACGCGATCTACAAATGGTCGCTCGATGACGGTGGCGCCGAAGTCCAGAACATGGGCTTTCCCTTCGAACTCGACCTGCCCAAGGGGGAGGACAAGTGGGTGCCCACCAACGTTATACGCCAGCAGCAATATCCCTTGCTGCCTGACTGGGGCAGCAACCGCACCTTTGCCTCGCCGTCGGGCGCTGCCTGCGCCACGCCGGGCAATCCGACCTACAGCACCGAGGCGGATTCGCAATTCCACAAGGAAGCCGTCGAGGTCTACGAGACGGTGAAGGCCGCAACGCCCGAGCAGGCGGAAATCGCGCGGTTCTGGTCGGACGACCCGATGCTTTCGATGACACCGCCTGGCCACTGGGTGTCGATCGCCCTTCAGGTGGCTGAGGAAACCAACCTGCCGCTCGACGAAAATGTCGACCTTCTGGCGCGCATGGGCATTGCCATGTCCGATGCATTCGTCGGCTGCTGGCACGAGAAGTACGTCTACAACCTGCTGCGACCCGTCACCTACATCAAGCGGGAGATCGATCCGAAATGGGAGCCGATCCTCAACACGCCGCCGTTCCCGGAATACCCGAGTGGCCACAGCGTGGTGTCGGGCGCCATGGATGCAGTGCTCACGGCGTTTTTCGGCGACAACTTTGCCTTCGAGGACAAGACGGGCTCGCCCGATGGGCGCAACCCGCGCTTCTTTACGAGCTTTAGCGCGGCGGCCGAAGAGGCGGGCATTTCGCGGCTCTACGGCGGCATCCATTTCCGCGCCGCCATCGTCGATGGCCTGGCGCAGGGACGCTGCATTGGCGCGTATGCCGTCGCCCTCAAGACCCGCAAGTGAGACCCGTCATGCGCTCTAGCTTCGCTGCCATCTGCGCCATGGTCCTACTTGTGCAGCCTGCGCTGGCGCAGGTACCCGTCGTACCGACCTATGTCGACGAGACGGCCAGTTCCGGCATTACCACCAGCTATGATGGCGAGTGGTTCTTCATGGTCGGCGGCGGCGTCGCCAGCTTTGATTGCAACGACGACGGCTTTGCCGACATCGCACTGCCCGGTGGCACGGCGCTGGCGCAGCTCTATGTCAACAGGTCCAGCAAGGGCGGCAGCCTCACCTTCCAGCCGCAAGTAAGCGGCCTCGAACTCGACAGCGTCGGCGGGTTCTACCCCGCCGATATCGACAGCGACGGCATTACCGACCTGCTGGTGCTGCGGGTCGGGGAGAACGAGGTGATGCGCGGGCTTGGCGCCTGCATGTTCGAGCGCGCCAATGAGGCCTGGGGCTTTGATGGCGGTGACGCCTGGTCGGCGGCAGCGGCGCTGACGTTCGAGCGTGGCGCGAGCTGGCCAACCATCGCGATCGGCAACTATATCGACCGCGAAGAAGAGATCTCGCCCTGGGGCTCGTGCACCGACAACTGGCTGCATCGGCCTGGCGCGACCGGACAGTTCGCCCCGCCATTGCCGCTGACACCTAGCTTTTGTGCGCTCTCGATGCTGTTCACCGATTGGGACAAGTCCGGTACGCCGAGCCTCCGCGTGTCCAATGATCGCGAGTATTACGAAGGCGGGCAGGAGCAGATGTGGCGCATCCTACCGGGCGAAGCGCCCAAGCTGTTGACACCCGCCGAGGGCTGGAAGGTGCTCCGCATCTGGGGCATGGGCATTGCCAGCACCGACCTCGATCGTGACGGCTACCCGGAATACTTCCTCACCAGCATGGCCGACAACAAGCTGCAGACGCTGGCCGCGCCCACCGGTCCGGCGCCGAAGGCCGACTACAAGGATGTCGCCTTTGCCAAGGGCGTTACGGCGCATCGCCCGTATTTCGGCGACGACCTGCGGCCAAGCACCGCCTGGCACGCGCAGTTCGAAGACGTCAACAATGACGGTCTTGCCGATCTCTTCGTGGCCAAGGGCAATGTCGAGAAGATGCCTGACTTCGCCATGCACGACCCCAACAACCTGCTGTTGCAGGCGCCGGATGGCACGTTCGTCGAATCCGGCGAAACGGCGGGGATTGCCAACAATGGCATTTCGCGCGGCGGGGCGCTTGCCGACTTCAACATGGACGGCTTGCTGGACCTCGTGGTGGTCAACCGCAATGCCAGCGCGCAGGTCTGGCGCAACACCAGCAGCATGGCCGGGAAGTGGATCGGCCTGGCTGTGAAGAAGCCGGCGCCCAATGTGGATGCGATTGGCGGCTGGATCGAGGTGACCCATGACGGGGTCACCAGCCGGCGTGAACTGACCGTCGGTGGCGGTCATGCCGGTGGGCAACTGGGCTGGGTGCACTTCGGCCTCGCCGCCGCCGACAAGGCCACCATCAAGGTGACCTGGCCCGATGGAACGCAGAGCGACTTTGGGGATCTTGCCGCAGGAAGCTTCTATCGCCTCGAGCGGGACAAGCCGGCCGAGGCGGTGACGCTGCGGGACTGACCCTAGGCTCAGGCTTCGGGCAGGACCACGCCGCGGATCAGGCTGCCGTCGCGCAGCAGGTCGAAACCCGTGTTGATTTCGCTCAGCGGCATCACCTTGCTCAGCAGCTTGTCTACTGGCAGCAGGCCACGGTGGAAGAGGCGCACAAAGCGCGGGATATCGCGCGCCGGCACGCAGGACCCCAGATAGCTGCCGCGCACGGTCTTTTCGTCGGCCACCAGGTTGACCGCCGGGATCGGCAGTGTGGCCGTCGGCGCCGGCAGGCCGCCGGTGGTGAGTTCGCCGCCGCGCTTGGCGATCTGGTAGCCCAGCTGCAGGGCGGCGACCGAGCCGGCGAGCTCGATAGCGTGGTCGACGCCGCCGCGTGTCGCCTGCCGGATGGATTCGACGACGCCGTCTTCGGTGGCTAGGAACGCGTCAGTGGCGCCCAGCGAAAGGGCGATGTCGAGCTTGGCGCGCGAGATATCGACGGCAACGATCTGTTCGGCCCCGGCAGCGCGAGCGCCGAGCAGAGCCGCCATGCCGACGCCGCCGAGGCCAATGACCGCAACCCTGTCGCCCGGATGCACCTTGGCGCCGTTCATGACGGCCCCAACGCCGGTCAGCACGGCGCAGCCGAAGAGGGCGGCGTGCTCGAAGGCGAGGTCCTTGTCGACCTTGACCAGCGACCGGCGTGATACCGTGGCGTGGTCGGCGAAGGCCGAGACCCCAAGATGGTGGTTGAGATCGTGGCCGGTTTCGCTGAGCCGGCGGCTGCCCGCCAGCAAGACGCCGGCGCCATTGGCGGCAGCGCCCGGAATGCAGAGCGCCGGACGACCATCGGAACAGCATTCGCAAGTGCCGCAGCTAGGCACAAAGACGAAGACCACATGATCGCCGATGGCGAGATCGTCGACGCCAGCGCCCAGCGCCTCGACGACGCCGGCGGCCTCGTGGCCGAGGACCATGGGCAGCGGACGGGGACGATTGCCGTCGATCACCGACAGGTCGGAATGGCAGAGACCGGCGGCGGCGATGCGCACCAGCACCTCGCCCTGCCCCGGACCGGCGAGTTCGACTTCGCGAATGGCCAGCGGGCGGCTCTGGGCGTAGGGCGCGGGCAGGCCGGACTGTTCGAGGATTGCGGCGCGAATCTTCATGGCGAAAGGTCCTCTTGCGCCAGACCGGCGCGGGGAATTAGGCGGCGCCCGGAGGACGGGCGCCGCAGCAGCTCCGGCTCGGCCAACTCAGCCGATGTCGGAGGCTTCACGGCCGCGCGTGATCTGGGAAATGGTGACTGCCAGGATCAGTGCGCCGCCATTGAACACGTTGGTGACCCAGAGCGGGATGCCCATCATGGATAGACCGGTAATGCCGGTGGCGAGGAAGTAGACGGCCACGATGGCACCCCAGGGGTTGAATCGCCGGGCTGGATGGTGGTGGCGCCGAGGAAGGCCGCGGCAAAGGCGGGCAGCAGGTAGTTGAGGCCCGAATAGGGATCGGCCGAACCGAGCACACCCGCATAGAGGATACCGGCGCAGGCCGAGAGCACCGCCGACATCAGCAGGGCACCGAGGCGCACGCGGTTGACCGCTATGCCGTTGAGGCGGGCCACCTCGCGACCGCGGCCGACAAACAGCAGGCGCCGGCCGAGCGGGGTGTAGTCGAAAACGTACCACATGATCACGGCAGCGACCAAAGCGTAGTAGAAGGCGTAGGGAATGCCGAAGAGACGGTAGCCGACCACCGCATTGATCAACGCATTGTCGATGCCGCCGATGGTGGAGGAGTTGGTCATCCACTGCACGATGCCGCTCATCACCGAGGTGGTGCCAAGCGTCACCACCAGCGAGGGGACGCGGAAGTAGATAATGAAGAGCGCGTGCACCAACCCGACCACCACGCTGGTGGCGAGGACGATCAGCAGAACCAGCCCGATGGGGATGTCGTACCAGACGTTGAGCACGCCGATCATCGAGGCCGAGAGTGTCAGCGTGGCGCCGACAGAGAGGTCGTAGTCGCCGGCCGTGAGCGGCACGATGATGGCCAGCGCCAAAAGCGCTGCCGGCGCGTAGGACGCGAACATGATCGAGAAGTTCCCCCAGTTGAGGAACGACTTGGGCAGCAGCGCGGTGAACAGGCCGATCAGCAGGGCCCAGACAATGAGCAGGGCGACGCGTTCGAACAGCCGCGTATAGTTGATCGGCGCGGAGGCGGCGGCGGGTTTGCTGATATCGGTCATGGTCTAGCTCGCGACGGAGGCGGAGGGAGTGGTGTGAGCGGCGCCGCTGAGCGACACCGAGGCATAGCAGGCCTCGGCAATGCCATCCTTGGTGACATCGGCGCCTGAAAGCTGATTGCAGATGCGGCCCTTGGCAAAGACCAGGACGCGGTCGCAGATCTCGGCAAGCTGCTCAGCATCGGAGCTGGCGCAGATCACAGACATGCCCTCGGCCGCCGCCTTGCGTAGCGCGGCAAAGATCTGTTCCCGGGTGCCGACGTCGACGCCCTGGGTGGGTTCATCGAGCAGCAGCAGCGCGGGCGAGCGGTTCATCCAGCGGGCGATCAATACCTTCTGGGCGTTGCCGCCCGAGAGGGCCGAGAGCTTGAGGCCCGGATCATTGGGACGGACTTCGAACGCGGTACCCAGCGCATGGGCTTCGCGGACCATGGCGCCGTTCTGCATGCGGCCGGCCTTGAAGAAGCGGCTGACGTCGGGGAGGAACATGTTGTCGACGATGGGCAGGCTGTCGACGCCGCTGGCGCCCTGCCGGTCGCCCGGCAGGAGTGCAAAGCCACGATCGATGGCGCCCTTGGGGTCGAGGCTGGAAAGCTCGATGCGCGTGCCGCCCTCGATGGCAATGGCGCCCGAACGACAGGGCCGAGCGCCGAAGAGGAGGTACGGGACTTCCTCATAGCCTGAGCCGATCAGGCCGGTGAGGCCGAGGATCTCGCCCTTGCCCACATCGAGTTCGGAGGGTTCGAGCAGCTTGCCGGCAAGATTTTCGACCCGGGCAAAGACCGGTCGGTCGATGATCGCGGCGCGCGGGGCACTGGCGGCGATGTGCCGCCCGACGATCATTTCGACGATCTGGGCGTGGGTGGCCTTGGCAGTGACCAATTCACCGGCAACTTCGCCATCGCGCAGCACGGTGATGTGGTCGGTGATTTCCATCACCTCGTCGATATCGTGCGAGATGAAGATGACGCTCGAGCCGAGCGCCGCGATCGACCGCACCAGGGCAAAGAGCTTGGCGACGCCCTCGGCCGGCAGGAAGGGAGTCGGTTCGTCGAGGAGGACGAGGCCCGGCTTGCCGGTAATGGCGCGGGCCGCTTCGATCTCCTCGAAGGCACGGACGATGGCGAGCAGCGCCCGCTCGACCGGCGTCAGCTTGTCGACGCGCTGCTCGGGATCGAAGTCGAGGCCGAAGCGCGTGAGCGCAGCGCGGGCTGCGGCGCGTTCGGCGGGCCAGTTGATGAAGGCGCTCTTGGCCGTGGTGAGCTGCACCAGCCGCAGGTTCTCCAGCACCGTCAGCGACGGCACGAGCCCCAAGTTCTGATGCACGAAGGACATGCCAAGCCGGCGATAGTCACCGGGCTTGAGCGGCAGGGTGACGGTCTCGCCATTGAACTCAAGGCCGCCGCCCGCATCGGGCGCGTGGAAGCCGGCGAGTATCTTGACCAGGGTCGACTTACCCGACCCGTTCTTGCCCAGCAGGCCATGGACTTCGCCCGGCAGAACCTTGAACGACACGCCACGCAGCGCGCGGGCGCCACCGAAGGTCTTGGAGAGGTTGGAAACCGAGAGAACCGGGAGCGCTATCTGCGCCCCCGGCCGAGTCATGTCCGTGCCGGACGAAGCGATATCCGACACGGAGACCATTATTCGATGCCCCAGAGCTTGTGAAAGCCAATCTTGTAAGCGTCGCCGTAACCCGTGTCGAACTGGGCGGGCGTGCCGGCTTCGGCAGCGTTGGACTTGTCGAAGATATAGAACGGCACGGCCAGAGCGGTCGGGGTGGGCAGGCCGCAGGCGTCGCGGAGATGACCGTCCACGGTGGCGTAGGCGATCCAGTCGAGGCTCTCGCCGATATCCATGTCCACTTCCCCGGACTGGATATAGTCAAGCACGAAGGGCGTGCCGTTGAAAGTCGCAACCTTGACCTGGCCGGTCTTGCCGGCGAGACGCAGCGCCGGAACGACGAACTGGCTCATCGAGTCGTAGATCGGGATGACGACGTTGATTTCGGGGTTGGCCTGCACGGCGGCCTGGACGGCCGGCTGGATCTTGGTGCCCCACTCAGTCACGCCGACGTTGATTTCCTGCACGATCTTGCAGTTCGGGCAGTTGGCAGCGAGCTGTTCCTTGAAGTTGGCAACCAGCGGAATGGTCGGCGGCACTTCGTTGGAGACGACGATGGCGATATTGGCCTGGCCTTCGGTCGCAACGGTCGACCAGTCGGCGAGGATACGGCCGATCTCGCCGAAGCCGATGGTCAGCGAGCTCGAGACCACCGGGTTCTGCTCGAAGGACGGGTCATAGAAGTGCGAGGTCATGACCTTGACGCCCGCATCCTTGGCGGCCTGCAGCTGCGGCTCGATGGTGCCCGGATCGATGCCCGAGATCAGGTTGATGATATCGTACTTCTCGCGGATGGCGAGTTCGACGCCCTGAATCCACTGGCTGGGTTGACCCTGGTTTTCCCACTCGCGGACTTCGAGACCGACCAGCGCACCGGCGGCCTTCATGCGGTCGATGATACCCTTGAGGAAGGGGTTGCCGCTGTTGTTGGGCATCGACAGCATCTTCTTGCCGGCGGCGCAGGCCTTGGCGTCGAACGGTTCGCCGGGCGGGGTGAAGACCGGCTTGGCAGTGTAGACGGCGAGGTTTTCCTTCGCCTTGGCGATGCCATCGGAAACGGCATCGGCGAACACCGGGCTGGCCGACAAGGCCAGCGCGGCACCGGCCACGAATGAGGCTAGTACGACACGTTTCTGCATATGCGTTCTCCCTGCGCCACGCCTCGCCGCCCTGCCGGCGATATCCCTAAGCACGGCTATGAATGCGCATTCATTGATTGCGCATGCAAGCAGACCTGTCAATGATCTGACATGCGAGACGCGGCGGTATTTGCGCGGCAGCCGCCCAGGCCCGTTGCGCTGTGGAGAAGGCTTTGCGGCCATGACGGGCTATTGAAACGACCCGCGTCAGCGAGTAGCTGTAATAGACTTCACTGTCTGAATACGTATTCTCTATCTCGCGCGGAAGAGATTGTCGCCAATGAAGCGTGTCAGGTCCCGGTCCACATCTTTCGACGTTGCAGCGCTGGCCGGCGTTTCGCAGTCGGCAGTGTCGCGCGCCTTCAATCCCGGTTCGAGCATTACCGAGGAAACCCGGCAGAAGGTGATCGAAGCGGCGCGCAAACTCAACTATGTGCCGAACTCGATCGCCAGCAGCCTGACCACTAAGCGCACCAACATCGTGGCGCTGATTCTGGGCAACATGGCCAACCCGTTCTACGTGCACGTGCTGCACCGGTTCAGCCAGCGGCTGCAGGAGATGGGCCGGCAGGTGCTGACCTTCACCGTGGACCCCGGCGCAGAGAGCGACGACGCGATCATGCGGGTGCTGCAGTACCAGGTGGATGGGGTGATCCTTACCGCCGCCCAGCTCTCGACGCGGATGACCAGCATCTGCCACGACCGCGGCATCCCGATCGTACTCTTTAACCGCTACATCCCAGGCAGCGATGCCTCGGGGGTGCGCTGCGACAACAGCGCCGGCGGGCGGCTGATTGCCGATGCGTTCCTCGCGGCAGGTGCCAAGACCTTTGCGATGGTCACAGGCGACCCGAAGGGCACCACGAGCCAGGACCGCGTGCGCGGCTTTGTCGAGCGGCTGCTCGAAGAAGGCATCAAGCGCAGCGAGATCGAAGTGGCCGAAGGTGGCTCGTCCTATGAAGGTGCGGCAGCGGCGGTCGCCAAGATGTTCCGCAATCGGACGCGGCCGCGACCGGACGCCATCTTCGGCATCAACGACATCATGGCGATGGGGGCCATGGA
>JACDQI010000315.1 GCA_015657675.1 Devosia sp.
CGCCCATATCGACCATGGCAAGTCCACCCTCGCCGACCGGCTGATCCAGCTCACCGGCGGGCTGGAGGCCCGGGAGATGAAGGAGCAGGTGCTCGACTCGATGGATATCGAGCGCGAGCGCGGCATCACCATCAAGGCGCAGACGGTTCGGCTGAACTACAAGGCTAAGAACGGCGAGGACTATATCCTCAACCTGATCGACACGCCCGGCCATGTCGACTTTGCCTATGAGGTCAGCCGCTCGCTGGCGGCCGTCGAAGGTTCGCTGCTGGTGGTGGATGCCAGCCAGGGCGTCGAGGCGCAGACGCTGGCCAACGTTTATCACGCGCTTGATGCCGAGCACGAAATCGTGCCGGTGCTCAACAAGATCGACCTGCCGGCGGCTGACGTGCCGCGCGTCAAACAGCAGATCGAGGACGTGATCGGCCTCGATGCGTCGGACGCGGTGGAGATTTCGGCCAAGTCCGGCATCGGCATTGACCTCGTGCTCGAAGCCATCGTGGCGCGGTTGCCGGCGCCCAAGGGCGACATCAACGCGCCGCTCAAGGCGCTGCTGGTCGACAGCTGGTATGACGCCTATCTGGGCGTCGTGGTGCTGATCCGGGTGATCGATGGCACCATCAAGAAGGGCCAGAAGATCCGCATGATGAATGCGAACGCGGCCTATGAGCTCGACCGCGTCGGCGTGTTCACGCCTAAACTGGTGGAAATGCCGGAACTCGGGCCGGGCGAGATCGGCTTTTTCACCGCGTCGATCAAGGAAGTGGCCGATACCAATGTCGGCGACACCATTACCGACGATCGCAAGCCCACCGCCACCGCCCTGCCCGGCTTCCGGCCGGCGCAGCCGGTGGTGTTCTGCGGCCTGTTCCCGGTCGATGCATCGGACTTTGACGAGCTGCGCGCCGCCATGGGCAAGCTGCGGCTCAACGACGCGAGCTTTTCGTTCGAGATGGAAACCAGCGCGGCGCTCGGCTTTGGCTTCCGCTGCGGGTTTTTGGGGCTGCTCCACCTCGAAATCATCCAGGAGCGCCTCAGCCGCGAGTTCGATCTCGACCTGATCGCGACGGCGCCCTCGGTGGTCTACGAGGTGCTGCTGACCAATGGCGACACCATCATGCTGCACAATCCGACGGACCTGCCGGATGTGGTCAAGATCAAGGAAATCCGCGAGCCGTGGATCAAGGCGACGATCCTGACGCCGGACGAATATCTCGGCTCGATTTTGAAGCTCTGTCAGGACCGCCGCGGCATTCAGCGCAACCTCAGCTATGTCGGCAATCGCGCCATGGTGGAATACGATCTGCCGCTCAACGAAGTGGTGTTCGATTTCTACGACCGGCTGAAGTCGATCTCGAAGGGTTATGCGAGCTTTGACTATACGTTGGCCGACCACCGCGAGGGTGATCTGGTCAAGCTCTCGATCCTGGTCAATGCCGAGCCGGTGGATGCGCTCTCGATGTTGGTGCACCGCTCGGTGGCGGAAACGCGCGGCCGGGTGATGTGCGAAAAGCTCAAGGAGCTGATCCCGCCGCATCTCTTCGTCATCCCGATCCAGGCGGCCATCGGCGGCAAGATCATTGCCCGCGAAACCGTGCGCGCCATGCGCAAGGACGTGACCGCCAAGTGCTATGGCGGCGACGCGACGCGTAAGCGCAAGCTGCTGGAAAAGCAGAAAAAGGGTAAGGCCAAGATGCGCCAGTATGGCAGCGTCGAGATCCCGCAGGAAGCGTTCATCAAGGCGCTGAAGATGGGGGATGAATAGCGCCAGCTATTCATCCCACTGCGAGTCGCGAGCCCATTTGCGAGACGACCGCCCAGCAAAGATGGAGTGACGCGCGTTTGCTCGGTGTGGGCAGTATGCCCTTTTGTTGATGCTCGACGGATACACCTCTCTGCTGCGACTACGCTTTGCTGAACGCAAAACCAGTCTCGAGTCTCTCCCTCAAGGGGAGAGAGGTGCCGACTGAAAGGCGTGGGTCCGTGGGCTCCTGCCTCCATCCCCCCTACCCCCACCCGGCGCCACGTGGCATGCTGGGGGCGTTGCAATAGCGGGGGACGGTGATGGCAAATCTGCTGACGCTGACGACGGCGTTTCCGTCGCGGAGCCTCAAGCCGGGGGAGATGCTGGTGGAGGCGGGGGCGCCGGGGGGTGAGCTTTATGTGCTGGCCAAGGGCCGGCTCAGCGTCATCCGCGACGGGGTGGAGATTGCGCAGATCGAGGGCGCCGGGTCCTTGGTCGGGGAAATGAGCGTGCTGCTCGGCACCGACTATACGGCGACCGTGAATGCAATCACGCCGGTCGAGGTCAAGGTGATCGAGGACGGTATCGGCTGGCTGGAGCGGACACCGATTGCGGCGCTGCACGTGGCAACGGTGGCGTGCCAGAGGCTCGACAATACCAGTGCGCTGCTGGCAGAGCTGCGCCGCGAGGGGTCCAAGCCGCACGAGCCGGGATTTTTCGAGCGGCTGTTCGGCGCGGTGAGCGGGGAAGCCCGGCCGGCGTCGCATCTGTAACGAGGCGCGCGAACCTGCCATAGTCTCGGCTCCAGCAGGAGAATCGCCATGGTGTTCAAGTCCTTCGACCGATCGCCGGCAAGAATCTTTGCCGAGGGCAGCCTGATCATTACCGAGGGCGGTCCGCCCTCCAACCTCTATGTGCTTGAATCGGGCGAGGTGGAGGTGATCCGGCACGGCATCGTGGTGGCGACGATCTCCGATGTCGGGGCGATCATCGGGGAGATGAGCGTGCTGCTCGATGCGCCGCATTCGGCAACGGTACGGGCCAAGACCACCGTGATGGCGCACGTGGTGGAGAATGCGCGCGAGGCGCTGAAAAAGCGCCCGGAGCTCACCTACAAGGTGGCGCAGATCCTGGCGCGCCGCCTGGGGGCGACGACCAGTTTTCTGGTGGAGAGCCGGGAGAAGCTCGAAAGCACGTCGGACCTCGCATTTCTCGAAAAGGTCTACGAGCTTCTCGGCAAGTAATCAGGGGCTGGGTGGCGGCACGTCGGCGATAGGTTGCCGGCTCATGGCGTCGCAGAGCCCCATCATAGCCTGCACTTCGGTTTCTTCGACTGCCGTGCGCTCGCGGCGCAGCATCTCCCACATGTTGCCGGCCTGCACCTGTTCGAGGGCGCAGCCGCAATAGCGTTCGGCGGCCAGCGCGTCGGGGACGCTCTGCAGCCGGGTGGCGCGGCAGCTTTCGACAAAGGCGGTGTATTCCTGCTCGATGCTGGGCTGGGGCATGAAGAGACGGAGGCCGTAGAGGCCGCCATAGAGTACCGGCTGGTGCAGCAGGTAAATGACGAGGCTCCAGCGCCCGAGCAGCGCCAGGAGGCGTGGCGCTCCCACTTTCCACAGCGGATGGCCGTCGAGCGCCTTGGCGAAGGCGAGGCCGAGCAGGACCACCCCCAGCCACGGGAACAACGGCACGATATCGGCGGTTGACGGGGAGATCGGCCAAAAGCCGATCCAGGCGAGAGCGCGCTCGCGCATGACCGGGTGAGTGACGAGCAGCGGCGCGACGATGATGGCGATGCCGATGGCGGCGGTGATAAGCGGCTGCAGGCGGAGGAAGGCGAGGGCCAACAGCGAGAAGAGCGCGATGGCATGCAGCACGCCGAAGAAGGCAAAGTAGTCGCCAAAGGCAAACCAGGTGCCGGCGCTGACGGCCAGCGCGGCGGCCACGAGGATGGCTTCGCGCCGCCAGAAGCTGCGCCAGCGGATTCCCCGGCCATGGGCGAACCATAGGCTCACACCGGTCAGCGACAGGAAGCTCGAGACGATGGCCTTCTGGAAGGCCGTCCACCACGGGTCGGTGGAGATATCGAGCCCGATAAAGCCGAGGAAATAGAGGTCCCAGGCGATGTGGAACACCACCATGGCGAGGATGGCGATGCCGCGCAGGGCATCGATCAGCACGAAGCGCGGGCGGGCCGGCGAAGCGGGGAGGACGGTCATGCGCCGACCCTGCCCTGCCGGCTCGGGACGGTCAATGCGAGCGGGCCGATGGTCGAGGGTGGGCCATCGGCGCCGATTTGCTTTTGGACGGTGCTGCGCTAGGTTCAATCGCATTGTTGGGCTTGGGAATTTCGCATGATCCTCGAAGCGGTCAGGGACTATCCGGTGACGGTGCTCGGGCCGCGCGGCGTGCTGGTCGAGGAAGGCGCCAAGACCGGCCGGCTCTATGTGCTGAAGACGGGCGACCTCGAAGTGGTCCGCGATGGCTCGGTGGTGGCAGCAATGGATGCGCCGGGCAGCATCGTGGGCGAGATGAGCGTGCTGCTCGACCAACCCCATACCGCCACAGTGCGGTCGCGGCATGGGGCGCAGGTACATGTGATCGACGATCCGGATGCGTTTCTCGACGTCAACGCATTCGTGTCGCGCCAGATCGCCAAGGCCCTGGCGCTGCGGCTGCAGCGCACCACCGGCATGCTGGTGGACATGCGCCACCTCGCCAAGGAACGCGACGACATGCTGATGTTCGACAAGATCTTCGCCCTCTTGAAGTAAGGACACCCGGATGGCCGAAACGCCGGAATGGCTGAAGTTCGAATTCTATCTCGCCGGCACGGTGTTGCTCGAGCAGGGCACGCAGACGGGCCGGCTGGTGGTGCTGCGCGACGGCGAGATCGAAGTGCTGCGGGACGGCACGTTCATCGCCTCCACACGGTCGCCGGGCGCAATCTTCGGGGAGATGTCGCTGCTGCTCGAAAAGCCACATACGGCGACGGTGCAGGCGGTGAGCGATGTGGAGTGCTACGTGATCCACGACGCGCTCAAGGTGCTGGCGACGCATCCCGCCTGGACGCTGCAGATCGCGCGGCTCCTGGCGCAGCGCGTCAACAACACCACGGCGGCGCTGATGGCGGCCAAGCCCGAGGCGGTGGACGACGACCAGGAACGGCTGATCATGCCGCATTACGTACTCTCGGACTGGGGCGACCCACAGGTATGAGCGCCGACAGCAAGCCCAGTCTTTCGATCACCTATTGCACGCAGTGTAACTGGTTGTTGCGCTCGGCCTGGATGGCGCAGGAGGTGCTCTCGACCTTCAGCCTCGAAATGGCAGAGGTGACGCTGATCCCGGGAACAGGCGGCATCTTCGAGATCCATCTCGACGGCGAACTGATCTGGGAGCGCAAGCGCGATGGCGGCTTTCCGGATGTCAAACAACTCAAGCAGATGGTGCGCGACCGGATCGACCCCGAGCGCAGCCTGGGGCACATCGACCGGACGCACCCTGCCACGCCGGCGGAGTGATTCTCGGCGTCGCTAGAGCATCTGGTCGCGCTTCCGAACCAGAACGGGACGATTTCTGCTCAATTTCTTAACCATCCGGCAAGGGTTGGAGCGCAGCATCGCAGGGTGGCCAGAAGGCCATTCGCACCCGACAGGATCATCGCCATGGGCGACATCGTCGACTTCGCACCCCGCCGCGGCACAACGCGGCGCCGCCAAACCCACGCCGACCAGCCCGCCGAGACCTTCGTGCTGGTGCCGAATGAACGGCTGGCGCAGTTGCGCAGCTTCTGGGCCGAGCTCAAGCAGCAGGTGGACAAGGTGCCGCGCGGCAGCCAGCCGCCGGCGCAGCGGCGGTAGGTAAGAGCTCACCGGCGCTGGCGCGGCCGAATCGCGCGGGGGCGCTGCCAGCGGCGTGGCCGTGACCATTTACGCGGGGTTGCCTCACCCACACACCGGGGACCCCGCATATCGCTCAAGAAG
>JACDQI010000316.1 GCA_015657675.1 Devosia sp.
AAAAAATCGGCGCTGCGGCCAAAAAAAGTGTCGTGCAGCAGTTGCTGGGTCTCGGAGCTGGGTCTCGGAGGTGCCTTTTCAGAGCCTCGCCAGACCGTCAAAGTGATGGCGCTGACGCGTTGCGTCACCCCCGCACCCAGCCGATCATCGCTGCCGCAACCGCTGCCGGCTGCTCGATTGCCGCCATGTGCCCGGCCCGTTCGATCACCACCAGCCGTGCACCCACAATCCCGTCCGCCATCTCCCTCGCCACATCGGGCGGCGTGATCGCGTCCCTGTCCCCACGATCACCGTCGTCGGCACGCGGATCTGCGCCAGCGTTGGTCGCGAATCGGGCCGCGCGATGATCGCCTGCTGCTGTCGCACGAAGGCCGCCGCGCCGTTCTCCAGCGCCATCCCCACGCACTGCGCCCGCAGCTCGGCCCGCCCGGCATGGTCCGGATGCACCGAGAGCTCGAACGCCGCATCCGCCGTCTCGGCAAACCGACCGGCCTCCGCCAGCGCCATCCGCTCGCGCCGCTTGGCGGTCGAGTCCGGCGTATCCGGCCGCGCGCTGGTATCGAGCAGGCAGAGTTTCCGTACCCGCTCGGGTGCCTGCCGGATGATCTCGAACGCCAGATAGCCGCCCAGCGAGAACCCCAGCAGCGCAAAGGCCGGCGGCGCATCGCGGAGAATCGCCGCCGCCATGCCCACCACCCCCTCGCCCTCGAGGTGGTTCGCCACCGTCACCGGCCCGACCTGCCAGAGTGACGGCACTTGCCCGGCAAACACCGCTGCAGTGCAGTTGAGACCCGGGATGAGGACGATAGGCAGATTGGACACGGGCAGGGGACTCGCAATTCTTTCCGTTCCGGCTGCTGCCGGAACCGGCTAGATAGGGACCAGTTTCCCGCACTCGGATCAAGCTGCGTCCCATGCAATCGAGCTTTGTCACCTCAGATGGCCTGAGCCTTGCCTGGTACGAACTGGGCAGCGGTGACGCCCTGCCGCCCATCCTGCTCCAGCACGGCTTTTCCGCCTCCACCTATAGTGAGTGGGTCGAGTGCGGCATTGCCAGAAGCCTCGCCACCCTCGGCCGCCGCGTCATCGGCCTCGATGCCCGCGGACATGGCCGTTCCGAAAAGCCGCATCTGTCGCGCTATTACGGCGAAGTGCTGATGGCCCGCGACATCTCCGAACTGGTCGATCATCTCGGCATCACTCAGTTCGACCTCGTCGGCTATTCCATGGGCGGCGTCATTGCCACCCAGGTCGCCACCCGCGAACCGCGCCTGCGCCGCGTCGTCATCAGCGGCGTCGGCGAAGCGGTGGTCTTGACCGGTGGCGTTGACCGCCGCGTTCTCGCCACCGACGAACTCGCCGCCTGCCTCCGGGCCACCGACCCCACCAGCTTCTCCCCCATCGCCCAGGCCTTCCGCGCCGGCGCCGAAGTGCGCGCCAACGATCTGGCTGCGCTGGCCGCCCAGTGCGACGCCGTAGCCGATCGGGTCATCGACTTTGCCGCCATCACCGCCGATACCCTGGTGGTTGCCGGCGACACCGACCCCCTCGCCGTCCATCCCGAGCGCCTGGCCGCGGCGATTGCTGGCGCGCGCCTGGTGCTGGTCCCGGGCGATCACACGGCGGCCCGCCTCTCGGCTGAATACACCTCCGCGCTGCTCGACTTCCTTGGCTGAGCCGGCCACTCGCGCCTCTCCCTTGCGCCCGCCCGCCAACGGCGCTATATAGCCACACAACATCTCTGGCTTTTTGCAGAGTGGGTGCCTTCCGGCCCCGCTCTTTTTTATTACCTGCAGGACCCATGGCTTTCGACCTCGCCGAACGGCGATACATCAAGGAAACCGGCCTCGAAGCGCGCATTGCCCGCATCATCGAGCCGGTCGCCATCGATCTGGGCTACAGCCTTGTCCGCGTGAAGGTCACGCAGGAAAACGGCTGCACCCTGCAGATCATGGCCGAAGACGAGAACGGTCGCTTCACCATCACCGACTGCGAGCGCCTCTCCAAGGACATCTCGCCGGTGCTCGACGTCGAAGACCCGATCGACCGCGAGTATCATCTCGAGGTCTCCTCGCCCGGCATCGACCGGCCGCTGGTGCGGGCCCGGGATTTCGCCACCTATGTGGGTCATGAGATCAAGCTTGAGCTCACCGACCTGCTCGATGGCCGCAAGCGCTTCCGCGGCTTTATCGTCGGTGTCGATGCCGAGGCCGTGACGCTGAAACTTCCGGACGTCCCCAAGGGCGATGATCCGAACCACCGCCTGCCGCTCAGCCTCCTGGCCGAAGCCAAGCTGGTCATGACCGATGCGCTCATGGACCACGCCCGCCGCGAACAGGAAGCCCACCCGATCGACGAGGACGACGAGATCGAAACCGTCGAAGTCCAGGAAATGGACGAGCAGGACACGAACGAGACCGACTCTCTAGAGGAGACCAAATAAATGGCCGTCAGTGCGAACCGACTGGAACTGCTCCAGATCGCCGATGCCGTTGCCCGTGAAAAGTCGATCGATCGCATGATCGTCATCGAGTCCATGCAGGACGCGATCGAGAAGGCGGCCAAGACCCGTTACGGGGCCGAGACCAACGTCCGCGCCGAGATCAACCCCAAGACCGGCGAACTCCGCCTGTGGCGGTTGCTCGAGATCGTCGAGACGGTCGAGGAATATGGTCGCCAGATCAGCCTCAAGGACGCCAAGGCCCGCAACGACGCCGCCAAGCTCGGCGATTTCGTCACCGAGCCGCTGCCGCCCATCGAGTTCGGCCGCATCGCCGCCCAGTCGGCCAAGCAGGTCATCGTCCAGAAGGTGCGCGATGCCGAGCGCGACCGCATGTATGACGAGTACATCAATCGCATCGGCGAGATCGTCAACGGCAGCGTCAAGCGCGTCGAATACGGCAACGTCATCGTCGATCTGGGTCGTGGCGAAGCCATCATCCGCCGCGACGAGCTGATCCCGCGCGAAATGTACCGCTACGGCGACCGCGTCCGCGCCTATATCTACGACGTCCGCCGCGAGCAGCGCGGCCCGCAGATCTTCCTGAGCCGCACCCATCCGCAGTTCATGGCCAAGCTCTTCATGCAGGAAGTGCCGGAAATCTACGACGGCATCATCACCATCCGCTCGATCGCCCGCGATCCGGGCAGCCGCGCCAAGATCGCCGTAACCTCGAACGACTCTTCGGTCGATCCGGTCGGCGCCTGCGTCGGTATGCGTGGTAGCCGCGTGCAGGCCGTCGTCGGCGAACTGCAGGGCGAAAAGATCGACATCATTCCCTGGACCGACTCCATTGCCGACCTCGTGGTCTCGGCGCTGCAGCCGCCG